>CAYQRX010000140.1:0-8029 GCA_964419865.1 uncultured Hyphomonas sp. | reverse complement strand
CCAGATCGAGCTCTGGACCAAAGGCAGCGCATACGAAAACAAGGTCTACACCCTGCCGAAACATCTCGATGAGAAGGTTGCCCGCCTCCACCTCGCCAAGCTCGGCGTCAAGCTGACCGAGCTGTCGGAAGACCAGGCGAGCTATATCGGCGTCGAGACCGCCGGCCCGTTCAAGCCGGATCATTACCGCTACTGATCCGCCGCCAGGGGACACGATTGTCGCAGACCTTTATCCTTACCCTGAGCTGCCCCGACAAGGTCGGGCTGGTGGCAAGCCTTGCCCGGTTCATGGAAGAGCATGGCTGTTTCATCGTGTCCTCGCGCACCTTCGGCGACCCTCAGACGCGCCGCTTCTTTGCCCGGCTGGTCTTTACCCCGCCGGGCAATGGCGCCGCTTTGGACCAGGTCCGGGCCGGGATGGCGCCGCTCGCCACCAGCCTTGATGCCGACTGGCTGATCCGCTCATCGGACGAGAAGCTGCGCACCCTGCTGATGGTGTCGAAATCGGACCACTGCGCCAACACGCTGCTCTATGCCGCGCGCCGGGGCGAGCTGCCGATCGAGGTGACGGGCATCGTGTCCAATCATGACACGCTGAAAGCCAGCTTCGCCCATTGGGGCCTGCCCTGGTTCCATGTGCCGGTCACAGCCGCAACCAAGCCGGAAGCCGAAGCGCGCCTCTATGACATCATCGCGCAAACCCGCTCCGAGCTCGTCGTGCTCGCCCGCTATATGCAGGTGCTGAGCGAAGAGGCCTGCGCCCGGCTCGAAGGCCGCGTCATTAACATCCACCACTCCTTCCTGCCCGGCTTCAAGGGCGCCCAGCCCTATCATCAGGCCCATGCGCGCGGCGTGAAGGTGATCGGCGCGACCGCCCATTATGTCACCGCGGACCTCGATGAAGGCCCGATCATCACCCAGGCAACCGAAGCCATCGACCACAGTTTCACACCTGAAGACATGGTCGAGACCGGACGCCATATCGAGGGCATCGCCCTCCTGCGCGCGGTCAAGGCCCATGCCGAACACCGCATCTTCCTCAATTCCGGCCGGACCGTCGTCTTCGCCAGATAGCCCACACTTTTCCAACAGGAGCCCCTCCAATGCCCCTCAGATCTCATGAGTTCACCAGCGAGAGCGTCGCCGAAGGCCATCCCGACAAGGTGTCCGACCAGATTTCCGACGCCATCGTCGATCTGTTTCTGAGCCGGGACCCGACCTCGAAAGTTGCCGTGGAAACCCTCTGCACGACCAACCGCGTCGTCCTCGCCGGCGAAGTGCGCACCAATAATGGCGCAGTCGTCACGCATGACGAGATGAACGAGACGGCCCGCGCCGTGGTCAAGAAGATCGGCTATGAACAGGACGGCTTCCACTGGAAGAACATGGTTGTCGAAAACCACGTCCACGAACAATCCGCCGAAATCGCCCAGGGCGTCGAGGAAGGCCAGGGCCTGTTCAAGGAAGAAGGCGCCGGTGACCAGGGCATCATGTTCGGCTATGCAACAGACGAGACGCCGGAGCTGATGCCGGCCACACTCGTCTACTCCCACCAGATCCTCCAGAAGCTCGCGCAGCTTCGTCATTCCGGCAAGAACCCTGAGCTGGAGCCCGATGCCAAGAGCCAGGTGACGCTGCAATATCAGGGCTCGCGGCCCGTCGGCGTCAACGCCGTCGTCGTCTCCCACCAGCACAAGGCCGGTGTCAGCCAGGACGAGCTGCGCGAGATCATCCGCCCGGTGGTCAAGCAAGTCCTCCCCGAAGGCTGGTTCCCGCCGGAGGACAAGTTCTACATCAACCCCACCGGCAGCTTCGTCATCGGCGGCCCTGACGGCGATACCGGCCTGACGGGGCGCAAGATCATCGTCGACACCTATGGCGGGGCCGCCCCGCATGGCGGCGGGGCTTTCTCCGGGAAAGACCCGTCCAAGGTCGACCGCTCGGCCGCTTATGCCACGCGTTATCTTGCCAAGAACATCGTCGCCGCCGGCCTCGCCAGCCGCTGCACCATCCAGGTCTCCTATGCGATCGGTGTTGCCCAGCCGCTGTCGATCTATGTCGACACTCACGGCACCGGCCAGGCCGACGAGGCGCGCATCGCCAAGGCCCTGCGCGAGCTCTTCGACCTCTCGCCCAAGGGCATCCGCACCCATCTGAAGCTTGCCAACCCCATCTACGCGCCGACGGCTGCCTATGGCCACTTCGGCCGCGTTCCGGGCACGGACGGCACCTTCACCTGGGAGAAGACCGACCTTGCGGGCGAGCTGAAACGGCTGGTGAACTGACGATACTTTGGGGGACAAGCCGGGTACCTGTCCCCCTCATAGCCCGCTACCAGCAGGAGGAGCCGGCCTTGTGATACTGCCTATGTTCCTCGCGGACGGGGCGCGTCCTGTCCGGTTGCCGGCGCTTCGCAAGTGACAACTGCCCCGCGCCCGAAAAGGATGGTATTGCCAGATTGCATCGAATAAATATTTCGTCGTGAGGAGAGACCTATTCGATTCAAAGAATGCCACGACAATCCTGATGAAATCCAACACCGCTTTCATTGGATAACAACTCACTTGGCTTTGCACGCGCGCCCTTGGCACGTGCCTTGCACTCAGCCGTCCGCTATGGTGTTCACGCATTTATGTTGGAGGGGACATTTTGGACGCGTGCTCAGACAAGATCCGACAGAAAAATGCGCCGGAGCTTTCGCTTGTCGTACCGATGCACAATGAAGAGGAAAGCTGCTCGCTTTTCTTTCAGACTGTCGAGCAAATCCTCGAAGGCTTGACGCCGGACTATGAGATCATCTGCATCAATGACGGCAGCAGCGATAACACGCTCCAGCGACTGCGAGAGCACCGCGCAACCAATACACGCATCAAGCTGATCAACCTGTCACGAAATTTTGGCAAGGAAGCGGCCCTGACGGCTGGTATCGACATCGCGAGTGGACGGGCCGTGGTGCCGATCGACGCAGACCTTCAGGACCCGCCTGAGTTGCTCGTTGACATGTACTCGGCCTGGAAGGATGGCGCGCAAGTTGTGCTCGCACGTCGCATTGACCGGAGCTCAGACACATTCCTCAAGAGGCTGACATCAAGATCCTTTTACGCCTTGTTTGCGAAGATGAGCAAACCCGGAATTCCTGAGAACGTTGGCGACTTCAGGCTGATGGACCGGGTCGTTGTCGACGCCATGAAGCAGTTGCCAGAGCGGTCACGTTTCATGAAGGGCCTTTTTGCATGGGTTGGCTTTCGTCAGGTGACCTTGGATTATGTTCGCCAGCCGCGAGAAGCTGGCACGACCAAGTTCAATTATCTGAAGTTGTGGAATTTTGCCCTGGACGGCATGCTGTCGTTCAGTTCCATGCCGCTCAAGATATGGTCCTATTTCGGCGTCGTGCTCAGCATGATCTCGGTTTTCTACATGATCTATCTGATCACCCGTACCCTTCTGACCGGGGTTGACGTCCCTGGCTATGCATCGACGATTTCGGTGATCCTGTTTTTCAACGGTGTAATGATGATCAGCTTAGGCGCCCTCGGCGAGTACGTCGCGCGCATCTTCGTCGAGGTCAAGCAGCGCCCTATTTATCTGATCAACGAAATCGAGGGCTTCGAAAGCGCGGAGCCGCAGATGATAGGTAGCACGGACCAAACAGTCGTGCGGCCCGCACAACCAGCTGCTCAGCCGAAATGAAGCCGCTGCGGATAAACCCGAACGTAGTCGAGGTCTTCTTTTTCGGGCTGGTCGGCGTAGGCGCTTCGCTGACCCATTTCGCGGTTGCCGTGGTGCTCGTGGAAGTCCTGAACTCCTCAATCAGCATGGCGAACATCGTCGGATTCCTGGGTGCATTGCCAGTAAGCTATTTGGGTCATGCCTTCCTGACCTTTTCTGCCCGCCGTTATGGACGCAAGGCAGACGTTACACGCCAGTCGGCTGTCAGATTCTTCGTGCTTGCAGCTATTGGTTTTGCTCTCAACCATTCGAGCGTGGTCTGGTTTGCCGAGCACCAGGGTTATCCGCATAGAACGGTCCTTGGCTGTACGATCATCTGCGTCGCCGGCTTCCTTTACTTGGCCAGCAAACTCTGGGCGTTTAGCGGGAAACGACATTCTCCATGAAAATCCTCGACAATCTGTTCAATGCGTCGCCGCGCAGTGTTTCGCTTCGCACGGAAATCATCGCTGCGACCGGCCTGATCGGGCTTGGCCTGTTGTGCAGGTTGGCGACCGCCGGGCAAGATTCGCTGTGGGTTGACGAAGGGTACACGCTGGCGACCTCGCAAATACCTGCATGGCAGTTGTGGACCATCCCGATGGATGTTCACCCGCCGCTCTACTACACGCTGGTCAAACCATTCCTGGCCTTCGAACAGTCTGAGTTTTCACTTCGCTTGCTGTCTGTTCTCGCCTCTACGCTTGCGCTATTTCCCGTTTACCTGCTCGCTCGCTGGATGCTCGGAAACTTTGGCGCGCTGACTGCGCTTGCGGTGACCAGCCTGTCCTTCACCCATCTTGTCTATGCCAATAATGGGCGCAATTACGCGCTCCTGTTATTTTTGTTCTTCACGCTTTCTGCCGCGCTCTACCAAGTGGCACGCCACCTGACGGATACACCTACTAGCAATCAGCGCCGTTTGTATAGTTGGGCGATTGTCTATGTTACTGTCGCAATTGCTGCGCTCTACACACATAACACTTCCGTTTTCTACATTTTCTGGATGAACGTGGCCTGTATGGCCTATGTCCTGATCACCACGCCGCGCCGGCTGTTCGCTATGTCAGGGAAGATCATACTCCTGAATATGCCAGTCGTAGTCGCCTGGATCCCCTGGTTGATCGTGATCACATCGACTTCGGAAGACTTCAGCTGGCTCCAGCAGGCCACACCGGCAGAAGCGGTCCGTACTCTTCTTGTTGTCATCCTGCCTAATCGATCAACTCCGCTCGGTGTCATTATTGCGGTTGTCGCATTGGCGCTCGGGGCCATCGCTGCCCTCTCACGTGATCGTTTCCTATTGGTGATGATCATATTCCATGTACTGATTTTACCATTGTTCATGTGGAGCTTCGGTTTCATCTACAAACCGGTCTTCATGGAACGCGTGATACTTCCGGCGCTGCTGGGCAGTGCACTGATGTACGGCGCAGCTGCGGCCTATTTCAAACCAAGAGGGCTGGCATACCTTATGACCGCACTGGTGGTTGCTGCCAGCGCTGCCTCGACAGCGGCCTATATCTGGCGCCCGGCTGACGGCACCAATCTTGGCGGACACAGTATTCAGAACTGGCGCGATGGAGTTGCCGGCTCGCTTGCCGGGCATGAACGTGTCGCCTTGGTCCTTTGTTCAAGCTTCAGTTATCCCACCGTCAGCTTTTATGCCGGAGATGCCGACATATACCTCCTGCGCCCGGACGGGACGCTGGCGTTCGTGGATGATGACATCTGGCAGCACATTTCATCGCTCCCCGTGGCCGAACGCAACAATGATTTCCACGCGGCCCTTGACGCCCTGTACACACCAGGCAAACGCTTGGTTGGCGACTGGTCGATCCTCGCACAAACGTATGACTCCGTTGCGTCCTTGCGAACGGACATGTTTTGCGGGCCGGAGTTTGATGAATATGCAAGGCAGCGGCTCTCCGGCGCTGGCTTTCGGCCGCTGGATCTGCGTCAGTATCCGGGTGTTGTTGCCCGCAGTTTCGTTGCACCGTCTGGCTAAGCGGGAACCGAGGACGCCTGCACCTCCCTCCGGACTTATTTTTGGACTTGACGGGAGGGGCGGCAAAAGTCGAGGTCACGCCCAAGAAAGCCCTTATGGCTGCCTTAAGCTCACGAGCTGCCAAACTCCAGCACCGCCTCAACCACGCGGTCTTGATCCTCCGCCCCCAGATAAGGATGCATCGGCAGGGCCAGCACATGGCGGCTCGCTTCTTCCGTCACCGGCAGGCTTCCCGCGGGCGGCGCAAAACGCGCGGCAAAATCCTGCTGGTGGATCGGCACCGGATAGTAGACCATGCTGGGAATGCCCTGCGCCGTCAGATGCGCCTGCAGGCCGTCGCGCGCCTCATGCTCGATGACATATTGTGCCCACACGCTCTGCCCGCCCGCGATCACCTTCGGCACCCGGCGCACCTTGCCCTCCAGCGCCTGCGTATAGCGGCGGGCAACCGCTTCGCGCTTCTCGATCTCGTCGGCAAAGATCTTCAGCTTCTCCAGCAGGATTGCCGCCTGGATCGTGTCCAGCCGTGAGTTCATCCCCACACGGAGCGAAAGGTATTTGGGGTCATGGTGGAAATTGCGCTGCGCCGCGTCTGTCGGCGTCACCTTGCCATAAACGCGCAGCGACTCGATCAGCTCGGCCAGCGCGCTGTCATTGGTCACAATCGCCCCGCCATCACCGTAACAGCCAAGGGGCTTGGCCGGGAAAAAACTCGTCGTGGCAATATCGGCCCAGTCGGAGGGATGCCTGCCGTCCAGCGTGCAGCCATAACCCTGCGCCGTATCGGAAATCAGCTTCAGACCTTCCCGCTCGCAGATGGCCCGAATCGCCGGATAATCCGCCGGCTGGCCGAACAGGTCGACGGCGATCACGACACGCGGCTTCAGTTTTCCTTCCGTCTTCACGCGCGCAATCTGCGTCTCAAGGCTCGCCGGGTCCATATTGTAGGTGTCCGGAAGAATATCGACAAACACCGGCGCGGCCCCGAGCCAGGGCACGACCTGCGCTGTCGCGACGAATGTGAAGCTCGGGCAGAACACAGCGTCCCCGGGTTTGAGCTCCCACGCCATCAGCGCGAGCGCCAGCGCATCGGTGCCATTCGCGCAGCTCACCGCATGTCTCGCCCCGCACCAGGCGGCGAGCTGCGTCTCCAGCTCGCCCACTTCCGGCCCAAGCACATAGCGCCCGCTCTCGATGACGCGCTGCACGGCCGTGTTGATCTGGGTCTCGATGCGGCGGCGCTGGGCCTGAAGGTCGATGAACTGCATGATATTGAACGGTCCTTGTCTGGATATGCGCCGCTCTCTGGCGCGCCGGGGCCGGCTTTTCCAGTCACACTTGGTTTCAGCCTGTGTCAGCACGCCTTCAGGAAAACTCGACCCGCTCCTGCGAGAAATAGAACAGCGAGCGCATCTCGTCATCAATTGAGGCGGCGTCTGCGTTCAGCAGCTTGCGCGTCGCATTCTTGCGGTCCTTCAGCGCATGTTCGAAATCGGCCTCGATCAGCTTGTCAACGCCAAGGCGCGTCATCGCCTCGCGCACCTCCATATAGAGGGTCAGCGAGCCGCCGAGGAACATCGATTCATAGGCAATCTTGCTGGCGATCTTGTCATGGATATCGCCATAGCCGAACTGACGCTCCATCACCGACTTGCGCTTGGTTATGAAGTCGATCTCCTGGCGGTGGGCGGGGTGGCGCAGATAGACCGATTTCAGCCGGACCATCTCGCCGTCGATCGTCTCCTGGACCTCACCTGGCAGGTCGTCGGAGAGGATGATGACGATGTCGACATCCGAGCCTTTCACCATCTCGCCGGAGGCAGCATGCTCGCGCGGCTCGTTATGGGCGAGGAAATAGGCGAGGTCGCCGGCGATGAAGGCGCAAAGCTGGCTGCGGGTCTCACGGGTGAGTTTCAGGAAGACCGATTTCATCACCGACTGGGCGAGCGCAATCTTCTCACGGCTGATCTCGCGGTGCATGTTGGACAGGGAGCCCTGGCGTTCGATCATGTCCTCCTGCTGGCCCGGCAGGCCGAACAGGGTAAAGGACAGAAAATCGCGCAGGATCGACGGGCTGAGACGTACCTGGTCTGCGCGCGTGATGTCATAGCGCAGATAATAGCTCGCGAAGTGGGAGATCAGGAAGGCGCGGCTGCGGAAACAGGCCTGCCACAGCGCCAGGACCGGCACATCGGCCATGGCAAAAGCAAGCTCCTTGCCGAGCTGCGGGCCCTCCTCGCCAATCTGGGCGATGACCCGGGCTTCAATATCTGCGATGGAGGTCATGTTGCCGGCTTCCTCTTCAAAGGCAGT
>CAYQRX010000139.1:0-8058 GCA_964419865.1 uncultured Hyphomonas sp. | reverse complement strand
ATCACCATCAACAACAACGCCCCCGGCGCGATGGTTTCGGCCGATTACGTGACCAAGGACGAGGTGATCCTGACTGTTTCGCAGGCCATCGCCTCGAATAACCGCCGTCAGTCGGACCAGCAATATCTTAGGGGTGGCCGCTGATGCAGGTTTCGTTTCCGTTCCCGGTCAAGCTGCAATCCTCGGTGCCGAAGCTTGAAGGGCTGCGCTTCCAGCCCTTCACCAACATCGACGGCGAGACCTTCGCCAAGCCGACGCTGAACGGCTTCTGGCGGCTGGACATGACTGTGCTGGCCCATGACATGCAGTCGCATCTGGCCCTGTCGTCGTTCATCACCCAAATGAGCGCGGCGGGCACCACCTGCGTCGTCCCGGTCTGCACGCAATGGCGGCCCAATGACCAGCGCGGCCGGCGGCTGACCGGCTGCGACATGGCCCCGGCCTATACCTTCGATCATGTCGGCTTCCTCGGCGAGCCGTTCGACGGCTTCACTCTGCGCGCTGCCGCTGCGCACCGGGCCAGCTACATCGACGTCAACAAGCCGGCCCTGTCGCAACTGTGGCCGGGCCATTTCATCAGCCTGGGAGACCGGCTGCATCAGGTGGTCAACACCACCTCAATCGGGGAGAGCGAGACGGCGATCCGGGTTTCGATCATGCCGAACATCCGCGAAGCGCAGCCGTCCGGGGCCGTGGTGATCGTGGATCAGCTACGGCTCAAGGTGATGATGGAGAGCGGCGACCAGATCGGCCTCGGGACGGGGCGCTTCCGTTCCTCGGCCCTGTCGCTGGTGGAGGCGTTCTGATGAGCATCCACGACATTCCAGACGAGGTTCTGCGCAACGGCGTCACCGGCTGCACGATCCTGTGCCAGATGGATTTCAAGACCAGCCCCAAGAACTGGTGGCTCGGCTATGGCCCGCTGACCGCTGGCGGGGTCGAGTATCAGGGCACGGGCGACGTGATCCAGATCAGCGCCATGGAACTGACCTACGGCATGTCGGCCGGCATGGTGCGGTTCACGATCCCGAACGCCTCGCCCGAGATGATCGCGCTGTGCGACGATCAGGGCGCCGAGGTGAACGGGCGCCGGGTGCAGGTGCTGTATCAGCTTTTCGCGACGGACGAGCGCGACGGCGAGCATCGGGGGCGGCTGATCGGCGATCCGATCAGCGTGTTCGTCGGCCGCATGAAGGACATGACCAGCACGTCCAGCGCCGACGCCCGCACCATCGAACTGGAATGCTACGGGCGCATGTCGCAGCAGGGCAAGCCGCCCTATGGGCGATGGACGCATACGGACCAGCAGCGCCGCTATCCCGGCGATACCGGGCTGGAGCTGCTGCCGACGCTCAAGGATAAGGCAGTGACCTGGATTTCCGGAAACTGAAAGATTCACATAAGAATCAGCATCCTATACAATGAACCGGCCCAGCAGGCGCTACCAACGCCAGTCTGGGCCTAACCGCAACGGATCGTATGGAGATCGCGTCATGGCTAATCGCCAGTTACCCTCCCCGGAGGTTCTTCGTCAATTGCTGCGCTACAACCCGGAGACGGGAAGGTTGTTCTGGAAAGAGCGCCGCCGGGACATGTTTGCTGATGATCGGGCATTCGGTTGCTGGAACAAGAGGTTTGCTGGCAGGGAAGCGTTCACCGGAACGGAGGTGTCTGGCTATAGGTGCGCCAAGGTCCTCTCGGTCGCCCTCAAAGCCCATCGGGTGGCTTGGGCAATGCATTATGGAGAATGGCCGATTGGACACATCGACCATATCAACGGAAACCGATCCGACAACAGGATTGCAAACCTTCGCCTAGCAACCCCGGCTGAGAATGCAAGGAATCGGCGTCTCCAATGCAATAACAGTGGTGGCTTCAAAGGCGTGTCGTGGGATGCGGAAGCGAAAAAATGGAAAGCGCACATCAAGACAGGTGGGGTGAAGGTCAACTTGGGCCGCTTTGAAGATCGGAGTGATGCTGCCCGCGCCTATAACGCTGCTGCCCGTGATGCATTCGGGGATTTCGCATGGCTGAATCAGGTCTCCGGCAGTTGATCCGCCCCGCCACGATGCAGGACGTTCCCTGCATCATCGACATGATCGGACGGCTTGTCGCGGCAGTGAACGGCCCGCAGCGCGTGGACCGCCTCTGGACCGGCGAGACGCTGGCCCGGCTGATCAATGATCCCCGAGGCGTGGTCCTTGTCTCGGGCGGCGGGTTCATCGCGGGCTGCATCTCGGAAACGGTGATCAGCCCGACCCCGGTGGCAATCGAACTTGGCTGGTATGCCGAGGATCGGTCGGGGCTGGCCCTGCTGCGGGCCTTCGAGGCCTGGGCCGAGGGGCAGGGCGCAACCCTTGTCAAGATGACCTGCAACGGCGGCGGGGCGCAGCGCATCCTTGAGCGGTCGGGATACCGGGTCGCCGAAATCCAGATGGTGAAGTAATGGCGGTTTTCAGCACTATCGCGGCATGGGTCACGGCCGGGTTCAATGCCATCTTCGCCAATGCGCTGGTGGCTCAATTCGGCTTCTATGGTGCAGCCGGCATCGGCATGGCGGTGGGGCAGGTGGCCGCGGCCGCCATCGCCATCGGCGTTTCCCGCCTGCTGGCTCCGAAGATCAACATCCCCGTCTCGGAAATCCAGGCGGTCATCAACCAGACCGAGGCGCCGCGTCGGATCTATGTCGGCAGGAACCTTGCGGGCGGCATCCGGGCTTTCTTCCACGCCAAATCCGGGACGCTCTATCAACTGGTCGTGGTCAATCACGGCCAGATCAACGGTTTCGTGGCGTTCTGGATCGACGGGGAGCCGGTGACGCTCGATGGCAATGGCGTTGTGACCAGCACCGACAAGGCAGGCTTCGTCACGGTCAGGACGCGCAACGGCTCGGGGCAGGGCGGAAATTACGGCATTCTGTCCAGCGCGTTCCCGGCGACGTGGGACGCATCCCGGAGACTTCAAGGGCAGGCGACGTTCTTGGTCACGGCGAAGGCGCCCAAGGCCGAGGATTTTGCCAAGGTCTTTCCGAAGTCCTACAACACCACCTATCAATGGGTGATCGAGGGACAGGCGATCCATGATCCGCGCAGCAACACCTCGGCCTATGGCGACAATGCTGCGCTGGTCATCGCGCATTACCTGACCCATGCGGACGGCTACCGGCTGGCGTCGGGCGAGGTGGACTGGTCCAGCGTCGAATCCATGGCCGATGTGGCGGACCTGCCGATCCCGCAGAAGGCCGGGGGCACGGCGCCGAACCTGCGGCTCTGGGGCTACTGGACGCTGGACGAAGGCCCGGTCGATGTGCTGGACCGCATGCACGCCAGCAGCGGCATCCGGGTCTATGAGACGCAGGACGGCAAGATTGGCCTGATCGGCGGCAGCTTCGGCACGCCGGCTTGCACCCTGACCGCCAAGGACATTTCGTCCATTGTTACGAAAGAAGCGATCAACGAGCGTGAGGGGTATAACGTTCTGATCCCGTTCTTTCTTTCAGAGGCGCAGCGGTTCGAAATCACTGAATTGGAGCCGTGGAGGGATGAGGATCGGCTGGCCGAGGAAGGCGAGGTATCGGCCGAGTATCGCATGGAGATGTGTCCGAACCAGTCGCAGGCGCGCCGTCTGGCGAAGAAGCAGATCCACGACGACAACCGTGCGAAGGTCGAAATCGTCACCAACCTTGTCGGCCTGAAGGCGCGCTATCCGCGCTTCGCCGGCCAGCGCCATACCATCCTGCTGGATTACCGGCCCGAGGATAGCAGCGGGCGGCAGATCGTCGGGGAATACGAGGTGCTGAACCATCAGTTCGATCCGATCAATCTGGAATGCCGGATCGAACTGGCGAAGGTGGACCGTGCATCCGAGGCATGGGACCCCGAGGAAGAGGGCGAATTGATCGTCGCGCCGCCGACCCCGGAACTGGACGGGCCGCCCGAACTGGATGCGGTGGTGACACAGCGGATCATCAACACGACCGGCACTACGGCGCATGCAGTGATCGAGGTTGCCGCAGTCCCGATCCCCGACAGGGACGATCTGGAAGTGCAGGCCGAATACAGCATGATTTCTCCAGAGGCGGGTCGCTGGCAGCGAATGGTTTCGTCCGGGATGATCGCTACCTCGCCGGCAATCAGTGACAGCGCCATCTATGCTGTGCGGGCCCGCTGGACGGGCCTGTTTGAGGGCGTGGATGACTGGGAAGATCTTGGCAGCATCACCATCCAGGTTGATGCCACGCCGCCCGGAACACCGACTGAACTGATCCCATCGAACGGTTCGGGGTATGTCCACCTCTCGTGGCGCAATCCCGCCGGCGCTTTTGCCAGCATCCGCGTCTATCGCAACGGGGCGAATGATTTCGGCACTGCGACCATGATCGGCTCGACGGGCGGCGCATCTGGGCAGATCAGCGAATACCAGGACGACACGATCAGCCCGGCGACGACCTATTACTATTGGGTCGTCGCTGCCAACGTCAGCAGCGTCGAGGGCACGCCGGCAGGCCCGGCGAGCATCACCACGCCCTGACCTGACACAAAATCACTGACCTACAGCCCCGCCTTGTGCGGGGTTTTTCGCATGGAGAGAACCGCATGCCGTTTGTCGATGACCTGAACAGGATTCTTCGGGATCACGAGGGCTATACCGGGGATGGGCACGGCGGCAACGGTGCGCTGCCTATCGGGGACAGGTCCACGGCCCGCAAGCCGATCAGCAAGCGCGATCTGCGGGAAATCCTGTTGCAGATGGCGCAGACCATGGGCGATCCGTCGGCATTGCAGGACATCCTGGACGAGTTGGACGGCAAGGCCGACCTCGCCAACAGCGGGGCGTTTTTTACCTCGCGCGCGGCAATGGTCAGCGCCGGCCAGTCCGCTCTGCCGGGCTCCAAGGCGCTGGCGTTCCATCCCGATGGTGACTGGCTGGTCGTGCGCGGGTTCGGCGCCTCAGCCGACGATCCTCTTTTTCCCGAGCCTGGCCCCCGCTGGGGTATCTTGATGCGGGTGCCGTCCGATGCGATCACCGCCGCGCTGCAAAGCGCGCTGGACGGCAAGGCGAGCCAGACCGCGCTTGACGACGAGGCGCAGGCCCGCGAGGCCGGCGACACCGCCTCCCGTGACCGCGCCAACCACACCGGAACGCAGCCCATCGACACGGTCGAAGGGCTGGAGGATGATCTGGAGGCAAAGCAGGAATTGATCGAGCAGACCGAAGCCGTGGCCAATCGCGCAGACGGCCGGGCGCTGGTCCTGTCGCGCGAGGGTCTGTCCAGCCGCCCGGAATACGATCCGTTCTCCGTAGGCAACGCTTCGGGGTTGCTGATGGGCTTCCATGCCATCCGGCAGGTGCTGGATCTGGGCTTCCCCCTCGCATTTGGGGACGGGTCGGCGCAGGTAACCGGCGGCGATGCGCATTACGTTTTGTCCATTGAGGATGAGCAGGGCAATCCGGTCCTCGCCGTCACCCGCGGAGGCGAGGTGCTTTTGCCCGACGGCGGGTCGTCTGCGGGCGATCCGGACGGCTTTGCCGCAACCCGGGCGGCCAACGAACTGCCGGTGAGCGACGACGCCGCGCAGATCGCCACACGCCAGTTCGACGGCGCCCGAGAAATCCACATCGGCCCGCCATTTCTCGGATTGACCTATGAAAGCGCCGCGCCCGGCGCCGGCGTCGAGGTGGGCTATATGCCCCGGATCGCCTCGGCCGGCATCCGGCTGCTGCACGACGACGCCTATATCAGATCGCAGCTCGGCTTCGCCGGGCGCTCTGGAAACCGCCTGCGCCGCAGTCCGGGCGTCAACACCATCGTGCGCTGCACCAAGATCGGCGCGTCGGTGATAGCGGAGGTCCTGGCCGGATCGGTGATCGAGGATACGCACAACCCGATCCGGGACCGCTCCATCGTCTTCGCCGGCCAGTCCCATTATCAGGTCGGATTTTTTCAAGGGCTTCCGTGCGGCATTCTCGACGGCCTAGGTGATTTGCGTTTTCGGGCGCAAGGCGCATGGGTCAGCCCGCCGCTCGACTGGACGCCGCATCTGATCCAAGGCGCAACCGGCGCATCGGCTGTCTCCAGCCTGTCGAAACCCGACAATTGCTGGTGGATGCACGACACCCAAACGGACGGGCCGGCCCTGACCACCTTCAAGGCCAAGGTTCAGGATGCTCTGACCGCAGGCCAGCCGGTGCCGGAGGATATTTTCTGGGCGCAGGCCGGAGCCGAGACCATGCCGCTGGTGACGGGGCAGATCACGCTCCAGCAGTATTGGGACGATCTCAATGCCCTTTTCGCTGAAATCCGGGGGTGGTTGATCGGCCTCGGGGCGAGCAATCCGCAGGTCTACGTCTCGATGCCGGGGCCGCGCGAAGACGAGATCGGCAAGGTCCGCGAACGCGGCTATGCCGGCGTGCGCTGGACCTATCTGCGCTTTATCGACGAGCACCCATGGGCGCATTACGTCCCGGAAATGTATGATGTGCCCGGCGTCTATCTGGATCTCCACAAGTCGATGCTGGGCTCCTACACAATGGGCTATCGCATCGCACGCACCATCGCCAACGTGCGTGGCGGCCAGAACCTCAGCCTCGGGCCGCAGATTTCCGCCGTCGGCTTGGAAAACAACAACCGCACCGTGCGCCTGTCGATTTCCGGCAGCAGCGTCAGGATGCCCAGCAATCCGGCTGCCCCCTGGATCATCCCCGCCGGCGGCGTTGCCACCGATGCGCCCGTGCCGGTCACGCGGGTCCGGGTCGAGGGCACGGACCTGGTGGTGGACACCGCGCAGGACCTGACCGGCTGCCGGGTCATGCATCCCTATGGGGCGACGGGCGATTACCGCGGCGACACGGTGATCTACGACCTCGCCGATATCCACGTCAAAATGCCGGGACTGCCGCTGCGGTCCTATGTCTCGGCTCCGCTCAGCTAAATTCAGGAGATCATCCCATGGCTGGATTGCAGATCGTCATCCCCGGCGCCGATTTCTCGGGGTCGGGCATCCCCCGAAACATCCGGTACATTCCGGGCACCGAGATTCCCGCCGCCGGCGCGCTCGGACTGTGGGCGCTGGACGAGGGGAGCCCCGACAGCCTCTACGATGGCGATTTCGCCAACCGGGTCCCGGGATCCGGCCCCGCCCGCGTCCTGAGCGGCTGGTCGCCACCGCGTCGGCGCAGTTTCGGGATGGAGGTCGAAAGCCCGAACGGCACGCTGATCGACACCGGCATCTCGGCCAAGCGCTCGCAGTTCACGCAGGCGCTGGTCTATCGGGCGGCGGCGAACCCCGGTGTACCCGATCCCTATCTCCTGGCGCTGATGCTGAGCAGTGATACGGATATGGGCCTGCCGGCAGACAATTCCGGCAATTTCAACCTCAACAGTTTTCCCGGCATACGGTGGGGCGTGGGCGTGACGCTCAACAGCCACCGCTCCGGCGAGCTCATCGCGATGAACTCTACGCTCTCATCTACCGGTTCGACCTCGGTCCTGCCGTCCGGTATGGCGGCGCACAGTCAATGGATCGCCGCCGCCCTCTCGATAGATGGAGAGGCGGGGACGGTGCGGATCCAGACCCTGACCGGATCGTGGAGCACCAGCGACGCAGAGCGGGGCAATACCCTAATCAGGGATTATTTCGTGACCAACCTGGAGAGCCGAAACGGCAATCACCTGTTCGGCATTGCCCCCAACTCTACCGGACGCGCGGGCGCCGGGCCCATCGGCGGCGTTTGTTGCGGCGCGATCCATGGCTACGCCATGGCGCCCGACGAGATCGACAGCGTCTTGCGCGGACTGGCCAAGATCGGGGTGGATCGCGGAGTGACCGTGGCAGGGTATTGAAATCTGATGTTCGTATGCTTCGACCGCGCCGGATCATTTCAACGCAGAACCCCGCCCGCCCACGCGGGCGGCGCGGGGCGTTATATCTTCAGGACTTCTTGCTTTCCGGTTCTGGGGTCTTTGCCCGAACGATGATGCAGTTCCTCTGAATCTGCGTCTGCTCGATGACCTCTTTGTGTCCCTTCAGGTCTGCAATCTGCGGAGCGACGTTGCCG
>CAYQRX010000138.1:0-8065 GCA_964419865.1 uncultured Hyphomonas sp. | reverse complement strand
GCAACGCACACCGTTGACCTCAGTGCCCCCTCATCCCCAACCCCTTCTCCCCGAGGGAGAAGGGGCTTGATGCCGCCACCGATAAAAAGCTCCGCACACACCCATGACCACCCGCACCGAAATGTCCGCCCAGCAGACGGGCTTCTTCAAACGCCTGCGCTCCGGCGAATGGGAACTGCCGCCCGGCATCCGCAATCTCGGCATCCGCCCGCAGGACTGGCTGAAGGAAGTCTCCTATGGCCGCGTGCGGTATGAATGGCCGAATGATGGCAGCCGCGACATCGGCCCGGACCGGGTATTCGGCGGCTGGGTTGCGGGGCTTTCCGATCACATCGTCTCGATGACCATGGCGAGCGCGCTGGAAGAAGGGGAGTGGTTCACCACGACGGAGCTGCAGACCCGCATCTTCCGCCCGGTGCCGAACGGCCTCATCACCATCGAGGGGCGCCTCATCTCCCGCGGCAAGACCTCCGGCTTCGTCGAGGCCGACTGGCGCGACGAAAAAGGCCGCCACCTCGTCCGCGTCTCTGCCGCCAAGGCCATCCGCACGATGGAAGAGCTGGGACTGAAGCGTTGACAGGCCAGCCGGTGATCAGCCCGGCACGCGCCCCTTGTTGAGGCGCACTTCGATCTCGTCCAGCAGCCGGCGCACCCGTTTCGCGTTGGCGCCGAGATCCGTGATACCAACACGGCTGGCCGAGCGCACATCGATCCGCACACCGCCGTTTTCTGCGCGCACGCGGATCAGGATGTCATCCCTGAAGCCATACCAGAATTCCGTGGCGGTAGCCTCGATGCTGCCCGCCTCGGCATCTGCCCGCACGATCTCCCAGCCGCGCGCCTCCACAGCCGCCAGCGCCGCATCATAGCCTTCGGCAAGGCTGGCGCCCGGCTGGACAAGCGGGGCGAGCAGCGGATAGGGCGCGGCGCGCGGGGATTTCTGCTCGCCCGGCACGAACTCGGCCTGCTGCTGCACATCTGCAAAGCGCTGCCCCGCCATGCCCGGCCAGCGCGCCTCCGCCTCCGGCCCGATGACAGGATCATCCGCCAGCGGATTGACCGCGCCGCCTGCCGCCCGCGCTGCCAGCAATGCCTCGCTCGGGCGGACGGGATCGGCCCAGTCAGTCTGGACATCATACAGCGGCGGCAGGCGTTCGGCCTGCGCGCCATAGGCGGCAAAGCGCCCGAGGGCGAGACTGGAGACCAGCAAGGCCGCCAGCGCCAGCATCACCGCCCGTTTGCGCGGCGCCTTCAGGGCCGCCGCCACCAGCGCCAGGACGGCCAGCGCCAGCGCCGCGGCCAGCAGCTTGGGCCCGATCGCTTCGGTCAGCGTCCCGAGACCGAACTGCCAGCTCCACGCGCCAAGACGGGTGCCCAGGGCGGCAGCGCCGAACCAGGCGGCGGCAAACAGCGCAAAGGCGAGGGCGCCCCCCGCCAGCTTGCCCCGCCATCCCGCATCCTGGCTGTCCATGTCCTGCCTCACGCGGTTGGCAGCTTGTAGTCCTTGAACTGTTCGCGCAGGGCGAGCTTGTTGATCTTGCCGGTGGCGCCGAGGGGGATGTTGTCCACAAAGGCAACATCATCGGGCGTCCACCATTTGGCGATCTTGCCCTCGAGGCTGGCAAGGATCTCCTCCTTGGTCGGCGTTTCGCCTTCCTTCGGCTGGATGATCAGCAGCGGGCGCTCATCCCATTTCGGATGATAGATGCCGATGGCCGCCGCATTGGCCACCTTCGGATGGCCGACGGCAATGTTCTCGAGATCAATGGAGGAAATCCACTCGCCGCCGGACTTGATGACATCCTTCGCCCGGTCGGTGATCGTCATGGTGCCGATCTCGTCGATCGTCGCAACGTCGCCCGTATCGAACCAGCCGTCCGCATCCAGAACATGACCGCCGGCACCCTTGAAATAGCCCGCCGCAATCGCCGCGCCGCGGATAAGCAGCCGGCCGGATGTCTTGCCGTCGCGCGGCAGCTCCTTGCCATCATCATCAACGAGGCGAAGCTCGACGCCGAAGGGCGGCCGGCCCTGTTTCAGCTTCTGCTTCATGCGCTCCTCGACCGGCGCATCGGCAAGATGCGGCGGCAGTGCGCCGAGCGTGCCGAGCGGGGAAGTCTCGGTCATGCCCCAGGCATGGACCACATCGACTTCATAGTCTTCCTCGAAGGCGCGCAGGATGCGCTCCGGAATGGCGGAGCCGCCGATCAGCACCTTCTTCAGATGCGGCAGTTTGAGGTTGTTCTGTTGCAGGTGTGTCAGCAGCATCAGCCAGACCGTCGGGACCGCGGCCGTGATCGACACTTTCTCCGTATCGAGAAGTTCATAGATCGAGGCGCCGTCCATCTGCGCGCCGGGCATCACCATATTGGCCCCCGTCGCCGGGCAGGACATGGCGAGGCCCCAGGCATTGGCATGGAACATCGGCACCACCGGCATCACCGTGTCGGCGGCGCCCATCCCCATGGCGTCCTTGCCCATCGTCAGGAAGGTGTGGAGCACATTGGAGCGGTGGGAATAGAGCACGCCCTTGGGATTGCCCGTCGTGCCGGACGTGTAGCACAGGCCGCAGGCGGTATCTTCCGGGAAGTCGCCCCAGCGGACATTCTTCGAGCGCCCGTCGATCCAGATGTCGAAGGCAATGGCCCCGAGCTTGTTCTCCGGCATCGTATCGGCGCCGGCATAGATCACGAAGGTCTTCACCGTCTCCAGCTTGTCGCGGATCGCCTCGACGATGGGCAGGAAGGTCTTGTCGAAGACCAGAACCTTGTCTTCGGCATGGTTGGCGATCCAGGCGATCTGGTCGGGATGAAGGCGCGGATTGATCGTGTGCAGCACGGCGCCCATGCCCATCGCGCCATACCAGGTCGCCATATGGCGCTCCGAGTTCCAGCCAAGCGTCGCAACCCGGTCGCCGAGCGCGATGCCGTCATCTTTCAGCGCGGTCGAAACCTGCTTGGCCATGTCATAGAGCTGCGTATAGCTCGTGCGGACGATATTGCCCTCAACCCGGCGCGTAATGATTTCACGGTCGCCATGCTGCAGGCGCGCGTGCTCCAGAATCTTGTCCACCGTCAGTGGCCAGTCCTGCATAATGCCCTTCATGTGATCTACCCTCCGAAATGTTTTATGGCGGCCTGCGCAGGCTGCTGCTTGTGATTTATCAACAGCCTGTTTATGCGGGCGATTGCGCTGACGCAAGGAAAGGACCGGCTTGATGAAACGACTTCTGCTGGCTGCGACAGCAAGCCTCATACTGGTCGCCTGCGGGCAGGCGGCCCCGGCCGGCGAACCCGGCACGGACACGGACAGCCCGCCGCGCGCCCCGGTTGCATTGGCGCTCGCGCCGCTCACCGTAGAGCTGCCGGCGCTGTTCGACTGCCTGCGCGAGACCCGCGGCGTGGTCGTCGCGGCCCATCGCGGCGGGCCGGCGCGCAGTTATCCGGAAAATGCGCTGGAAACCATGCAGCAGGGTTTTGAGCGCGGCATCCGGGTGTTCGAAATCGACATCCATGAAAGCCGCGACGGCGTCCTCTTCCTGCACCATGATGACCGTTTCGGGCGCGTCATCGACGGCGAAGGCTATGTCGCGGATACCGACTGGGCCGAGATCGCCGCCATGCGCCTCAAGGACAATGACGGCCAGCCCACCGCCTTCCACCCGGTCAAGCTGACGGATGTGCTGCTCTGGGCGAAGGAGACCGGCGCCATCGTCGAACTCGACCGCAAGCGCACGACCGGCTTCCGCAACATCTGGGCCGCCGTCACCGCCGCCGGCGCCGAAGCGAATGTCATCATGATCTCCTACAACGATGACGAAGCCGCCGAGATCGCCCGCATCGCGCCGGACGCGATGATGACCGCCTCGGCCTTCGGTGGGCGCGATATCGAACGGCTCGAAAGCATGGGCGCCGATCGCACGCGCATCATCGCCTGGACCGGCACCAGCGAGCCGAACCCGGCCGCCTATGAACGCCTCGCCCGTGAAGGCGTGGAAGCCGCCTTCGGCACCCTCGGCCGGCGCGGCGAGCGCCTCGACGACCATTACTGGGAAGACGATGATGGCAGCGAATACCAGCGCCTCGTCGATGACGGCGTCGTCCTCATCGCCACCGATGAGCCCTACCGTGTCGCCGACTGGCTGACCGCGGATGATGAGGGCTGGGCGGCCTGCGCGGTGCGCTAGGCCCGCGCCTTCCGCGCCACAAGTTGCTGCCAGACGAGGAGCAGCGGCGCGCCCAGTTCGATATACATGCCCGTCAGCTGTTCCGGCAGGCCGGGGCCGACCGCGTTCTGCGAGATGAAGCGGGCCACCCCGCCCACGAACAGCGCGGCGCAGATGATCGCGGCGGTGCGGAACTGGCGCTCGATGTCCGGGATGATGCTCCAGATCAGCAGCGTGACGATCACATACATGCTCGAGAGATAGCGGAACTGGTTGTCCAGCGCCGCTGCCGGGCTGCCTTCGGGATCAAGCCCGGCCGCCCCGTTCATCACCCCCATCACCGCAAAGGCGAGCGGAATGAGCGAAAACAGCCCAAGCACGATCTGCAAGCCGAGTTTCATGGTGTTGCCCCCCAGCACCCTCTGCCGATTCCAGATCGTCCCTGCCAGAAGTTGACACCTACGTCATCTTCTTTGTGGGGTGCCTCACGGATACAGCCGCACCGCCCCCCAGCCGCCGGCATCCTTGCGATAGAAGCGCACCCGGTCATGCATGCGGAAGGCCTGGTCCTGCCAGAATTCGATCTCGGTCGGAACCAGCCGGAAACCGCCCCAGTGCGGCGGGCGGGGAATGTCCTTATCGTCGCCATAGATGGACGAGATCTCGGCGACGCGCTGCTCGAACACCGCCCGGTCGGCCAGCGGGCGGGACTGGTCGGAGGCGATCGCACTGATCCGGCTCTGCGCCGCGCGGCTGGCGAAATAGGCGTCCGCCTCGCTGTCGCTGACGCGCGAGACCGCGCCCCGCACCCGCACCTGCCGGCGCTGGCTCTTCCAGTGGAAACACAGCGCCGCCACCGGATTGGCCGCCAGCTGCACGCCCTTGGTGCTCTCGAGGTTGGTGAAGAAGGTGAAGCCTTCCTGATCGACGCCTTTCAACAGCACGATGCGCACATCCGGCCGGCCTTCAGCGTCCACCGTCGCCAGCGACATGGCGTTGGAATCGTTCGGCTCGGTGGCGCGCGCCTCGGCCATCCAGGTCTGGAACAGGCTGATCGGGTCGCCGGTCTCCGGAACCAGTGGGCGGTCTCCCTCGCCGGCATAGTCGGCCGCGCTCGGGGTCGGGGGGATGACGGAAGAGGGCATCGGGGCAGGCCTATCTTTTCGCGGTTTGTCAGGCCCTGAAATTCATATAGGACGGGGCGCGGAACTGCGAGGGGATAGCCTGTCACATGTC
This sequence comes from uncultured Hyphomonas sp., assembly GCA_964419865.1. GTDB lineage: Bacteria > Pseudomonadota > Alphaproteobacteria > Caulobacterales > Hyphomonadaceae > Hyphomonas. Next base: position 2,664 of record CAYQRX010000138.1, on the reverse strand, counting down.
GCACAACACTTTCGGCCACCTGTTTCGCGTGACAACCTGGGGCGAGAGCCATGGGCCGGCGCTTGGCTGTGTGGTGGATGGCTGCCCCCCCGGCCTGCCGCTCGATGCGGCCTTCATCCAGCAATTCCTCGACAAACGCCGCCCCGGCACATCGAAATTCGTCACCCAGCGGCAGGAAGAGGACAAGGTGCGCATCCTCTCCGGCGTGTTCGAGGATGACCGCACCGATGGCCTGGTGACCACCGGCACGCCGATCTCCCTGATGATCGAGAACACCGACCAGCGCTCGAAGGACTACCGCGAGATCCGCGACCGCTACCGCCCCGGACATGCCGACTATGCCTATGACCAGAAATATGGCGTGCGCGACTATCGCGGCGGCGGGCGCTCCTCGGCGCGCGAAACGGCCGCCCGCGTGGCCGCAGGCGCCGTCGCCCGGCGCGTCCTCGGCGATGACATCATCATCCGCGCCGCGGTGGTTCAGATCGGCCCGCACATGATCGACCCGCGCGCCTGGGACTGGGACGAGACCCACAAAAACCCCTTCTGGTGCCCCGATGTGGACATGGCCGCGCACTGGGAGGAATACCTGGACGGCGTGCGCAAGGCAGGCTCGTCCGCCGGCGCTGTCGTGCAGGTCGAGGCAAGCGGTGTGCCCGCCGGCTGGGGCGCGCCGGTCTATGGCAAGCTCGACGCCGAACTCGCCGGCGCGATGATGAGCATTAATGCCGTGAAGGGCGTCGAGATCGGCGCGGGCTTTGCCGCCGCGGCCATGAGCGGCGAGGAGAATGCCGACGAGATGCGCGCCGGCAATAATGGGCCCGCCTTCCTTGCGAACAACAATGGCGGCGTCGCCGGCGGCATTTCCACAGGCCAGGACATTGTCCTGCGCCTCGCCATCAAGCCGACCTCCTCCATCCTCAATGAGGTGAAGTCCATCACCCGCGACGGTGAGGAGGTGGACGTGCGCACCATCGGCCGCCACGACCCTTGCGTCGGCATCCGCGCAGTGCCGGTCGCCGAAGCAATGCTGGCCTGCGTGCTGGCCGACGCCAAGCTGCGCCATCGGGGCCAGACGGGGCGGTAGGCTTTCCAGCCCATTGCAGCACAAAAAAAGACCCCGGTGCGTTCTGCGCCGGGGCCTTCTCAGTTCAGCAGGGGAAAACTCGGGAGAGTTTAGAAGCGGACGACCGCACCGATCGAGAACACGTCGGCGTCATTGTCGTCGCCTTCGTATTTCGTGAAGTCGCCGCGGATGCCGACGCGCTCGGTCACGAAGAATTTCGCGCCGACGCCATAGGCAACGCCGTCAAGGTCCTCGGACACGCTGCCGAGACCCGGTGCGCTCGCGCTCAGCTGCGAGGTGGCATAGCCAACCCGGCCGAAGATGTCGAAACGCTCGGTCACCGGTGCCCGGAGAACACCGAAGGCGCCGAAGGAGTGGTCGAGTTCGACCTTGCCGGGCCCGACATTGTCATCGTTCACGCCGATCGAGGCTTCGCCTTCGATGCCGAAATGGCGCGTGAAGAAATAGGAGCCGCGGCCCGTGATGGCGCCGACTTCTGCGGGGCCGAGGTCCACGTGCGAATAGCCTGCGCCCAGCTCGACATCGCCCTGGGCGAAGGCTGCCGGGGCAGCAATGAGGGCGGCGGCGAGAGAAGCAAGTGCAAGTTTCATTTTCGTTATACTCCGTGTTCTGCGCATTGCGCCCGCTGGAGATAACAGCGAACTTTTCATCTTCCATCTCTCAATGCAGTCATCCGAACCGGAAGCCTGCACCGTGTGATCGGAAAGCCACGCAAAATTACGCCGATTTAACCTTGAACATTCCGCGCGCGTATTACTGGGATGAGGGCCGCTGTTGCCGGAAAAACACAGCCTGCTCCCCGGCGGCCGGTGCCTGCGTCAGCCTGCGGGCTTCCGCCAGCTGGTGACCTTCGTAAGGAAGGCAAGCCTGCCACACTCCTTAACAAAGCCTTCGGCCTGCAGCGCCGCATCGAGGCTCCAGCCGAGATAGTCCTTGTAGTAGGGCTCATGGAAGCCATGCGGGAAATATTCGAGCAGCCCGTCCAGCGGCGGACGGTCACCGAACTGCAGGCTGTCAGCCAGGATGAACAGCCCGCCCGGCTTCAGGATACGGAATGTCTCTGCAAGGACGGAACGGCGCACGCGCGGCGGCAGCTCGTGAAAAAGGTATATCGAGACGGCGATATCGAAACTGCCTGCCTCGACCGGCATGGCCTCGGCCATGTCGTGGATGATGTCGACCTGGCGCCAGGGCGCCAGGCGCACCCGCGCCGCCTCGGTGTAGGATGGTGACAGGTCGAGGCCGGCCGCGTTCAGGCGCGGCCACACCTCCATGATCTTTTCCAGAAACCGGCCATTGCCGCAGGCAATGTCGATCAGGCTGACCTGGCGCTGGTCGCGCCCGCGCAGCTCCTTCGCGATCTCGGCGAGGGCGGCGCGGCGCATCGTATCGGCCGTGCCGGAGAACAGGGTCTCGACCTGGGTGTCGTAAAGCTCCGCGCTCTCTTCGGTGAACCAGCCACCGGTCTGGTAGTGGAAATTCTGGAGGTAGTAGTCGGGGTAGCGGTTGGCGTTTCGTTGGAGGAAATTACTGCCTCGTTGGAGGTTTCGTTGGAGTTCTTTTCCGTCTCTGGCGAG
>CAYQRX010000137.1:0-8141 GCA_964419865.1 uncultured Hyphomonas sp. | reverse complement strand
GGCGCCGGCAGATCGGGCCGCGCTCGACACGCCGACCGATGCGCCGGTTGCGCTCGCGCTCGCGCGGCTTCACGAGAAGAAGGGCCTCGATACGCTGCTCGACGCGGCAGCAAAGGTGCCGGGCCTCTATGTCTGGATCGCGGGGGAGGGGCCGCTGGAAGCGGAACTGAAAGCGCATTGCGCGCGTCTTGGTCTCGGCGACCGCGTGCGTTTTCTCGGCTGGCGCAATGACCGCGGCGCGCTGCTGGAGGCTTGCGACGTCGTGGCGTTTCCGTCCCGCTATGAACCTTTCGGCACGGTCACCGTCGATGCCTGGGCTGCATCCCGCCCCTTGGTCGCAGCAGATGCCGCCGGCCCGGCAGCTTATGTGAAGGACGGTGTCAACGGCCTCCTCATTTCGAAGAATGATGTCGATGCGCTGGCCGATGCCCTGACGCGTGTGATTACCGACAAGGCGCTGGCTGCCAAACTCGTCGCCGGCGGGCGGGCGAGCTATGAGGCGCAGTTCACGAAAGCGGCGTTCCAACGCGATTCGCTTGCCTTCTATGAGCGCGTCCTCGCCCATGCCGGGCCATTCGAGGACTGATCAGCCCAGGGCTGTTCTAAAGAACCAGTCATAGAGACGCGCCGCGCGGCGCCCGCCGGTGCCGATGTCGACGCGGACGCCGGCATCGCGAAGGATGCGTATGCCGTCCCGCGCGGTCGGGTGCGGGTCTTCGATGGCAACGACGACCCGTGCGATGCCCGCATCGACCAGCCGGTTCGAGCATGAGGCTGCGCCGGTCGAGCGCTCACGGCAGGGCTCCAGCGTCACATAGGCGTTTCCGCCCTTCGCGCGTCCGGCGGCCTCGTCAAGCGCGATCTCCTCGGCATGCGGGCGCCCGCCCGCGCCGGTCACCCCGGCGCCGACGATGTGCCCGTCCGTATCCAGAAGGATACAGCCGACCGACGGATTCTTTCCTGTCAGGCCCTGGTTCAGCCTGGCGAGCGCGAGCGCGCGCCCCATCATGCGGCGGTCCCGGCGCCGGCTCATGGCAGCGCCGGAAGTTTCTGGGCGCGGGCTTCATCCAGATAGCGGACCGAAACCGGCTTCAGCTTTGCGTCGAGTTCAATGAGAAGCGGATTGCCGGTCGGAATCTCGACGCTGGTAATGGCATCATCCGGCACGTTGAACAGGTGTTTCACCAGCGCGCGCAGCGAATTGCCGTGGGCCGCGACCAGCGTGTCCTTGCCAGCGGCCAGTTCCGGCGCGATGCGCTGTTCCCAATAGGGAAGCACGCGCTCTAACGTCGTCTTCAGGCTCTCCGTGTTCGGAATGTCGATGCCGCGATAACGGGGGTCGCCGGAAAGATCATAAGTGCTGCCTGCTTCAAGCGGTGGCGGCGGGATGTCATAGCTACGCCGCCAGACATGCACCTGTTCCTCGCCATGCCTGGCCGCCGTTTCAGCTTTGTCGAGGCCGGTCAGTCCGCCGTAATGTCGCTCATTCAGGCGCCAGTCCTTTTCGACCGGCAGCCAGACGCGCTTCATCTCGGTCAGAGCGAGCCACATTGTGCGGATCGCGCGCGTCTGGACACTGGTGAAGCCGGCTCGGAAATCGGCATCCAGCGCGGCGAGCATCTGCCCCGCTTTTCGGGCCTCGGCCTCGCCTTTCTCGGTGAGGTCTGCATCCCACCAGCCGGTGAAGCGGTTTTCAAGGTTCCAGGCCGACTGGCCGTGCCGGATCAGGGCGAGCTTGGTCATGATAGTCCTCGGTTGACTGCAGTTGCGGCTCTCTTTCCTGCAAAGCCCCGGAAATTCAAGCATCCATCACGCGCATCAGCTCTGCAAAGGCGAGGACGACATGATAGCCGGTTGAAGCTGGCACATGCGGCGCGAGGACGGACCCGTCGGAGTCGAAATGGTCTACCCAGGCACCATCTTCGGTGAGGAACTCGTCCATCAGCACATCGAAGCTGCGGCAGGCCGCCGCCGCAAACCGTTCGTCCCGGCGTTGCTCGAACATGGCGAGATGCGCTTTTAGGGCCTCCGTCTGGCTCCACGTCCGGCGCGCCGCATTGACCGGCGCCCCGCCCCGCGCCGCTTCGAGAATGGCTCGGCCCTCAATGTCGAGCGTCGAAAGGGCGAAGGTGTAGAGCCGCTGCGCGGCTTCCGGCACCGGCTGGCCGGCGGTGCGTGCCCAGGCATGCAACAGCCAGACCCATTCGAACTGATGGCCGGGCTCAACGATCCGGGCATCATTGCCGCTCAGCATCGACCAGTCGGCTGCAAACCGCTCGCCGAGCAGCCCGCTTTCGCCGGCCGTCAGCCTTGTCTCGAACAGGGCAACGATCTCGGCGGCCCGGGCCAAATGCCCGCCGCCAGGTTGTGCGGCGTGAAGCGACAGGCAGGCTTCGAGCAGATGCATATGCGGGTTCTGCAGCCGGATGTCGGGGGCGGGCAGCGTTTCGGCATAGCCGCCATGGACCCGGTCGCGGGCATGCTGGTCGAGGGCCGCTAGGATTCCCCCGGCGGCATCGAGCGCGGCGTCGGCCGGACCCGGCCCCCGGGCGGCTTCGGCGAGGGCAAACAGGGTGAAGGCGGTGTCATAAAGGTCAGGCGCCGGGTCGCTGAGCCCGCTGCCGTCGGCAAACAGGGCGCGGCCGGCAAGTCCGGCCGGTGTCAGCGCCGGTCCGGTGAGTGTGGCGACCCCGGCGGCGGCGAGTTTGGCGGCAACCTCTCGCTTCCAGCCGAGCCGCCAGGCTTCGGCGAAGACATAGGTCTGACGGGCCTGGACCCGGACGCGGGTCGTCTCCGCCGGTTTTTCGTCCAGATCCAGGGTCAGCGCCTCGGGAAACAGACCGGCCGGCGTCAGGCCGTGATCGGCCCAAAGGGGAAAGCAGCTCTCGAACAGCCAGCCGCGCGCTTCGCGGGCGCGTCTCTGAAGCGCTGCTACAGACATGCTTTCAGGCCTTCCCGGATATTTGCGGTTGCTTCTGGCTCGCCAATATAGCCTTGCCCCTGCTAACAGGAGCCTCACGGATTGGCCAGCGCCAGCGGCGCAGACCGGATGGAGACAAGCGGACGGCGATGCGCGACAAGATTTTCTTCCCCCTGGCCGCGTTGCTTGCTGCCGTCATGGTCTTTCTGGCGGTGCAGCCCGGTATCGGCCGTCTGCCGACCGGAGCGGTTGCCGGGGATGGGTTGAACTATAGTCGCATCACCATTGAAGGAGCCTATCTGAACAAGGTCATCGCCGGTGGGGACGCAGTCACGCGCCTCGTGCGCGATGGCCAGACCTATCTGCTGTATGTCGAGGCGGGCGCCGGTGCGCTGCCGGATGCGCCGGAACTCGGGCCGCACTTCCGGCTGGCGGCGGATATTGAGCTTCAGTTTTCGGGCCGCCGGATCAGGGTCACCGCCCGTGTCCGCCCGGCAGATACCCGCGGCGCCGAAGAGGTTCAGCTCAATTATTCGGCGGGCCGCGTCGGCGAGTCGGGCTGGCAGGCGTTCGCGCTTCAGCCGGGCTTCACAGATGTCAGCTTCGAGTATGATGTCCCCGCCCTGCAGGGCGATCAGGGTGTGGATTATTTTGCCATCCGGCCCGTCGTTCCCGACAAGACCCGGGCGCTGGTGGTCGAGCGGATCACCTTTGAACGCCTGGATTGACGGCAGGGCCTGAGGCGTTATGTGCCGTCGATGATCAATATGCAGCCGGTATATGCACCGGGGCTGAAAGACAAATCATCTGATCTGGAGACGAAATGCGCACAATTACGGTGTCGCTGAGCGCCTTGTTGTTTGCCGCCTGCGCGTCAGGCCCCGAGCCGGAGTTGACCTTGACCGCTGATGACCTTTCCACATCCGCCGTTTTCGACGAAACCACACATCTCTGGCTTGAGGAGGTCGAAGGCGCCCCGGCGCTGGCCTGGGTGACGGCCCAGAACGCTCGGACCCTTGCCGAGCTGGAGGCCGATCCGCGCTATGCGGGGTTTGAAGCCGCCGCGCTGGAAATCCTCAACTCGGCCGAGCGTATCCCCGAGGGAGTGGTCCGCGACGGGCATGTTTATAATTTCTGGCAGGATGAAACGAATGTGCGTGGTCTCTGGCGGCGCACCACGCTGGAAAGTTATGCGACCGAGGCACCGGCCTGGGAAACGATCATAAACTTCGACAAGCTGGCGGTCGATGAGGGCGCCAATTGGGTCTACAAGGGCGCCAGCTGCCTGCGCCCGCCGCCAGGCGGTGAGTGGCGCTGTCTCGTCTCCCTGTCGGATGGCGGCAAGGATGCGGTCGTGAACCGCGAGTTCAATGTTGCGACGCGGCAATTCGTTGAGGACGGTTTCGTCACGCCCGAAGCAAAGCAGGGCGTGGCCTGGGCGGGCCCGGACACGCTTCTGATCGCCACCGACTGGGGCGCCGGGAGCCTGACCCAGTCCGGCTACCCCTTCATCGTCAAGCGCTGGCAGCGCGGCGCGCCGCTGGCAGACGCCGCCGAGCTTATCCGCGGCCGGGAAACCGATGTCGGCGTGTGGCCGTGGACGATGCGCCTGGACGATGGCCGGATTCTGCAGGGCGCTGTCCAGGCTGAGACCTTCTTCACCTCGAAATATTTCTGGTTTCCGGAGGGCGAGACGGGCGCGGTCGAGATGCCGCTGCCGCAGAAAGTCTCCACGCAGGGTATCTACAAGGGCCAGCTGCTTTTCTCGACGGAGCAGGACTGGTCGCCCGAAGGGCAGGGCGAGTTCAAGGCCGGGGACCTGCTCGCCTTCGACATCGAAGCCTTCCTCGAGACACGCACCCTGCCGCCGGTGAATCTGGTTTTCCGCCCGTCGGAAACACAGTCAGTGAACGGAGTGGGTGTTGCTAAGGGCGCCGCCCTTCTCTCCATCAGCGATAATGTCATCGGCCGGCTCCTGAAGCTTGACCTGACCAGCAGCGGATGGACGACCGAGCCGGTGGCCCTTCCGGGCACAGGCCAGGTCAGCATTTCCTTCTCCGACGATCAGGAGACGGCCGTCTTCCTGAAATATGAGGACTTCCTGACGCCGAGCTCGCTGCTGAATTATGATGCCGCCACTGGCGATGTCTCCCCTCTCAAATCCCTTCCGGCCAAGTTCGATACCACTGGCCTGACGGTCGAGCAGTTCTTCGCCACCTCCGCCGATGGCACGCGCGTGCCCTACTTCCTGGTGCGGCGCGGTGATCGCCCGCTCGACGGCACGGCGCCGACACTGCTTTATGGATATGGCGGATTCCAGGTCTCCTACGGTCCCGCCTACAGTGCAGTGCTCGGACGTAACTGGCTGGAACAGGGCGGGGCATACGTGCTCGCCAATATCCGGGGCGGCGGCGAGTTCGGTCCGACCTGGCACCAGGCGGGCCTCAAACAGAACCGCCAGCGCATCTTCGACGATTTCATCGCCGTCGGCGAGGACGTCATCGCACGCGGCCTGACCGCGCCGGAGCATCTCGGTATCATGGGCGGGTCGAATGGCGGCCTGCTGATGGGTGTGATGCTCAATCAGCGTCCGGACCTCTGGAACGCAGCCGTGGTGCAGGTGCCGCTGCTCGACATGCTGCGCTATCATCTGCTGCTCGCTGGCGCCTCTTGGGTCGATGAATACGGCTCGCCGGATGTGGCCGAGGAACGCGCCTTCCTCGAGACGATCTCGCCCTATCACAATTTCGATGCCTCGAAGCCCTATCCGGCGCCCTTCTTCGTCACATCCACGAAGGATGACCGCGTCCATCCGGGGCATGCCCGCAAGATGGCCAAACGGTTCGAAGAGGCGGGGCTGCCCTTTTATTATTTCGAGAATATGGATGGTGGTCATGCGGCCGCTGCGGATCAGACGGCGCGCGCAAAACGCTCTGCCCTCGAATATACCTATCTCGCCCGGCGCCTCTTTCCCGAGACGGCCGCGGAATAGGGCAGGTTGAGCAACACCCGGGGCCGGGCAATCCGGCCCTGTTTCTTTTGCCGCCCGGCGCCGGGTGTGGCATAAGGTTGCCATGAAGCTCGATGCACCCGGCCTTGCGGTTGCAAATGTGCGCCTCGATCCATTGCGTGAGGCGCACAGGGAAGTGCTTGCGAGTTCTGGCGCTGCGGAAGCGATGTGGAACTGGATGCCGGTGATGGCCACCGGAACGAATTTCAACGCCTATTTCGACTCGATCCTCGCAGATGCCCGCGACGGCCGCATCGTGCCCTTTGCGATCACCCGGACAACAGATGGCGCTTTTGCCGGGGTCGTCTCGTTCATGAACATCTTCCGCACCCACCGGCGCCTGCGCATCGGCTATCGCTGGCACCCGGAAAGCATGCGCAGCGGCCTGGTCTCGGCAGCGACATCGCTGGCCCTGATGCAGCGCGCACACGAGTGCCGATTCCAGCGGCTCGAATTCCTGGTGAATGTCACCAACAGCGACGCAATCGCGGCCGTGGAGCGGTTCGGCGCGGTACGTGAGGGCGTTCTCCGGCGGTTTCAACGCACGGCCAATGGGCTCTGGGCCGATATCGCCGTCTACTCGCTGATCGGCACAGAAATCGACCGGACGATCGACAGTCTGACGGAACATGTCAGATCCCTGCAGGCAGCCGAGGCTTGACCTGTGGAAAGCCGCGTGCTTTAGGCCCGGCAAATCACGCGCAATCCAGAAGCGCGCCCTGACCGGCACAAGTTCCTATATGAAGGGGAACGGGAGGCCAGCGGGGCCCCCCGCCCGGCGAAGTTTCGCTCAGCGGGGCTTTCCTCGTTTGCGCGTGAAATAAGGAGTAAAGTGGCATGTTCGACGCCCTCAGCGAACGTCTTGGCAGTATTTTTGACGGCCTCACCGGCCGTGGCGCGCTGTCTGAAAAGGATGTGAGCGAGGCGCTGCGCGAAATCCGGGTGGCGCTGCTTGAGGCCGATGTGGCCCTGCCGGTGGTCAAGGACTTCATCGAGAAGGTGAAGGGCCGTGCCGTCGGCGAAGAAGTCATCCGTTCTGTCAGGCCGGGCCAGCAGGTCATCAAGATCGTTTATGACGCGCTGGTCGATATGCTCGGCGCGGATGAGGATGAAACCCATCTGCGGGTGGATACGCCCCCGGCGGTCGTGATGATGGCCGGCCTTCAGGGCTCGGGCAAGACCACCACCACCGGCAAGATTGCCAAGCGGCTCGCGGATCGCGGCCGGAAGAAAGTCCTCCTTGCCTCGCTCGACGTGCGCCGTCCGGCGGCCATGGAACAGCTCGCCATCCTGGCGGGGCAGGCGGGCGAAACCGTCAGCTCCCTGCCGATTATTCCCGGCCAGCTTCCGGCCGACATTGCCCGCCGCGCGCTTCAGGCCGCCAAGATCGGCGGATATGACGTCCTCTTTCTCGACACCGCCGGTCGCACCTCGATTGACGAACAGATGATGAGCGAGGCGGCGGAGATTGCGGCCATCGCCAATCCGTCTGAAGTCCTCCTCGTCGCCGATGCGCTCACCGGTCAGGACGCGGTGGAGACCGCCCGGCGCTTCCATGAACGCTTGCCGCTCACCGGCCTTGTCCTCACACGGATGGATGGCGATGGGCGCGGTGGTGCGGCGCTGTCGATGCGCGCCGTCACAGGCCTGCCGATCAAATTCCTCGGTGTTGGCGAAAAGCTCGACGGGCTCGATGCCTTCGATGCCAAGCGCGTCGCAGGCCGCATTCTCGGACAGGGTGACATCGTCAGCCTTGTCGAAAAGGCCGCCGAGCAGTTCGATGCCGAGAAGGCCGAGCGCATGGCGGCCAAGATGCGCAAGGGCGAGTTCGATCTTGAAGACCTGGCCGAACAACTGCGCCAGATGCAACGCATGGGCGGCCTCGGCGGGATCATGGGCATGATGCCCGGCGTGCGCAAGGCCAAGGAAGCGATGGCCGGCGCCAATATCGACGACCGAATCCTGAAACGTCAGGAGGCGATCATTTCCTCGATGACGCGCGAGGAGCGCCGCAAGCCGGCCCTCCTCAATGCCTCGCGGCGCAAGCGGATCGCGGCCGGCGCAGGCGTGGAGGTTTCCGACGTCAACAAGGTGCTGAAGATGCACCAGCAGATGGCCGGCATGATGAAGAAGATGCGCACCAAGGGCGGGATGAAAAACCTGCTCGGCGCTGCTCAGGCCGCAGGCCTTTCGCCGAACGACCTCGCGAAG
>CAYQRX010000136.1:0-8149 GCA_964419865.1 uncultured Hyphomonas sp. | reverse complement strand
CACCTCACCGCGGGGTGGAGCAGCCCGGTAGCTCGTCAGGCTCATAACCTGAAGGCCGCAGGTTCAAATCCTGCCCCCGCAACCAAAAAATTACAATACATCAGATACTTAGAGCCCGACCTAAATAGTCGGGTTTTGTGCGTTGCATTCCATGTCAACGCCATGTCAACGTTCTGAGAGTCGACCCCCGCACGACAGTCGTAATCATCGACAATCACCCGCGCCCAACAATAGCTGATGACATTCGCCGGTGTTGAGCAGAATTGCCCGTGATCTTGTGCGCCGCCCGCAGAGCAGCCCTCTCGGTGCGCTTGGCAGCGACGTTCAGCTCGTGCCATGAAGGGCACATGATCGAATTTCGCCAACTCCCTGATGACCATCCCGATCTCGCGCATTCGCCCATGCTGCGCGCAGCACTCTTGACCCTGCAATACGCGCAGGATCATGGCTCGATCGGCCTCACCAAAACCAAGGCGTTCAAGCGGGTCTTCGTCCATTGGGCCGTCGAGCACTTCGCCTGGCCGGGCAAAAGCGCCGAAGAAATGTTCCGCTACAATAAAGTCATCAACGAATACGAGTTCCCGCCGCTCGAGGTGTTGCACTACCTGCTGATCTCCCTGCGCCTCGGGCGGCACTTCAAGGGCGAGTTCCGGCTGACCAAGCGGGGCGCCGAGTTGGCGCACGCCCCGGGCCGCCTGTTTGCCGAACTGATCCCACACTTCGTCCTGCGCATCGATCACGCCTCCTATGCGCGGTTCGATGATCGCCCCTCCGGCAAGTGGGATGTCTGGATGAACGTCATCAATGTCGAAGCCGACCACGGCACGACCGAGGCCGCCTTGTTCGAAGCCTTTTACGGTGAGCCGAAAGATTGGCACACTGCCGGCTGGCGCGAGATGGCCGCGTTCTCATGTTGCGTTCTTCTGCCCCTGGAGTGGGCGGGGCTACTGGTGGAGACCCGCGAACTCAGCCCGGGCAAGCATGTGTGCCATGTTTTCAAGACCCCGCCCTGGCGCAGTGCGCTGAAACTGGACACCGATGACATGCTGCGGCCGATATTGGTCCAGTAGCATTTCCGGCTCAACCGCAGTGCAGACGTTCGAGCCGATCGCAGCATATGTTGCGCCATCGACGTGGAGGGCGGACAGCGGACATTCGCCGCGGTCGCGAAGGCAGTTCGGCCGCACCGCGGAAGCGGACATTCAAGCGAGAACCAAGGCGGGAACCTGCCCGATCGACACAAGGGGCGGAAAGCGGACTTGCGGAAATGCAGCATGGAAATCGCGATGTTCTCAAGGCCGGCCATTCCTTTGAGCCATTGTCAGCGAGGACAAATTGAAGACAGACAATGGCCCATCATCGTTCCAATAATCCGTCGCCTTCGCCCCGAAACCTTACCATGATGCGAAGGCCTGGGCGATTATCGCTGAGGGATACTGTGGCATCATGCAATTCTGCGATCGCTCTGACCATGCTAAGGCCCAAGCCGTTGCCCGGAGTGGTTCGGCTTTTCTCAAGTCGGTAGAAGCGGCGGAAGACCTTGTCCCGCTCTTCCGCTGGGATGCCCGGTCCATTGTCGGAGACCTGAAGCAGAACGCTGTCATCTGCCCTTGCCAGTGTCACCTCGATCCTCGTTCCTGAGGGACTGTGGCGCAGGGCGTTTTCAACGAGGTTTGCTATCATTTGGGTCAGCAGGTGCTGATCGCCCAAGACCATTGCGTCCTGATCCTCAGTGTCAAACACCAGCGTCTGATCGTTCTCCTCGGCGACCGGGCCATAGGCGTCCTCGATCCGGGCGATGATAGGGGCGAGCGGGGTTACGGCGAACCGAACTGAACGCTGACCGGCTTCGATCTGGGCGATCCGCAGCATAGCATGGAATATCTCGATCAGATCGTCGGCAATCTCGATGGCCTGTTCCGCGACTTCCCTGTTCTCAGGCGTCAGATCGGGCGCATTCAGCAGCACATCCAACCGCTGCCTCAGACGCTGCATCGGGGTGCGAAGATCATGGGCAATATCTGCTGATATCTGCTTCTGGCTGTCGACCATCTTCTGAAGCTGGGCGATGGTCCGGTTGATTTCTTCTGCCATGCGGACAAGATCATCGCTGTCGGAGCCAGTCGTGGGGACGCGACGTTCCAACTGGCCCATCGCCACCGACTTCAATGTCGCTGAAATCTGGGTCAGCCGCTGTTCGGTTCTGCGACCTACAATGATCCCCGCAAGCAAACCAGCAAGCAGCAAGAGGATGAAGCCTGCAACGAAACCGCGCTCGAGAACCTCGCGCAGCTCTTCAAGAAAATAGGTGCTTGTGCCCAAGGTCAGCCGGTTCGGGCCTAGCTGCACCGAATGCACCAGATAGCCCGTTACATCCTCATAGCGTGGCTTTTCGGCGTGTATTGCGTCGACGGAGACATAGCCGCCGCCATGTCCGTTGATGGCATCGACATTTCCGGCCAGAACGGTGCCATTGGCGTCCTCAAGCAGGTAGATCCGATAGTCTTCGAAATTGAACCCGGCAAAACCTCCTAGCTTTGCCTGAACCGCCTCCAGCCCATCGCTTTCATAGAGACTTGCGAAACCGGCCGCATCATCGGCCAGTTGATCTGATACCCATTCACTGATCTCGCGATCCGCGAAATGATAGCTTAGCCCGAATACCAAGGCGGTAATGATTGCGTAAAGCGCCGCGAACCGTAGTGACAGGCGCGCCGAGGTCGAGCGCAGGAAGCGCGATATGCCAGTGTGCCTAGCCATGCAGGCTGTAGCCCGCGCCGCGGACGGTGTGGATCAATTCGGTGTCGAAAGGTTTGTCGACCTTGTTACGCAAGCGGCTGATATGGGTCTCGACGACATTGGTCTTGGGGTCGAAGTGAAAGTCCCAGACCGATTCCAGCAACATGGTGCGGGTTAACACACGTCCGGCGTTGCGCATCAGATACTCCAGCAGGCTGAATTCGCGGGGTTGGAGGTCCAGCGACAGGCCCGCCCGCGTGACCGTGCGACGGATCAGGTTCATTTCCAGATCGGCCACCTGCAGGACGGTTTCCTCGGTCTTCAGGGGGGGTCTGCGGGTCAGGGCCGCCAGCCGCGCCGACAATTCCTGAAACGAGAACGGCTTGACCAGATAATCGTCCGATCCTGCCTCCAGCCCTTCTACCCGGTCGTCGATGCCGTCCATCGCTGACAGGATCAGGATCGGTGTCTCTACCCCTGCGCCGCGCACCGATTTGATCAGTGTCAGCCCGTCCAGTCCCGGCAGCATACGGTCGAAAATCATCACATCGTAATTGTTGTCCAGCGCTGACAGGAAGCCTTCGCGGCCATTATCGCAGTGATCGACCAGATGCCCCTGCGCGCGCAGGCTGGAGGCGATGTAATCGGCCGTTTCTGCATGATCCTCGACCACAAGGACGCGCATTGGTGCTGCTTTCAGTTGTTCCCTTCGCAGGGATAGCCCGCCCTGTGTCTGGGTCAAGCCTTGGGACATTACGGATTGGTATAGTTCCGGCAACGGCCCGGACAGGTCTCGCTTGGTAAATGGCGGTGAATACAAACTCTTCGCCTATCTAGCAGGACCAGAAAATGACAATAAACGAGGCCTATCCGGCCCAGCGGCCAGCGGCGACTCACGCCCGACAACTTTTACGCCCGACGCTGCGTGATATGCAGCTGGATAGCACCGCTCGCCAGTTTCTACTGGTGGTTCTGGCGGGTTTCGGGCTTCTGCGCATTTGGGCGATGTTTGCCGTGCCCTTCACCGATACCACCGAAGCCCGCTATGCCGAGATCGCCCGCAAGATGGTCGAAACCGGAAACTGGCTGACGCCGCAATTCGACTATGGCGTGCCCTTTTGGGGTAAACCGCCGCTACATACCTGGCTTTCAGCGGGCGGGATGCAGCTGTTTGGCGTGAATGAGGCCGCAGCGCGCCTGCCGATTCTGCTGACAGCGCTGGCGGTGCTGGTTCTGATCTGGCTTTGGGTGCGCGACACCGTCGGGCGCGACGCTGCATTGGTTGCGACAGTCGCACTGGCGACGATGGCGATGTTCTTTGGTGCGTCTGCCTTCGTGATGACCGATATGCCGATGGTTCTGGGCACGACGCTGGTCATGGTCGGGTTCTGGCAGGTGGTCAGCGGCGGCAACAGTCGCTGGGGCTATGCCATGTTTATGGGGCTGGCAATTGGAATGCTCGCTAAGGGTCCGGTGGCGGTTGTGCTTTGTGCGATCCCGCTGACGCTTTGGCTGGCCCTGACATGGAACTGGCACCTGTTGCGTCAGCTTCAGTGGGCACGGGGCATCGCGTTGCTGATGGTGCTGGTGGTGCCGTGGTATGTCGCCGCCGAAATCGCGACGCCCGGCTTCCTGCAATATTTCCTGATTGGTGAGCATGTGCAGCGTTTTCTGACCCCCGGCTGGCAGGGCGATCTTTACGGGTCCGGGCATCAGGAGGCAAAGGGCACGATCTGGCTGTTCTGGCTGATGGCCGCCCTGCCGTGGAGCCTGGTTCCGGCCTTGCTGCTGATCCGTCCCGGCAAGACCGTCGCGACATTCCGGCAGGATCGTTCTGGCTGGCTGCTTTATCTGCTTCTCTGGGCTTTGGCGCCGCTCTTGCTGTTCACACCGGCATCCAACATTCTCGCCGCCTATGTCCTGCCCGGTCTGCCTGCCGCCGCTATCCTGCTGGTCGTGCTGTTCGCAGAGGTGTTCGAGACTCAGCCGGGTCGTGCGACGCGGGTCGGTTTCGCTATCGCGACATCGGCGGTATTTGCGCTTTTCCTCGCGCTGACCTCGGGCGCCATTTTTGCACCTCAGCAAATTCGGCTGAAATCCGACAAAGCGCTGGTCGCTGCCGCCAGCGCGGCATTGCCCGACGCGCAACTTTATACCCTCGGTGGTCGCAGCTACTCGGCTGAATTCTATTCGGGCGGCAAAGCGCGGTCTATCGAGGTCGAAGACTTCGCAAGCTTGGCTGTTGACGGCGCACCGGCTGCATTCTCGGTGCCGCCCGATCAAGCGGAAGAGGCCGCAGCATTGGGACTGGAAAGCCTGGGTGAATATGGACGGCATATCCTATTCGTCTCCCCAGCAGCAGGCGAGGTGAAATGATGGGCCGCATGCAGGATATCACCCGCGAGACGGCAAGCACCATGCCACGGGCACTCCACCTCGGTCCGACGATTCCGGATCTGTCCTTCGTCATTCCGGCCTTTAACGAGGCAGAGACTATCGTGGAAACCTTGAAACGGGTGTCGCGCAAGGCGCGCAGGCTGGTTCGGCAGTCTGAAATTCTGGTGGTCGACGATGGCAGCACCGATGCCACGCTGGAACTGGTGCAATCCGGTCATTGGGACGTACCCGTCCGCCTGCTACGCCTGTCGCGCAATTTCGGCAAGGAACAGGCGATCATGGCCGGGCTGCGCCATGCGGCGGGCAAGGCGGTTGTGATCCTCGACGCCGACCTGCAGGAGCCCCTGCGTTATGTCGACACCATGTTCGAGAAATACCGCGAGGGCTATGAGATCGTCTATGCCGTGCGCGCCCATCGTAACGACGAAAGCTGGCTGAAGCGCCGCTGCACCGCCGCTTTCTATCGTTTCCTGAATATCGGCAGCGAAGTGCCGATGCCCGCCGGTGCACGCGATTTCCGACTAATGGATCGCAAAGTCGTCGATGCGCTTTGCGCCCTACCGGAAAGCAACCGCTTCATGAAGGGGCTTTATGCTTGGGTCGGCTTTCGCTCGCTGGCGATCCCGGTCGAGTTACAGCCGCGCGGCGGGGGCAGCACCAAATTCGGCTTCCGCCGTTTGCTGAAACTGGGCATGACCGGGTTGACCGCCTTTACCGACTGGCCTCTTCGCATGTGGACCGGGATCGGGATGGTGCTGGCCAGCCTGTCGATCCTATACGGGCTATTCTTGGCCAGCCGCACCCTGTTTCTTGGTCATGACGTGCCGGGTTGGTCGACACTGGCGGTGGCAATTTTCTTTTTCAGCGGCATCCAGTTGATGTCCATCGGTGTGCTGGGCGAATATCTGGCGCGCGTCTTCAGCGAGGTGAAGGGCCGCCCCGGCTATTTGATTGCCGAGGATGTCACCATCGCCGCATCGCCCGAATGCTAGGCGCCGCCGCGCGTTTCGCCCTGACCGGAGGGGTGGCGACGCTGGTGCATCTGGCCATCGCGATCATGCTGATCCGGCTTGGGGTTGCTCCGCTGATCGGCAATGCCGCAGCCTTCGCGACCGCTTTCATGGTCAGCTTCTGGGGGCATCACCTGTTCACGTTCGCCGGGCATGGTGTGGCAGCGGGCTGGGCTTTCGGGCGCTTCGCCATCGTCGCGGCAATCGGGTTTTTGGTGAATGAAACCGTCCTCTACCTATTGCTGGGTATCGGTTCGCCCGGTCCCGAACTTGCCGTCCTGATCTCGACCGCCTTCGCGGCAGCCTGCACCTTTATCCTTTCGCGCTATTGGGCGTTTGCAAGGAACGGTCGCGCGAAATAAGCATCGCCGCGTCCGCAAGTGGTTTCAGCGGTGGCAGGCCCGAGGGAGTCGCAAGATAGTGGGGCAGCCAGTCGGGGTCGAACTTGGCCTTGAAGGCCCGCAGCCCTTCGAAATTGTAGAAGCTGCCCCCATGCCGATAGATCAGGTTGCCGAACCGGTCCCACAGCCGGCCGCTGCGATCAGGCGCAAGACCTGAGAGCGGCGCCATGCCAAGCGAAAAGCGCGCAAAGCCCTGCGCCTTCAGTTGCAGCATGAGTTCGGTGAACAGGAACTCCATCGTGCCACCGGGCGAGGTGCCGGAGTGCCGCATCAGGTCGATGCTGCAGGTCTCGCGCGAAACCGTCACCATGAGGTTGGCGAAGGCCACGATCTGATCGCCCTGCCGCACGACCGCAATGGGCCAGCGGTCCAGCCAATCCCTGTCGAAACGGCCGACCGAAAAGCCCTTCTCGCGGGCATTCTTCGCCGCCAGCCATTCATCCGAGATCTGCCGCAATTGCGACACCAGCCCGTCGCAATGCGGCGGCGATACGATCTCAAGCGACAGCCCGTCGCGTCCCGCTCGGGCATGGGCGGCGCGCAGTTTCTTGCGGGCGGCGCCATCCAGCGTGAAACGGTTCAGATCGACCACCGCCTCTTCGCCCATCTTGTGCAGGACCATGCCCAGTTCCAGCATCAGCGGCACCGATTCCGGGCCGATCTCATAGAAGACGGGGCGGGCTCCGGCACGGCGCGCAGCGTCCACGAAGGTAAAGCCGATCTCTTCGGCATCCACCGCCTCGCCGACGGGGCCGCCATAGGCCAGCCATGAACCGCCCGAGACGCCGAACATCACCATCGCGTCGCCGCCATCGGAGAGCATGATCGCCTTGTCGCCGGTCAGCGCAAACCCCGCATCGGGCTGGTCGCTGGCCATGACGATCCTTCGCGCGGCCTCCAATGTCTCGGCATCGGGCGGCTGCGGTTGAAAACGCGGCGCGCGCAACAGGAACAGCAGCGATCCCACGCCGATGAACAGGCTGATCAGCAGGCCCGAACGCAAGGCGCGCGGCGCATTCGCATCGCTCGCGAATTGCCACCACAATTCATGCGCGTAAGGGGTGCTTTTATGCGCATAGAACAGCACGAAGCCGACGCTGAGGATCGCCGCCAGCAGCAGGGCAGCCCAGCCCGGCGTCATCGCCCCATGGGTCAGGACCGAGCGGCGATGAAAGGCCCTGCGGAATGGCAGCAGAATCAGCACCGCGATAATCAGCGTGACGGCCTGCTCCATCTCGGTGCGCTGCAACAGCGCGACAATGGCACCGGCAAGCATCGCGCCAATGGTCAGCCAGAAGGCGCCAAGGCTGCGGCGCGCCAGCCCGAGCGACAGAACGACCAGCAGCGCCCCAAGAGCGCTGGTCAGCAGGGTCGAACCCTCGACGAAGGCCAGTGGAAACAGGGCCTCTGCGGCATCGGTCGTCTGGCTGACGGGGGGCAGCAAGGCCGACAGTGACATCCACATCCCCGAGCCGAAAACCATTATCGCCAGCAGGATTGGCGCGGCGGGTTCGATGGCGCGGAAGGCCGGTTCGGTTGCGGCAAAGAGGCGGGACATGCCGCTGTCGCGGGTCGTGCCGCCAAGCGCGCGCCAGCTTTCGA
>CAYQRX010000135.1:0-8178 GCA_964419865.1 uncultured Hyphomonas sp. | reverse complement strand
CACCCTATATTGCCAGTGCCGTCATCCCGGAGCTGGAGCCGGAAGTGCGCCAGCATGACCCGCTGGCCGCGCTGGATGGCGGCCCGGACGGGCTCGCCGCCTACCGCGAAATTATCGCCCTGGCCGGCGCCGGCATGAAGCGTGGCGCCTGGCTGGTGGTCGAGATCGGGTATGACCAGCGCGAGGCGGTCAGCGCGCTGATGGCGCTATCAGGCTTTGAAAACATAGCGTCCGGCAAGGATTTAGGCGGAAATGAGCGCTGGGTCGCCGGACAGGCAGCTTGTTAGGATTACGCACATTTTCCCTTGGCGGGCCAGCGGTTACACGTTACATAAGGGTTCGGCGAGGGGCCCCGCGAGAGTCGCGGGTGAAGGTGCAGTCCCCGTCCGGGATCGGTTGAAACGGCAGCGTCGCAACTCAGGCCCCGCCTGCAAGCAGAAGCTCTTGGGTCTGAAGCCCGCCTGCCGGTGATTGCAGGCATACGAACATAGGATACCACTCGATGAAACGCTCACGCGGGCGCAACAGACGCTCAGGCGGCAATCCGCAGAATGCCTTCAACAATCCGAATCGCCACTTCGAGAGTGTCGGCCCGGATGTGAAGATTCGCGGTTCGGCCCAGCAGGTGCTCGAGAAATATCTCCAATATGCCCGCGACGCGCAGACCAGCGGCGACCGGATCTTGTCGGAAGCCTATTTCCAGTTCGCAGAGCACTATCAGCGCATCGTGGCCAAACAGCAGGAAGCGCGCTCGCAGCAGCAACAGCCCCAGCAAAATCGCGGTGACCGGCGCGATGACCAGGGCGGACGTGGCCAGGGTGAACGCGACAATCGCGGCGGCCCGTCCAGCGAAGGCGCCGAGTCCGGTGACGGTGAGGGCGAAGAGGCGGTCGTGGTGACCACCAGCCGCCCGCGCGAGCCGGAAGAGGGCGAGTCCTCCGATTCCCTGCGTGTGATCGACAGCGATGATGAGGGCGAGGCCTCGGCCGAGGCTGAGGAGAATGCCGAGGCCGGCGAGACGGCCCGGACCGAGCGCGCCGGCAGCGGCCGCCAGCGCCGCAAGCCCTACAAGGCGCGCGAGGAGCGCGGCGCCCGCAAGAAGGAAGAGGCCGATGCCGGCTCTGATGCCCCCGAGATCGAGGGCGTGATGAAGACGCTGTCGCGCGGCCGCCGCCGCCCTGCGGTCGAAGAGGATGCCGAAGCGGAAGCAACGGACTGAGCCTCGCCTTAAGTAGTTTCCCTGCGACGCCCCGCCTCTCCGGCGGGGCGCTTCGTTTTGCGCGGCAGTGCTTGCGCCCGGCGCGCTGCGTTCCCAAATCTCCGTCAACACGCGGCTGCCGCTGAGCGGGGCCGCGGAGACCTTTCAATCTGCCTCCAGAGGGGATGACATGAATATTGAACAATATACCGAACGCGCCCGCACCATCATCCAGAGTGCCCAGACCGCCGCGCTCGCTGCGGGCCATCAGATTCTGACGCCGGCGCATATCCTGAAAACCCTGCTTGAAGACCGCGACCAGCTGGCCGTGAACCTGATCCGTGCCGCCGGTGGCCGGCCTGAACTCGCCGTGCAAGGCGCCGATACGGCGCTGGCCAAGCTGCCGAAAGTTTCCGGGGCCGGGGCAGGCGGGCTGCGCCTCGAACAGGCCGGCGCAAAACTCTTCCAGGACGCCGAAGCCGGCGCGAAGAAGGCGGGCGACGCCTTTGTCACCGCCGAGCGCCTGCTGCTCGCCATTGCGGGCCTGGCGGGCGATCCGGCTGCGGAGGTGCTGAAGAATGCCGGCGTCACGGTGAAGGCGCTGGAGGGCGCCATCGCCCAGCTGCGCCAGGGCCGCACGGCCGACAGCCAGAATGCGGAAGAAGGCTATGAGGCGCTGGAGAAATACGCCCGCGACCTGACCAAGGACGCCCGCGAAGGCAAGCTCGATCCGGTGATCGGCCGCGACGACGAGATCCGCCGCGCGATCCAGGTGCTCTCGCGCCGTTCCAAGAACAATCCCGTCCTGATCGGTGAGCCGGGCGTCGGCAAGACGGCCATCGCCGAAGGCCTTGCCCTGCGCATCGTCAATGGCGACGTGCCCGAAAGTCTCAAGGACAAGAAACTCCTCGCCCTCGACATGGGCGCGCTGATCGCGGGCGCCAAATTCCGCGGTGAGTTCGAGGAGCGCCTCAAGGCCGTTCTGAACGAAGTTCAGCAGGCGGAAGGTGGCATTATCCTGTTCATCGACGAGATGCACACCCTTGTCGGCGCCGGAAAATCCGAAGGCGCGATGGATGCCTCCAACCTCCTTAAGCCAGCCCTGGCGCGCGGCGAGCTGCACTGCATCGGCGCCACCACGCTGGATGAGTACCGCAAATATGTCGAAGGCGATGCGGCCCTCGCGCGCCGCTTCATGGCGGTCTATGTCGATGAGCCGACTGTCGAGGATACGATCTCGATCCTCCGGGGTCTGAAAGGCCGCTATGAGGCCCATCACGGCGTGCGCGTATCGGATGCGGCCATCGTGGCTTCGGCCACCCTGTCGAACCGTTACATCACCGACCGTTTCCTGCCCGACAAGGCGATCGACCTGATGGACGAGGCCGCCTCGCGGCTGCGGATGCAGGTGGACTCCAAACCGGAAGAACTCGACGAGATCGACCGGCGCCTCCTGCAGCTGAAGATCGAGGCCGAAGCCCTCAAGAAGGAAAAGGACACCGCCTCTCAAGACAGGCTGAAAACGTTGGAAGGCGAGATCGCCGGGCTCGAAACCCGTTCGCGCGAGCTGACCACGGCCTGGAGCGCGGAGAAGGACAAGCTGAAAGGCGCTGCCACCGCCAAGGAGAAGCTCGACCGGGCTTATTCCGACATGGCTGAGGCCCAGCGCCAGGGCGACCTGGCCAAAGCCTCCGAGCTCAAATTCTCCGTCATCCCGCAGCTTGAAAAGCTGATCGCCGAAGTCGAGGCCAAGGGCGACGCGGAAGGCGGGCTCGTCTCCGAAGTCGTCCGTCCAGAGCATATCGCCGCCGTCGTCTCCAAATGGACCGGAATCCCGGTCGACAAGATGATGGAAGGCGAGCGCGAGAAACTGCTGCGCATGGAAGATTCCCTGCGGGGCCGTGTCGTCGGCCAGGAAGATGCGCTCGTCGCGGTTTCCAATGCCGTGCGCCGGGCCCGCGCCGGCCTGCAGGACCCCAACCGCCCCATCGGCTCGTTCCTGTTCGTCGGCCCGACAGGCGTCGGCAAGACGGAGCTGACCAAGGCGCTCGCCGAGTTCATGTTCGATGATGACACGGCGATCCTCAGGCTCGACATGTCGGAGTTCTCGGAGAAACACTCCGTAGCCAGACTGATCGGCGCGCCTCCGGGCTATGTCGGTTATGATGAAGGCGGCGTGCTGACCGAGGCTGTCCGGCGCCGGCCCTATCAGGTCGTCCTGTTCGACGAGGTGGAGAAGGCCCATCCGGACCTTTTCAACACGCTCTTGCAGGTGCTCGATGATGGCCGCCTCACCGATGGCCAGGGCCGCACGGTGGACTTCAAGAACACCATCATCATCATGACCTCGAACCTCGGCGCAGATGCGCTGGCGAGCGGGGAGGAGGGCGAAGTCTCAGAATCCGCCCGCGAGCATGTGATGGCCGCCATCCGCCGCCATTTCCGCCCGGAATTCATCAACCGGATCGATGAGATCGTGTTCTTCAAACGCCTCGGCCGCGGTGAGATCGACCATATCGTCGACATCCAGATGGCCCGCCTTGAAAAGCTGCTGAAGGACCGGAAGATGAAGCTGGACCTCAGCCTCGATGCCCGCAACTGGCTGGCCGCGCGCGGTTATGACCCGGTCTATGGCGCGCGTCCCCTGAAGCGTGTGATCCAGAAAGAGCTGCAGGACCCGCTCGCGCGTCTCTTGCTGGAAGGTCGCATCCTGGATGGCGAGACCATCCATGTCGGCGTGGAAGGCGACGCGCTCTCCATCAACGGCGTCCCCAACGCCTTCGCCAAGGGCAAAGTGGCCCTGAACTAGACAGACGGCCTCCCGGCGCCTCAGGGCGCCGGGGCGCGGGCCATACGGGTGGCGGTGCTTGAGGCGGCAACGACCGGCGCGCCGCTGCCGCTTTCCGTCCGCAGGCGGTCGATCATGTCGCGCTGCTCGGCGAAGGCGGCGAAGACGTCTGAATCATCAGACAGGTCGCGGCCAGAGGGCAGGGCCAACGTCATCGGGTTCACATAGAAGCCATTGCGCAGCACTTCGAAGTGAAGATGAGCGCCGGTGCTGGAACCGGTCGAGCCGACATAGCCGATGACATCGCCCCGCATCACGGTCCGGCCGGGCGTGAGCTTCTCGGCAAAGGAAGACATATGCGCATAGACGGTCTCATAGCCGCGCTCATGGCGGATGCGGACAAACCAGCCATAGCCGTCGCCCCAGCGCATATCGGTCACGAGGCCCGAGCCGGCCGCCCGGATCGGCGTGCCGACCGGGGCGCGGAAATCGACGCCGGCATGCAGCAGATAGTCGCCGGTGATCGGGTGCAGGCGGTTGCCGAAACCGGAGGTCATCGGTGCGCCGCGCACTGGCGTGCGCGACAGGAACTCGTCGCCGGCAACGCCGTTGCGGTTATAGAATTCCGGCAGGCCGGTATCGTCCGGCGTGAACCGGTACCAGCTGCCGGCGGCCTCCTCACCATTGAAGGCGGCGAAAACGAGATCGCCCGCTTCGAGGAAGTTGCCGCGTTCATCGGCGACCATTTCCATGACGATGTCGAACCGCTCGCCGGGGCGTCCGCCCCGGGCCAGGGACGGGTCTTCGGGATAGAGGCTTGCGAATGTATCGGCCTGCTGGCGTGTGCCGCCTGCGGCAAGGATGGCATCGGCAAGGGTCGTCTCGATCTCGCCGGCCACGCGGTGCAGCACGGTCGTCGTGCGCGCGGAGAGAAGGTTGGCCTGGAAGCCGCCATCCGTGCGGCGTGAGGCAACCAGCGTGGCGGTCGGGTTGAGCTTGGCGCTGACCCCGGCAAGGCGGGTCTCGCCGCCGGGCAGGGTTTCAAAATAGGCGGTCAGCGCCGTGCCGGGGCGCAGCCGCTGGGCGCGCGTCGGTGAGGCATCGCGCAGCGCTGCGGCCGCGGCGGCGGCATCATCGGCGCTCGCGCCCAGCACCTCCAGAACGTCCATGGCCGACACGCTGGACGTCACCGTTCCGGCGCGCGCTTCGGTCCTGGCATTGCCGGTCTCGGCCCGCAGGTCGCTCCAGCTGACCAGGCCGAGGGGCCGCAGGCTCTGCGGTTCGGCCCGCACCAGCAGGAACAGCAAGATCATGCCGAGAATGACGCTGATGCCGGCGATGCGCTCTGCCAGGCGTGCCGGATTGTCGAGGCGTTTAACGCCCACAGCGATCCGGCGCGGTTTCGGGGTCTTGGGCTTGCGTTTCATGGCGCAGGGTCTCCCTGGACTGGCCGTTGCCGGCGGTCTGACAGGGCAGAAGCAAAAAAGGGACCAGAATCGCCTCACGCGAGAGGCGAGTCCGGCTACTCCCGCAACAGGTTAGATATCAGGGGCTTACAGTTGCTTCCTGAAGCGACGCGGCAACCATTGGCCCGCTATGGGCCATGCGCAGCGCGTCGATCCCCGTCCGGTGCAGCATGAACTCGTCCAGAACCTGCGGATCGTCCGCCAGCTTGCGCCCGGTCGGCAGCTTCAGCGACATGGCATTGACAGCCTTGCCATTGACCCAGACTTCATAATGCAGGTGCGGCCCGGTCGAGGCGCCGGTCGAGCCGACATAGCCGATGACATCGCCCTGGCGCACGCGCTTGCCCGATCTCAGGCCGCTGGCATAGCGCGAGAGGTGGGCATAGGCGGTTTCATAGCCGCTCGCATGCTTGATCCGGATATAATTGCCATAGCCGCCATTCCAGCTGGCGCGCTGGACCGTGCCATGGCCGGCGGCATAGATCGGCGTGCCGGTCGGGGCGGCGAAGTCCGTCCCCTTGTGCAGGCGGGTGTAGCCGGAGATCGGGTGGCGCCGGTTGCCGAAATTGGAGGAGATCCGCGCGCCATTGATCGGCGTCTTCATCAGGAAGCGGGTCGCGCTCTCGCCTTTCTCGTCGAAATAGTCGGCGATGCCGTCATCGCTCGGGGTGAAGCGGTAAAAGCCGCGCTTCAGCGCCCGGCCATCAAGGGCGGCATACAGCACCTCGCCATGGCGCACCGGATTGCCGCGCTCATCCACGAAGGTCTCATAGAAAATCTCGAACCGGTCGCCGGGGTGTATTTCCCTTTGGAAATCAATGTCATAAGCGAATGCGCTGGCGAAATCGACGACCTGCTGATCACCCGCGCCCAGCTGCAGCGCGGTGTAATAGATCGAACCCTCGATCTCGGCGGTGATGCGCTGATAGCTCGGGATCAGCTTTGCGTTCAGCTCCGTCGCCGTCCAGCCGCCATCCATCTTGCGCGTCACCAGCAGGCTGCGATCGGTGTCGGCCTTGATCGACAGCGCGGTCAGCCGGCCATCCTCGACAAAAGTCTCCGCTGCCAGGCCAGGCCGCAGGCGGCGATGGTCGAGCATGTCCGTCGAGTAGACGGCCTGCAGGGCGGCGTTGGCTTCCGAGACGGGCACGCCGAGACGGGTGACAAGGCCGGTCAGCGTTTCGTTCCGCTCCAGCTTGCCCTCGGCCTTGACCAGCGGTTTCGGCAGGTCGGTCAGGTCCAGGGCCGAAACCAGGCGCGCGGCCAGCGGCGGAACGGTGGCCGCTTCAGCCGTCTGGTCGATCACTGCAGGCTGGCGGCCGGCCATCAGCACGCCGGTAATCGCCGAGGCAGAGCCCAGCACCGCCAGCACCACCAGGCTCTTCATGCCCTGCGACAGGCCTCGCTTTGATGCCTTGGCTTCAACAGTGTTCGGGTCGGTCTGGGTCAAGCTGTCTATCCCGTTCTTCGCTACGCCCCCGGCCTTGAGACGCTGGCCGCTGTCTTGCACGCCTCAATTTTGTCCCCCGATCAACTTAAGGATTCGAGAACTTGCAGCGTCTGGCCTACAAGCCAGTTT
The DNA here is from genome assembly GCA_964419865.1 of uncultured Hyphomonas sp. Classification (GTDB taxonomy): domain Bacteria; phylum Pseudomonadota; class Alphaproteobacteria; order Caulobacterales; family Hyphomonadaceae; genus Hyphomonas. Next base: position 1,147 of record CAYQRX010000135.1, on the reverse strand, counting down.
AGGAATTTAAGACTCAGGACTAGCAAGAAGCAAGCCGGCCGGACCAGTGAAACCTGTAGACGCCACCGAGATGAAGCGCCTGTCGCAGCGCCCTGCGGCCGGCCCGCTTGTGTGGACCGGACGGTTAATTGCGAGGCTTGTCCTGCTCCTGCTTTTTTCCACCGTCCTGGTGTGGCTGCTACGCAAGCCGATTGCTGAACGGGCGCTGGAAGCCTGGTGCGCCGATCGCGACCTCAGCTGCGACGCCAAATTCACCCGGATCAGCGCCGATGGCGCGACACTGACCGGCGTTCGCATCGGCTCCGGCCGCAATGTGCCCGCCGAGGCCCGGGAAGTGCGCGCCCTGATCTCCTGGCCGGGCTTCCTGACGCCGCGGATCGACGGTGTCAGCATCTCCGGCCTCGAGATGCGCGGTACGCTCGACTCCTCCGGGCTCAAATTCTACGGCCTCGAACGCCTCGCTGCGCCGACCGGCACCGGAACGGGCGCTGCCCCGCCGCTGGAGATCCGGGACGCACGCATTTACCTTGCAACGCCCTTTGGCCCGGCGGCGGCGACGCTGAACGTGACCGGCCGGCTGCCGGAGCAGGCGAGCCTGTCGCTCGCCATCGACCCGGCGCGGCTGGCGCTCGGCGATGCGCGCCTGTCGCTCAGCGAAGGTCGTCTCACGGCGCGCGTTGAGGACGGGCAGGTCACCAGCGCGCTGCATATCGGCGCAGACGAGGCGGCTGCGCGCGGCTTCGCCGCTTCGGGCTTCAGCCTTGCCGCCGAAGCAGCCTTTCCCTTCGCCATGGACGGGCCTGCCTCGCTCGAATGGTCGGCCCGCCTCGCTTCGGGCAGTTCGGAGGGGGCCCGGGTCGCGGCGCTGCGCACGCGCGGGCAGGCCGGGTTCGACACGCTGCCCAGTCTTGAGGCCGGCAGCATCCTTGATGCCCTGACCCTGGCCGTCGCCGAAGCCGGCTGGGAGAGTGCGGCGGCCAATGGCTGGTCGACCGGGCCGGCGGCGCTCAATGCCGAACTGGAGGGCGCCGGCGGCACGATGCGCGGCCCGCTGGTGCTGGAAGCGGCGGGGCTGGAAGGGCCGCCGGGCACGGCGCGGGAACTGCGCCTTGCAGGCGACCTGCAGCGCACGCCGGACCGGCGCACG
>CAYQRX010000134.1:5790-8360 GCA_964419865.1 uncultured Hyphomonas sp. | reverse complement strand
GGACAGGGCAAGGGCCCGCTCACGCCCGCGCTGTGGTCGGCGGCCGAACTCGAAGCCTCCTACAGGCGCGCCGTAACGGCGATGGAAGAGAGCCTGCGCCGCCTTCCCGGTCTCGGCGTCGCAGAAGGCGCCCGCGAAACACTGCTGATCGGCCAGGCCGTGATCCGCACGATCAATTTCGATCCCCTGCTGCCGCCCGAACTCTCCAATCAGGCCCTTTTCCTGAAAATGGTGGAGACGATGCGCGCCTATAATGAAGCCGGCCGAAGCTGCTGGCGGGCGTATCATGCCGCCGGCGGGGGCTGAGCCGGCTATTGGCCGCGCGACAGCGATCCGATAAAGGAGTGCCGGTCGCCGGGGAAAGTCTGCCAGACATGGGTGACCGGAACAGTCTTCAGCCAGGTCCGCCGTTCCAGCAGCAGGCAGGGTGCGCCCTGCGCAATTCCGAGAAGGCCCGCCTCATCGGCTGGCGCCCCAATGGCAAAAATCCGGTGTTCGGCCTGCGACCAGGGTACATGCTGGAGCAGCCATGTGCCGGGCGGTGTCTTGGAAAAGTCCGCATCTTCACACTCGGGAACTGCCGCAAGGCTGATCAGCCGGCGCTCCGCCGCGAAGGGCTCACCATCGGCCTCATGCAGCCCGCGCACTTCCATCAGCCGCCCGCCTCCGGCCAGGGCCAGCTCATCCGCGTCGCTCTTGCGCGCTTTGCGCACCGTGCGGCGCAGCAGGTGGAAGCCGTAGCGGCGGCCCCGACGCTCGAGGTCGAGCCGGATGTCCGGAATGTCGAGTATGGTCGAGCCGGTTGGCGGATGGGCGACAAATGACCCCGCCCGCCGGCGCCGCACGACAAGCCCCCGGCTGACGAGATCACCTACCGCCTTGTTCGCAGTCATGCGGGAACAGTCATAGGCGGCCATCAGTTCGCGTTCGAGCGGGATCGGATCGCCGGGTATCAGCGCGCCGGAGAGTATCTGGCGCTCGATGTCTGCGCGGATGCGCTCACTGACGGAAAGGGCGGCGGAAGTGTCTGGCATCTGTCCTCGAATGTCCCGAACTGTCCCGGTCTGTCAGCTCAAGAGCCGCGCCAGCGCTGCCTGGTAGCGCGCTTCGATCTCGCCGCGCCGCACATGCCGCCCGCCCTGCACCACATGCGCGCCCCTGCGCCAGACATCCGACACAGCCCCCCCAACATTCCGGAAAATCCACGCATCCAGCAGCCTGTCTCCGCCATCGGCGGCCTCCGGCAGGACAGCGCTGCCAAAGGCGATGAGATCGGCCGGCGCCCCTGCCACGATGCCGCCCTCGGTGCCGCTGGCTCGGTGGCCGCCGGAAAGAGCGTGGTCGAACAGGGCACGGCCGGTCGAAGGCTGACCTTCAGCCGCCAGCACATTGCGCGACAAGTATTTGAATCGCTGGGAATATTCCAGCATCCGAAGCTCGTCTGCGGCACTAATCGACACGTTTGAATCGCTTCCCACACCGAGGCGGCCGCCATGAGCAAGGAGGGCATGGGCGTCGAAGATACCGTCGCCGAGATTCGCTTCGGTCACAGGACAAAGTCCTGCGACCGCGCCGCTTGCGGCTATCCCGCGGATCTCCCCGCCTGTGGTGTGCGTTGAATGGACGAGGCACCAGCGTGCATCAACATCTGCGTTCTGCAGCAGCCACTCCACAGGCCGCGCGCCGGACCAGGCGAGGCAGTCCTCAACCTCCTTCACCTGTTCGGCGATATGGATGTGGACAGGCCCGGACGTATGCAACGCCGACAGCGTCTGAAGCTGATCCGGCGTCACCGCCCGCAGGCTGTGCGGGGCGATGCCGAGCACCATGTCTGGCAGCGCCGCCGCATGCGCCCGCGCCGCGTCAATGATGTGACAGAAGCGGTCAATTCCGGACACAAAGCGTCTCTGCGAGGACAGGGGCGGCTGCCCGCCGAACCCGGAATGGGCATAGAAGACCGGCAGCAGGGTCAAGCCGATCCCGGTTTCGTCTGCCGCCCCGATTACCTGCGCTGCCATCTCTGCGGGGTCGGCATAGCATGCCCCCTCGGCGTCATTGTGAAGGTAGTGAAATTCACAGGCGCGGGTAAAGCCACCCTCGAGCATCTCGGCATACGCCATCGCAGTGACCGCCCGGACATCCTCCGGCGTCAGGCGTTCGACGAAACGATAGAGCAGGTCGCGCCAGGACCAGAAACTGTCGCGCCCTGCCCCGCGCGTCTCGGTGAGGCCGGACATGGCCCGCTGGAAGGCATGGGAGTGAAGGTTCGGCAGGCCGGGAACGACGCTCCGCCCGCGGACCGCTCCGGCCGGCGGCGGCGTCTCCATCTCAACAGCCGAAATCAGGCCGCCGGCCACAGTGATTTCCACATCGCTCGCCCAACCATCGGGCAGCAGCGCATGGTCGAACCAGAGGCGTTCGGCCTGCTTCAGCGACACTGGACATTCCTCCCACTCGTCGATTATGTATATACATATTACAAGGCGGCGGAAACGATGACAACGGGACCCGGCGGATGACTGAGGTACGGATCTGGACCAATGCCAGGCTGGCCACCTTCGCGCCGCGCC
>CAYQRX010000134.1:0-5780 GCA_964419865.1 uncultured Hyphomonas sp. | reverse complement strand
ATCGAAGACGGCGTGGTGATCGCCGAAGGCGAGCGGATCACCTATGCTGGCCCGGCAGCCACCGCGGCTCATAGGAGCGCTGCTGAAGTCATCGACTGCGAGGGCCGCTGGATACTGCCTGGCCTGATCGATTGCCACACTCACCTTGTTTATGCTGGCAGCCGCGCGCGGGAATTCGAGCTGCGCCTTGAAGGCGCGAGCTATGAGGAGATTGCCAGGGCTGGCGGCGGCATCCGCTCGACTGTCGCCGCCGTGCGCGCGGCGAGCGAGGCAGACCTCATCGCCGAAAGCCTGCCGCGCCTTGACGCGCTGATCGCAGAGGGCGTGACCACGATCGAGATTAAGTCAGGTTACGGACTGGACCTTGAGAATGAGTTGAAACAGCTGCGCGCGGCTCGCGCGCTCACCGGCCGGCGCAAGGTCAGCGTGACGACAACCTTGCTCGCCGCCCATACGGTGCCGCCGGAATTTGAGGGACAGGCCGACGCCTATATCGGCCTCGTCTGCGAGCAGATCATCCCCGCTGCGGCGGAAGCGGGCCTCGCCGATGCTGTCGATGCTTTCTGCGAGACCATCGGTTTCACGCCGGAGCAGACAGACCGCGTCTTCGCCGCGGCGCGCGCGGCGGGCCTCCCGGTCAAGCTGCATGCTGACCAGCTCTCTGATCTTGGCGGGGGCGCGCTGGCAGCGCGCCACAATGCGCTCTCGGCAGACCATCTGGAGTATCTGGATGACGCCGGCATCGCCGCCATGGCCAAGGCCGGTACCGTCGCCGTGATGCTGCCCGGTGCCTACTACTTCCTTCGCGACACGCGCCCACCGCCGATCGAAGCCCTGCGTCGCCATGGGGTTCCCCTCGCCGTCGCGACCGATTGTAACCCCGGGACGTCGCCGATGACGTCGCTTCTTCTCGCCATGAACATGGCCGCGACGCTGTTCCGGATGACGCCTCAGGAATGCCTGGCCGGCATAACGCGCAATGCCGCCCGCGCACTTGGTATCGAAACAGAGACGGGTACGCTTGAGGCCGGAAAGTACTGTGACCTGAGCATCTGGGATATCGCCGCCCCGGCCGAACTCGTCAGCAATATCGGCCTCAACCGGCTGCATGCCAAGATCTGGAGAGGGCAATGAAACAGGTCACGCTAACGCCCGGCAAAGCAAGCCTCGAACAATGGCGCGCCATCTGGCAGGGGGCCGCCGCAGCGCTCGATCCGGCCGCCTATCACGCGGTGCGCGAAAGCGCGGATGCCGTTGCGCGTATCGTTGCGAGAGACAAGGCCGTCTATGGCATAAACACAGGATTCGGAAAACTCGCCGCTGTCCGCATCCCGGCGGAGCAACTCGAAACGCTCCAGCGCAATATCGTCCTCTCCCATGCCGCCGGAGTCGGCGAACCTGCGCCAGCCGGAATCGTCCGCCTCATGATGGCCCTGAAACTTGCCAATCTCGGCCGCGGCGCCTCTGGCGTACGCTGCGAGACCGTCAGGCTGATGGAAGCGATGTTGTTGGCGGACCTCCTGCCGCTGGTGCCAGGCCAGGGATCGGTCGGCGCGTCCGGCGACCTTGCGCCGCTTGCTCACATGGCTTGCGCGATGATCGGTGTCGGAGATGTTTTCCTGGGCGGACAGCGAATGGCTGCCGGGGCGGCGTTCGACAATGTCGGCCTTGACCCCCTGCCCGCGCTCGCCGCCAAGGAAGGCCTCGCTCTCCTGAACGGAACTCAGTTCTCCACAGCCTGGGCCCTTGTCGGTTTGTTCGAGGCCGAACGCCTCCTGCAGAACGCGCTTGTGACCGGCGCGCTCTCAACCGAAGCGGCGCGAGGGTCCGACGCGCCCTTCGATGCCCGCATTCACGCATTGCGCGGGCATCGGGGGCAGATCGACTGCGCAGCCGCCCTCCGTGATCTGATGGCCGGATCAGCCATCCGCGCATCGCATCTCGAAAATGATCCGCGCGTGCAGGACCCCTATTGCCTGCGCTGCCAGCCGCAGGTCACCGGCGCGGCCCTGACCCTGCTCAGACAGGCGGCAGATACGCTGCTCACTGAAGCCAACGGCGTCTCCGACAATCCGCTGATCTTTCCGGAAACGGATGAAGCGCTCTCCGGCGGAAACTTCCATGCCGAGCCGGTTGCCTTCGCCGCCGACATGATCGCGATGGCGGTCTGCGAAATAGGCTCGATCGCCGAGCGGCGCATCGCCATGCTGGTCGATCCCGCCCTCTCCGGGGTCCCGGCCTTCCTGACACCGAAACCTGGCCTCAATTCCGGCTTCATGATCCCGCAGGTGACGGCAGCCGCGCTGGTCGCCGAGAACAGGCAGATGGCGTTCCCCGCCAGCGTCGACTCGATCCCGACCTCAGCCAATCAGGAAGACCACGTCTCGATGGCCGCCCATGGCGCGCGCCGCCTGATGCGGATGACCGCCAATCTCGATCATATACTTGGCATCGAGCTTCTCGCCGCAGCCCAGGCATGCGACTTTCACGCACCGCTCAAATCCAGCAGCGCCCTGGAGGCGGTCCGCGGGCGCCTTCGCCGCGACGTACCACATCTGCAAGATGACAGGCTCTTCTATCCCGATATCGAAGCCGCAACAGCACTGATCCGCTCCGGCGAAATCCGCCGCGTAGCAGGCGTTTCCATGCCGGGCCTGGAGCGGGACGCATGAACGCCAGCTGGCTGACGATAACCCAGGGCGAGGCGCCGCTGATCGTGACCCTGCCGCATACGGGCACGACCCTGCCGGACGATGTCGCCGCCGGCTTCGTGTCGGCAGAGCGGGCGCTGCGTGACACGGACTGGTGGGTCGACCGGCTCTACAGCTTTGCCGCAGAAATCGGGGCAACTCTGATTCATACGGCCATCTCCCGCTCGGTGATCGACGTAAACCGCGACCCCTCCGGAGCGTCTCTCTATCCCGGTCAGACGACGACAACGCTCTGCCCCCTGGCCACATTCGACGGCGCGCCGCTGTATCATGAAGGCGCCGAGCCGGGTCCGGACGAGATCGAGCAGCGCCGGGCCCTCTATCATGGTCCCTATCACGGCGCGATTTCCGACGAGATACGGCGCCTCAGCGCCATCCATGATCGGGTGGTGCTTTATGATGCCCATTCGATCCGGTCCAAAGTGCCGCGTCTGTTTGAAGGATTGCTGCCGGTCTTCAATGTCGGCTCGAACCATCTGACCACTTGCGCGCCGGAGCTCGCCCGGAACATCGAGCGGATCTGCGCGGCCTCCGGCGAGCCGACCGTGCTGGATGGCCGTTTCCGGGGCGGCTGGACGGTACGCCATCATGGCCGGCCGGAGACGCATGTCCACGCGGTGCAGATGGAACTGTCCTGCCGCGGCTATCTGCGCGAGCCAGTAGGGCCCGTCAGCGATCTCGACTGGCCGGTGCCTTATGATCCGGACTTTGCCGCGCCGATGGTGGCGACCCTGCGCGATGTGCTCGCCGCCTGCCTTGCTTTTGCCGAAACACCCTGAGGAGGAGCCCTATGCCCTATCCCGCCAATATCCGCGAAGTCCGCGCGCCTCGGGGCACAGAGCTGAGCGCCCAGACCTGGCTGACAGAAGCGCCCCTCCGAATGCTGATGAACAATCTCGATCCTGATGTCGCCGAGCGGCCGGAAGACCTTGTCGTCTATGGCGGGATCGGCCGCGCAGCGCGCAGCTGGGAGGCGTTCGAGACGATTGTCTCCACACTGAAACGGCTGAAGGCGGATGAGACACTCCTCATCCAGTCCGGTAAACCTGTCGGCGTCTTCCGGACCCATAGCGACGCCCCGCGGGTGCTGCTGGCCAACTCGAACCTCGTGCCAAAATGGGCGAACTGGGACCATTTCAGCGAACTCGACCGCAAGGGCCTGATGATGTACGGCCAGATGACGGCCGGCAGCTGGATCTATATTGGCGCGCAGGGCATCGTTCAGGGCACATATGAAACCTTCGCCGAGATGGGCCGCCAGCATTATGGCGGAAACCTCAAAGGCAAATGGCTGCTGACGGCCGGGCTGGGTGGCATGGGCGGGGCCCAGCCGCTCGCGTCGGTGATGGCCGGTGCCTCCTGCCTCGCAGTCGAATGTCAGCTCTCAAGCATTGAGATGCGGATACGCACCGGCTATCTCGATGCGTGGACGGATGATCTCGGCAAAGCCCTCGACATGATCGAGGACAGCTGCAGGGCGGGCACGCCAAAATCTGTTGGACTGCTCGGCAATGCCTGTGAAGTCCTGCCGAGGATTCTGGACATGGGCCGGCTGCCAGGCCTCCTGACTGACCAGACGTCTGCCCATGACCCGGTCAACGGATACCTGCCGGAAGGCTGGAGCGTCGAGGAGTGGAAGTCGCGCCGCCTCAGCGATCCCAAAGGTGTGGAAAAAGCCGCGCGTGCCTCAATGGCCAAACACGTGCGCGCCATGCTGGAGTTCCAGAAGCGCGGCGTGCCCACCGTCGACTATGGCAACAATATCCGCCAGGTCGCGCTGGATGAAGGCGTGGCAAACGCGTTCGATTTCCCCGGCTTCGTGCCCGCCTATATCCGCCCGCTTTTCTGCCGAGGCATTGGCCCCTTCCGCTGGGCCGCCCTCTCAGGCGATCCGGAAGACATCCACCGAACAGACCAGAAGGTGAAGGAGTTGATCCCGGACAATCCCCACCTCCACAACTGGCTCGACATGGCCCGTGAGCGGATCAAGTTCCAGGGCCTGCCGGCACGCATCTGCTGGGTCGGCCTGGGGGATCGCCACCGCCTCGGTCTCGCCTTCAACGAGATGGTGGCGAGCGGCGAACTGAAAGCTCCCGTCGTCATTGGGCGCGATCATCTCGACTCAGGCTCCGTCGCCTCCCCCAACCGGGAGACCGAGGCGATGCAGGATGGCTCGGACGCTGTCTCTGACTGGCCTCTGCTGAACGCCCTGCTCAACTGCGCATCCGGCGCCACCTGGGTGTCACTGCATCATGGTGGCGGCGTTGGCATGGGCTATTCCCAGCATGCCGGCATGGTCATCTGCTGCGATGGCACGCAGGCCGCCGCCCGCCGCATCGAACGAGTGCTGTGGAACGATCCGGCCAGCGGCGTCATGCGCCATGCCGATGCCGGCTACGAGATCGCGATCGACTGCGCCCGCCAGCATGGCCTCGACCTGCCCAGCCTGAGCGGCTGAGAGCTACGCCGCGCAGCCTTGCGCCATCACCCGAATGAAGAATGCCCGGCCGCAGGATTTGCGGCCGGGCATCCTTGTTGGGTCTCGCCCAGAAGCTAGAGAACGCGGTCCTTGAGGTCCTTGGACGGACGGAAGGCAACTTTCTTCGACGCCTTGATCTTGATTGACTCGCCGGTGGCCGGATTGCGGCCAGTGCGGGCAGGACGCTTGCGGACTTCGAGAACGCCGAGACCCGAGATGCGCAGCTTCTTGCCCTTCTTCAGGTGGCCGCCCATACGGTCGATGAAGTCGCTGACCACAGCTTCGGCCTGCTTTTTCGGAATTTCGTGCGCTTCGGAAAGCTCAGCCGCGATGTGCTTCAGGGTCAGCACGTCTGCTGGCTTCTTTGCAGGCGCAGCCTTGCTGGCGGTAGCGGGTTTTGCCGGCGCCTTGGTTGCCGGCGTCTTTTTTGCGGTTTTCGGTTTGGTAGCCATGTCTGTTTCCTTTGTGAGGCAGCGGGTGCGGCAAGCAGCCCTGGCAAGATGGTCTTGTCTGCGGCTGCGTGATCGTAAGTGGGTAATCCTCGAAATAGCGCGTCCGCATATCCATGCTTGAATGATTGTGCAAGTGGC
>CAYQRX010000133.1:0-8384 GCA_964419865.1 uncultured Hyphomonas sp. | reverse complement strand
CAAGGCCGATGGCGCCCGGAAACAGGAGACCCTCCGGCGCCAGGTCTAGGAAGCCCGGAATGGCGCTCCACCGCTCCAGCGCCCCGCCAACACCGCCGACGCCGGCAAAGGCGGCGATCAGCAGCACGCTCATGGCCACGATCATGGTGATCGACTGGGCCCCATCGGTCCAGATCGAGGCACGGATGCCGCCGACGATGGAATAGATCAGCACCATCGTCGCCACGGTGATCGCCCCGGTCCAGGGATTGATGCCGAGCACGCCTTCCAGCGCCTTCCCGCCGGCCGAGATCTGCGCCGCCGCATAGGCGACGAGAAACACCACCATGATGACGGCCGCAATCTTGCGCCAGACGCCGAATGTGTCGCCATGCCAGCGGGCGATGACGCCGGCGAAGGAGGCCTCATTCGTCTGCGCGGTCGCGCGCCGCAGCCGCTTATGGATGAAGGTCGAGGCGATATAATCGCCAAGGATCCAGCCGATCATCAGCCAGATCGCGGCAAGGCCCGTCTGATAGGTGAAGCCGATGACCCCGATGAACATATAGCCCGAATTGTTGGTCGCCACCGCCGACAGGCCGGCCAGCCACGGGTGAACGCTGCGGCTGGCGAGATAGTAGTCATTGCGACTGCCCCGCGCCTTGCGCCCCGAAGCGAGACCGATGGCCACGAAGGTGAGGAGGATCAGGACAAAGCTGGTGGCGGTGATCATGAAGCTGTCTCCGGTGCGGCGGGCTCATCGAGGCTCGCGAAAAGGTCTGGCTGTTCGGTTTCGCCGCGCGGGTCGAATTCGGCGATGGCGAGGCTGGTGGCGGGCGAGACGCTGAACGGCTCGCGCGCTTCTTCCGGCGGCGGCGGCGACATGGCGATGCGCGACAGCGAAACGAGCGTCAGCCCGCCGAGGGCGAGCGCCGCGAACAGGAACAGCCCGCCCCCGCCCGGCACAAGCTGCAGGAAACCGCCGGCGATGATCGGCCCGATCACCGAGCCGATGCCCCAGATGACGAGAATGCCGGCCATCATCGAGGTGATCTCATCCGTACTCGCACGGTCTGCCGCATTGGCGACCGCCACGGCGTAATAGCTGAGCGAACCCGCCCCGAAGGCCGCGCCGAGCGCCAGCGTCAGGCCGGGCAGGCTGATCGCCGTGGCCAGCACAAGCCCGGCTGCGGCGGCTGCGCCGATCCCGGCGGCCACCGCGATGACCAGCCGCCGGTCGAACCGGTCGGATGCAAGCCCGATCGGCCAGAGCCCGATCATCGCGCCGGTCAGCAGCGCGCCGTTGAACTGCGCCGCAAAGCTGGCGGCGTCCTCCGGCCGGATGCTGGCAGCGAAGACCGGGTAGAGCTGGGCGACGGAATTATTGACGGCCCCGGCGCAGAAGGCCGCAAACACCGAGGCGGGCGCCTGCGCCAGAAGGCGGCGCGGGCCGAAGGGTTTGGCCGCCACCAGCTCCGGCTGGCTGCGATTGGTGGCCGCGACCGGGACCAGCGCTGCGATGAACAGCGCCGCCACCACCATGAAGGCGCCGAGCCCGGCCAGGGCGGCGGCGACCAGGAATGGCGCGGCAATCGCGCCGAGTTTGGAGACCATATGATAGAAGCCGAGGATCGCCCCCCGGCTCTGCGGCGGCGCGGCATTGGCGATCCAGCTCTCCCCCGCCGTCAGCATCCCGGCGGCGCCGATGCCTGCGAGCGCCAGCAAGGCCGACCATCCGGCCAGGCTGGCGCCTGCAAGCGCCAGCGTCAGCCCGGCCAGTGCGCAGATGCCGGCCAGCAGCGTGAACACGCGAATATGCCCGATCCGCCGGATCTCCAGCGGCGCAATCAGCGTGCCCCCGAGAAATCCGGCCGAATAAGCCGCCGCGACCAGGCCGATCCCGGCCCCGCCGACACCGGCGGCCAGCAGTTTCAGCGACATGACGACGGCTAGCGCCGCCATCGCGCCCTGCAGCAGCGTCAGTGCGGCCACCAGAACAAGAATGTTCCGATAGGCTGTCAGCCCGCCGTATCCGGTGAGGACCAGCCCCGGCCGCAACAGCGGGCGCATCAGGCGGCCGGGCGCAGTTCCCGGGCGCGGGCGGCCTCGCCCGACACCTGCTCCACCAGCGCGGCGTGCAGGGCGCAGACCGCCTTGTCAAACGCCTCCTCGCCAATCACCACCTGCACATCGGTCTTGCGTGACACCTGATGCAGGCCGAGCAGGGCGATGCCGGCCTGGTGCAGCGCGGTCAGCCCGCGGGCCGTGATGCCGGGCTCGTCGAGATTGGCGCCGATCACCGAGACAATCGCCACCCGGCTGGTCGAAACCTCAGCCCCCTGAAGCTTCGCCTCGATGTCGCTGGCGGCGCGCTTCAATGCCTTGCGGCTGCCTTCGACATAATGAGTGATGGTGTTGGCATTGGAACATTTCGACACGATACGGATGGAATGGCGCGTCAGCGCATCCAGGATCGCCGCGTCATATCCCTTCTCGCCGACCATGTCCTGATCGAACACTTCCAGCGCGTAGACGCCCTTCAGGCCGGTGACGATCTCCGCCCGCGGCGTCTCCGGGGCGTGGTCGGCGGAAATCACCGTGCCCTCATCCTTCGGGTCGAACGTGTTCTTCACCCGCAGCGGAATGCCCGCCTGGCGCAGGATTTTCGCCGCCTTCGGGTGCACCGCTTCCATGCCCATGTTCGAGAGCTGGTCGGCGACATCGAAATTCGTGAGCCCGATCTTGCGCACCTTGTCCTCGCCGACCAGTTTCGGGTCGGCGCTGGAGAGGTGGAACTCCTTGTGGATGATCGCCTCATCCGCGCCGGTGATCGCAGCCAGGCGCGAGAAGGTCACTTCCGTATAGCCCCGGCCGAACTGACGCACGAGGCCGTCACGGCAGCTCGCATAGCCCGTCACGATCGGAAGCTCCGAGGCCAGGTCAATGTCGGCCAGCGCATCCTGCATCCGCTCTTCCATCGACATGTCGCGCTCGTCCCGCCAGGCGGTGAGGTCGACGCAGCGCGCATTGACGCCATGCTTCCTGAGCAGCAGCGCCGTATTGAACGCCGAATGGGCCTCGCCGAGCGATGACAGCACTTCCTTGACGGTGGTCAGGTTCTCATCCAGCCGGAACTGGCCATAGGAGCACAGCCGGTGGAGGTCGATCAGGCAGTTGCGGACATCTTCGATCCGCTCCCGGACGAACGTGTCGGCCGTCACCTGTTCCGGATCGCCGCCGAAAATCTCGGCATTCTTCTCTTCCATGGCCACGGCCACGGCAGAGAGCGCCTCGGTCCACGCCCATTTGTTGCCGGCGCCCGCGAACAGGCTGAACACGCCCGGCTCGCCGGATTTCTTGTGCTCCAGCAGACGGTTGGTCATGCCGGAATAGGCTGAGACGACGAAGATGCGGTTATACAGGGCCTCGCCCTTGCGCTCTCCGATCAGCACATTCCTGAGAATCGCCTCGGTATTCGAGATTGAGGTCCCGCCGATTTTTTCGACTGTGCGTTTCATATCATTTCTCCCCTGCGGATGAGAGCAGACGGGCCGGCGCCGGCCGGATCGGCTGCTTTACCTGCCGGTGCGCCACAAATTCCGGGCGCGGACGGGTCTTGCCGAATGGCTCCACCAGGCGGTTGCTCCAGGCATTGAACACGAAGAAGGCGTTCACCCGCTCATAGGGCGTGATATTGCTGTTCGAGCCGTGCATCGTGTTGCAGTCGAAGATCACGACCGAGCCGGCCTTCGGCGACGGGCCGACAATGCCGCCGGCCTCGGCCAGCCGCGACAGGCTCGCGCCATCGGGCACACCATATTCCTGCTTCTTCAGCGATTCGCGGTAGTGATTGTCCGGTGTCTCGCCCACACAGGTCAGATAGTTCATATGGCTGCCCGGCATGAACATCGTCACGCCCGCCTGCGGATGATTATCCGTCAGCATCACCGACATCGACACCGCCCGCATGCGCGCCATGCCGTCCTCGGTATGCCAGGTCTCGAAATCCGAATGCCAGTAGAAGTCCTTGCCCCGGAAGGCCGGTTTGTAATTGATCCGCGACTGGTGGATATAGACCTCGTCGCCCAGGATGAAGCGGGCGAGGCCCGCCAGGCGATCATCGGACGAGAGGCGCTCGAACACGTCCGACTGGCGGTGCGGCGCAAAAACCGAGCGCACGGCGTCGGCGCCTTCCTGGCCGCGTTCGGAAATACGGCTCTCGGGGATCAGGCCGCCGCGCCCGCGCAGCGCCTCGGCCTCGGCCGCCAGTACGGCCACTTCCTCCGGCGTGAACACATCGTCCAGCACGACAAAACCGTCCCGCACATAGGCATCGATCAGGCTACGGTCGACCGGCGGCTCCTGGCCGGGCAGTCCGTGCACGACCGGATCGCGGCGATCCAGCCATTCGGCCTGTGATTTGTGGCGGGAGGGGTAGAGGTCTTCGGCTGTATCAGCCTCTTTCATCATCTCTGTCTCCTTCAGGCTTCTTCCGCAAGTGCCACATCGGCCGGATAGGCGCCGTCGGCGCCATGCACTTCCTTGCCGGTCACGGGCGGGTTGAACACGCAGGCCATCAGCATCGGGCCGCTGGCATCTGCGCGCAGGATATGGGCGTCATTCTTGTTCAGCGCGTACATCACGCCGGGGCGGATCTCATGGCGCTCGCCGGTGGCCAGATCCTCGATCGAGCCGGTGCCTTCCATGCAGAACACGCTCTCGAGATGGTTCTTGTAGTGCATCTTCAGCTCAGCGCCGGCATGGATGGTGGTGATGTGGAAGGAAAAGCCCATCCCGTCATCTTTCAGCAGCAGGCGTACCGACGACCAGCCGTCGCTGTCCACGCGGCGCTCGGTGAGGATTTCCTTGGCGAGGTCTCTGACGATCATTCTTTTTTATCTCCTTGGGGGTCAGGCGGCAGACTTCTGCCGGCGCGCGCTCACCGCGCGCACGGCGTCGCCGAGAATCTTGAGGCCGGCGTCCAGGTCGGCATCGATGATGTTGAGCGGGGCGAGCACCTTGACGACCTCGTCCTCGCTGCCGCTGGTCTCGATAATCAGTCCGTTATCGAAGCATTCGGCGCAGACTTCGGCGGCGAACTCGCCGCTGTCCATCTCGATACCGCTCATCATGCCGCGCCCCTTCAGGCGGCCGGCATGCGGACTCGAGGCGGCAATCTTTTCGAGGCCAGCGCGCAGGCGCTCGGCCTTGCGGCGGGTTTCCTTCTCGAAACCGTCATCGCTCCAGAACAGGTCCAGCGCGCGTTTGGCCGTCACGAAGGCGTGGTTGTTGCCGCGGAAGGTGCCGTTATGCTCGCCGGGCTTCCAGCGGTCATGCTCGGGGCGGATCAGCGTCAGCGCGAAGGGCAGGCCAAGGCCCGACAGCGATTTCGCCAGCGTCACGATGTCCGGGCGGATGCCGGCGCGCTCGAAGCTGAAGAAGCCGCCCGTACGCCCGATCCCGGCCTGAATGTCGTCAACGATCAGCAGCGCGCCATGCTTGCGCGCGATCTGCTCGATCCGGCGCAGCCAGGCATCGGAGGCGACATTCAGCCCGCCTTCGCCCTGCACCGTTTCCACGATGATCGCCGCCGGCTTGTCGAGGCCGGACGAGGGGTCCGACAGGCGCCGGTCCAGCTGTTCGGCCGTATCGGTGTCTTCGCCGAAATAGCCGTCATAGGCCTCATGGCTGACGCCGCTGAGCGGAACACCGGCCCCGCCGCGTTTGCCGGAATTACCCGTCGCGGCCAGCGCGCCGAGGGTCATGCCGTGAAAGCCGTTGGTGAAGGCGATCACATTCGTCCGCCCCGTGACCTTCCGCGCCGTTTTCAGCGCCGCCTCGACGGCGTTCGCCCCCGTCGGCCCGGGAAACATGACGCGATAGTCCATGCCGCGCGGTTTCAGGATGCGCTTCTCGAAGGTTTCGAGGAAAGCCGCCTTGGCGCGGGTGTGCATGTCGAGGCCGTGGGCCAGCCCGTCGCTCTCGATATAGTCGAGCAGCGCCTTTTTCAGTTCCGGATGGTTGTGGCCGTAATTCAGCGTCGAACAGCCGGACAGGAAGTCGATATAGCGCCGGCCGTTCTCGGCGATCAGCGTCGCCCCGCGCGCCGTCTTGAAGACGGCCGGGAATGACCGGCAATAGCTGCGCACGCGGGATTCGCGGCGCTCGAAAATCGTGGCGGGGGCTGAGCCGTGTTCATAGGCCATCGGATGGCTCCTTCTGTTTCGCTCGCTAAGGCAGGGTTGACGGAGGCGCCCGCGTCAGCGGGACGGTACGCCGGCCCCGAACGGGCCGATGGTGACAAGGAATTCGGTATCGTGCTGGCCGGCAAAGTGCCGGTCGCGGTCGAACCAGGCCTCTTCGCGCAGCGGCGCGCCGAGCCAGCCGGCAATGCTGCGGAACAGGCCCCAGGAGGCCTCATTGCCGCGCGTGATCGAGGTTTCGATCTGGCGCACACCGGCCTGCTGGGGGCGGGCCAGGATGTCCGCCAGCATGCGGCGCGGCAGGCCGCGCCCGCGCGCGTCTGCGTGCACGGCGACCTGCCAGAGGAAATAGGTGTCGTCCTTTTCCGGCGGACGATGGCCGGAAATCCAGCCAACGACCTTGCCATTCAGCCTCGCCACCGCTGAGTGACCGGCAAAATGGGTGCACTGGATCAGATTGGCATACAGCGAATTGCAGTCCAGCGGCGGGCAGGCCGCAATCAGGGCATGAACCTCTGCGGCGTCTTCGGGCCCGGGCAGGGCGATTTCAAGCTCATCGGCTGCCCGGGTGTTACTTCGGTCGGCGGCAATATCGGCCCCGGCTGTGGTGGCCTCATTTGGCATGACGGCTCCCATTCATTTCTTATTATTTAGACCGTCAAATTATCATTCACGCCCGAATGTCAACCCCGAAGCCGGTTTTAAACAGTTACAATCCTGACGGGAGTTGCGTAGCCTCCGGTAATCGCATGGATAATTAGAAGCACAAATTATTTGTTCCTCAATCGATATGATTTAGTTTCGCCGCATGAACCCACTCTCTCCCGGCCCGGATTCGCCGCCCGAGCCAGCCGAACAGGCCCTGATCTCGCTGCGCCGCATCCTGAAAGCGGTCGATGCGCATGCCCGCAGCCTGGCGCGCGATACCAGCCTCACGCCGTCCCAGCTCGTCGTGCTGAAGGAACTCGCCGCCAAGGGCGCCGCCCAGCCGGGTGAACTCGCCCGCGCCGCCGGGCTGAAACAGGCCACCATCTCGATCCTGCTCGACCGGCTGCAGGCGCGCGGCCTCATCCAGCGCACGCGCGGCAGCGCCGACCGGCGCACCGTGCAGGTCCAGATCACCCCGGAAGGGCGCGCCATGCTGGCCGAGGCGCCGGATCTCCTCCAGGCCGAATTCGGCGCCCGCTTTGCCCGCCTTCCGGATTGGGAACAGGCCTATGTCAACGCGGCGCTGACCCGCCTCGTCGCCCTGCTCGGCGCCGAAGGCATCGACGCCTCCCCCGTCCTCGACGTCGGCGCCATCAACGAACTGCCCTAGTCAGACCTGCCCCGGCATGAAGGGCTCTCTTATCCTCCGCTGTTCCCAAGGGAGAGCGGAGAAGCAAGCCCCAGGCGCACCAGCGCCCCTACAGCGCCCCCAGCAGCCCGCCCCAGTCCGCCGCGCCCAGCGCCGTGGCCACCAGGAAGATCAGCGCCACCAGCGACACCGTCCAGACCAGCCCGCGCAGCCAGGGCACACCGGCGGCATAGAGCGGCAGGTAAACGATCCGCGCCCCGGCGAAGGCCAGCGCCGCAATCCGGGTGGCGGTCGTGCTGTAATCCATCAGGGCAAGGATGATGACCACGCCGAGGAAGAAGGGCAGCGTTTCATGCAGGTTGCGCAGCGCCCGCGTCAGCCGCCCCAGCAGGGCCGACGGCGCCGTCGCCGGCGGCGCGTCCTGGGCGGTATTGGCATAGGCGACCCCGTGCACCCGGCGATACTCCGCCGCCTGCCACATCACCTGCACGATGCCCAGCGCAATCACGATCAGCGCGGCCAGAAGTTCAACGGTCATCGGATATTCCCCCTTGATGGTGTTTGCCGCGCAGGATGGAGCGCGCCCCGGCGGCTGTCAAAGGACATTCCACCGGTCTCTGGCAACCTGCCTCTGGGAATCGCCGGCGGCGGGGATATAGTGGCCGCCCGGTCCGGGCGCCTGCCGGACGGGACAAGGAGGACCCCCGCATGACCGCCCCGCTTCGCGCCCTGATCCCCGGCGCCGCCGCCCTGCTGGCTGTGGCCGGCCTTGCATCCTGCGCCACCCCGGCGCCGGCCGAGCTGGCCCCGGCCTATTCCGCCGTCGAGCCGGCCGCCATCCTGCCGGAGCCGGCCCTCGCCAATGGCGCCCCGGCGGGGCTCTACCGCCTCGACCCCCATCATGC
>CAYQRX010000132.1:4857-8461 GCA_964419865.1 uncultured Hyphomonas sp. | reverse complement strand
ACGGGGGCTGACGCCCCGTTTCAACAGATGTTGAAATTTAGCCGGAAAGGCGGCAGGATTGCAAGTGAAATGGGCCGCTTTGACAATCAGGTGGCCAGGCCCATAGTTTCAGGAAATTGGCCTGCGGAGGATTCAGACACTGAGCGCGCGAAAACAGATGCCGCCGCCGAAGGCCGATCGCCGGACCGCCATTCTGGATGCGGCCGAAGCCGAGTTCAGCGCCCACGGCTTTGATGGGGTGACGCTGCGAACCATTGCCAAGCGGGCAGGGGTCGATCTTGCTCTGCCGAACTATTATTTCGGCCCGAAGAAAGAGCTGTTCGACGCCGTTTTCATCCGGCGTGCAGAAATCGTGAACCAGTGGCGCGAGGATGCGCTGGTGGCGGCGCTTGAAGCGGCGCGGCCGGGCCCGCCGACCGTGGAGGCGATCGTGCGAGCCTATCTCGAGCCGATGCTGACCGGTCCGCACCTGGAAGATCAGGGCTGGAAAAATTATTATGCGCTCGTTGCTTATGTAAACAACTCGCCGGGGTGGGGCGGGCGGTTGATGGCTCAGCATTTCGATCCACTGATTCGCAAATTCCTGGATGCGCTGCGCCTTGCACTTCCGGGGATGGACGAGAAGGATCTGTTCTGGGGCTATCAGTGTTTTTCCGGTGCGCTCACGCTGACGCTGGCGCAGACCGGGCGGATCGATCAGCTCTCTGGCGGGCTCTGCCATTCTGATGATCTTGCCGATGCGTGCGAGCATATGGTGCATTTCATCGCCGGCGGGTTTGAGGCGGCCCGTCAGGCGGCCCCGGCCGCTCTGTCAGGCCCGCCTGCGAAACGCCGCTCCGCCCGGCGCGCGCGTGCCTGAGCCAGGGCAAGCCCGTTCCGTATAAAGAAAAAAGGCGGCGTCCGCAGACGCCGCCTTGAAGTGAGGCCCGAAAGGGCCGCGTTCCGTGTCCCTTGGAACGCAGCCCGGGAAGAAAATCCGGCCCCTAGAACTGATAGTCGACAGCAAAGGTGAAAGTGCGCGGATCGCCATAATAGGCGTTGAGAACACCTTCCAGCCCGAGCGTCGGGGCGCCCGTTGCCGGATTGATGAAATTGTAGCCGGCCACCTTATAGCGCTCATCGGTGAGGTTCTTGCCGGTAAAGCTGAAGCCCCAGCGGCTGTCATCCGGCTTCCAGCGCAGGCCCAGGT
Organism: uncultured Hyphomonas sp.; assembly: GCA_964419865.1. Classification (GTDB taxonomy): domain Bacteria; phylum Pseudomonadota; class Alphaproteobacteria; order Caulobacterales; family Hyphomonadaceae; genus Hyphomonas. The sequence goes on along the minus strand of CAYQRX010000132.1, from coordinate 7,272 downwards.
CCACCAGCGTATAGGCTTCCTGGTCGAGCGGACTGCGGATTTCGAACTGGCTCGAATCGCCGCGATAGGAGGCGAGCGTGTTCAGCGTCAGGCGGCCCGGCTTCTGCAGGATGTGGAACTCCGTGTCGTAGGTCAGCCGTAGGCTGGCTGTCCACTCCGGCGTATTCTGGAATACCCGTTGATCGGCGACATCATTGCCGAAGGCATCAATAAACTCATTGAACTGAGCATCGATATAACCGACCGCCCAGGATGTGCTGAACATGTCGGACTGGTTGAACATCTGTTCGCCCAGCACCGCTGAGCCTTCGAACTCGATGCCCCAGAGATCGGCAGAAGCCGCATTGGTCGTCACGCCCGTAAAGGTGTCATTGACGCCGTCGCCATCTGTGTCGATGCCGACAGAGCCGGGAATCTGGACGTCCTGATACTCCATGAAGAAGGCGGCGAGACTGGTCGTCAGACGGCCGCCGAAGCTGCTCGCTTTCCAGCCGATCTCATAGCTGTCGACCTCTTCGGGATCGAACTGCATGAACGCAAAGATCTCTTCAGGCGAGACGACGCCGTCCTGGTTGAGATCAGGGGCGGCCGACGTCTGGCCGCGCGGGTCGAACGAGCCGCCCTTGAAACCCTGCGAATAGGTTGCATACAGCGTATGGTCAGGGACTGGCTTGTAGGTCAGCGAGACGCGCGGGCTGAAATCGTCAAACTTTGCCGAGCCCTGGAAATTCGAAGTCGTGGCGATCGGAATGCCGGCGCCGCCGAAGAAGTCCGAGAAGCCGCCGATATAGGTCCGCCGGATCACGGTCGAGTTACGCTTGTCTTCGGTGTAACGGCCGCCGAGCGAGACAGCGAACTGATCGGTCAGATCATAGGTGAAGTCGGCGAAGATCGACCAGGTCTCGGTGTTGACGTCTCCGAAGGTCTGCGCATTCAGCCCCGGCAGATTGAGCAGGTCGCCGGTGGTGCCAAGCAGCACATCGAACACGGTTCCGGAATTGGCTTCCAGATAATACGCCCCGACGATACCGTTCAGCCGGTCACCGCTATAGAGAATCTGGAATTCGTTCGATAGCTGATCGTTGGTGTAGATCGCCGGCACGTCCACATCTGCAGCGGGCAGGGCATCGAAGTCGATCGGCGTTGTGCCTTCGTCCTCACGATAGGCGAGGATATTCTTCAGGGTGATCCGGTCGTTGACCTCATACTCCCCGACCAGCGAGATGCCCTGGACCTCGACATTCTGCTTGACCACGTCGAGACCGGCGCGGTTGTCATAGACATTGCTCAGTACCGGATACTGGAAGGGCGGGAAAAGATCCGGGATCAGACGATGCCCCTGACGGGCATTCGACTCGTCATTCATATAATCGCCGGCCAGACGCAGCTGGAACGCATCCGTCACATCCCATTCGGCGGAGAGGCGGGCGGAGAAGACGTCTTTGTTGTAGTTTTCCTCGCCGGTGATGAGGTTCTTGCCGAAGCCGTCGCGGGTGAACTGGGCGACGCCGCCGCCGATGCGGAACGTATCGCCGAGCGGCAGCGAGCCGGAGGCGACCACATCCTTCTGGCTGTACGAGCCGACCGCGCCGCGCAGCTTCAGCGACGGCTCGTGCGACAGGCCCTTGGTGACATATTTGACCGCGCCGCCGATCGTGTTGCGGCCATAGAGCGTGCCCTGCGGACCGCGCAGAACCTCAATCCTTTCAACGTCATAGACTTCCAGCACCGCGCCCTGCGGCCGGTTTAGATACACGTCGTCGATATAGATGCCGACGCCCGCCTCAAAGCCCGAGACCGGGTCCTGCTGGCCGACGCCGCGGATGAAGGCGGAGATCGTGTTATTGGTGCCGCGCGAGACTTCCAGCGTCACGTTCGGCGAAATCTTGGCGACCTCATCCAGCGTCTGCACGCCGAGCTCGGCGAGCAGCTCGCCATCGAAGGCGGAGACCGAAAGCGGCACGTCGAGGAGGTTTTCCTCGCGGCGCTGGGCGGTGACGACGATGGCGCCAAAGCGGCGCTCCTCGCTGGCCCCGGCCTCTCCCGGCGCTTCCTGGGCATAGGCGGCAACCGGCGTCAGCGCCGTCGCGCACAGCGCCATCGCCATGAATCTGTTGAAATTTACAGCCATTTGGTCCTCCCGTTCGCCCCCTGGAGGGGCCTTTTTTCAACAAGCGTTGATTTTCAACAGGTGTTGAAATGACAGGGCCGGCCGCACCTGTCAATGTGTTCCCGGTGCAACACTGGCGCGCCCGCCGGCACGGGGGGCGCGGGCGGCGGCCGGAAAACTCCAACGGAAACGCCAACCGGCGGGGGAAAACTCTATCGGCGCTCCAGCGGGGGCGGTGTGTGGGGCTGGGCCCCCCCCCCCCCCCCCCGGGCCACCCCCCCCCCGAGGGGGGGGGGGGGGGTGTG
>CAYQRX010000132.1:0-4847 GCA_964419865.1 uncultured Hyphomonas sp. | reverse complement strand
CGGCCTGCGGCCTTTGGCCGGGATGACATACCGCCTCCCCGCCACGCGCCTCCCGGCGCGCGGCCTTGATCGGGAAATCGCAGTGCGATTTCTATCTCCGATCAAGCCACTCAAACAGGTCGAGCGTTTCCTCGCTCGGGCGTTTGCCTTTCATCCGGTCGAAACAGGGGTGGGGGATGTGGCGGCCGGAGGGGAGGACTTCGGTGACGAAGGTGCCGCCATGGGCGGGGCGCGAGACGCGGATATGCGCGCCGCAGACGGGGCAGGTCTCGGCCCAGCCCTGGGGCGGGGGCGCCCCCGGCCCATCGGCGCGGTAATAGATGGTCGCCGCCACGCGCGAGCGCTCCGGCCGCTCACTCGCATTGCGGAAATGCTCCTTGCGATGAACCCACATCTGGCGCCTCCATGTGTGCTGAGACGCTAGGTATAGCGCGGAGGGGTTAAGTTTGGGTTTGGTTTGGCTGGTGTGACGTTGGAATCCCTCTCTCTCCCCTGAAGAAGGGGGCGCGGCGCGGTTCTTTACTGCGGCAAGTTTTCGTTTGCTTTTCGGGTTTTTAGAAGTAGTGTTTTAAACGTTATATTTGCGATTTTTCTGCAAAAACCATCACAAAATCGAGGCTCTTGCATGTTGATTGAGTTCAGTCTGTCGAACTATCGCTCATTTCTGGACGAGCAATCGATTTCGATGGTTGCGTCCAGCCTGACCGGACGTGAGACAGGTTTGCGTTCGACGAGATTTTCTCTGGCCGAAAAACTGCTTCCAGTTGCTGCTATCTATGGCGCCAACGCGTCGGGCAAAAGCAACTTGCTGCGGGCTGTCTCTTTTTTACAGCAAGCGGTCCGGAAATCATTTTCGGAAGCTGGTCCAGAAGAGAGAGTTCCAAGGCGCCACTTCACTTTGAGTAAGCTAGGTGAGGAGCTTCCGACCTCCTTGGAAATAGTCTTCATCGCTGACGACAATCTTTTTCAGTATGGCTTTAGTTGCGACAATGAAGCCTTTCAGAGGGAATGGCTTTACGCTTACCCAAGAAACAAGAAGCAGGTCTGGTTTGAACGGGACCACCAAGATTTTTCATTTGGTTCAAACCTAAAGGGCCGAAATCAGATTATTTCGGACATCACTCGACAGGACACATTGTTCTTATCCGCGGCTATGAAGGCAAATCATAATCAGTTGAAAGTTGTCTCCGACTATATTTCGGGGATTGATGTGAGCTTGAAATACGCCATCAGCCCCAGTGATGTATCTAGGGCGTTGAGGAGAAAAGAACTTGATCCGCGAGTACTCGTCCTTCTGCGGATGATGGATACAGGTATAGTCGATTATGAGAAGATTGATGTCGATGTGCCTGAAGAAGTGCAGGAGCAAGTAAAAAAGATCTCGCGCGCGCTCACCGAGGTCTTGGGGAAGGATATGGGACCGGAAGTGGAGGGGCCGCCGTCTACGGATGTTCGCTTTAAGCATTTGGGGGCTGAAGAAGGGTACGGCTTGCTAAGCGCCAGTGATGAAAGCGCAGGATCAAGGCGCTTGTTAATCTTGCTGGAATCGGCCTTCAAAGCGTTGGATGAGGGTAACCTATTCATTGTCGACGAGTTGGATGCAAGTCTCCATACTCGAGCATGTCAACAAATTGTGGAGCTGTTCTTGGACTCGGAGTTGAACTCCAAAGGCGCTCAGTTGGTTTTTACAACCCATGACACAAATCTTCTTACGGATGAATTTCTTCGGCGAGACGAGGTTTGGTTCGTTGAAAAGAATGCATGCGGTGTATCGCGCTTGTTTCCTGCATCCGATTTCAAATTGCGCAGAACCGACAATATTGAGAAGGCTTACCTTGATGATCGGTTAGGTGCGACCCCAACGAAGATCGAGCCAAAATGGTTGGTACGAAATGGGTAGAGGTAGGGCTTTGTCGAGGCGCCAGCTAGCAAGAAAAGCTGCGTTCAAGCCTCCTAAAAGCAAGCTGTTTGTTTTTAGCGAAGGAGCTGTGACAGAGCCTTTGTATCTGCATTCCATAGCCAAGAAGTTTTCCGGCGCTGCAATTTCCATTGAAAAATGCGGCGGTGCGCCAAGGACATTGGTTAGTTGGGCGAAAACCCATCAAGCGAGGATGAAAAGAACTGCTACTGACTTCACGAAGAACGATTCGGTTTGGGTCGTATTTGATCGAGATGACCACCCCAGTATAACGCAGGCCTTAGCTGAAGTACATGCGGCTGGGATTGGGATTGCCTATTCGAACCCTTGTTTCGAGATATGGCTTATCTATCATTTCGCCGACCACAATGCTCCAGCTACGACAGCGCAAGCTAAAGAAAGAATAGCGACTCTGACTTCAGATTACTGTAGCAGATCACAAAAGTTGTTGGCAGCCGATTGCTTTTTGGACAAACTTGATGCCGCTATGCGGCGGTCCAGACAATCCATCATTGACCGGGAGAAAGAGGGGGCTGCACTTTCGTCGCCGTGTTCAACCTTTCACGACTTGATCGATGCGATTTCAAGAATGTCCAGTCCGTGACGGCATGGTTCCCAAATCCCCATCGCCAATAGCTTCACCTACTCACTGAATCCGGCCGCTTAAAAATGGGACGATTACCACTCCGTCTGGATTCGCTGGCAAGCGCTTTCTCTGGCTCCGCAATCAGCCGCGTTCGCCTTCCCCTATCCTCGCCCTGATCCCCGCATCTGCGGCAGAAGGCGGCGGGCTTGTCCGACCGGGTTGGCGGGCGGGTAGGCTGGGCCTCATGAGCGAGACCCCGATGAGGGCGCCCGAGGCGCCGCCGCGCAAGCGGACGAAACATGTGAACACCGCCGAGACGAGCCGGTCGCTGCGCCATCTGGCGCGCCAGGCGGCCGAGCGCGGCGAGCGGCTGGGATAACGTACAGGATCTTTCGCACATTTGATTTTGCCGGTGGTTCCTTTCAGAGTGAGAGGACCGAAGATGGACGAGAGAGAAGGCACGCCGATGGGGAACGTAGTCCACATCGATGAGGCTCGGATCAGGGATCACCTGGGCGAGATGGTGCGCGGGACGGTGGAAGAAGCCCTGAACGCGATGCTGGATGCCGAGGCGGACCGCTTGTGCGGCGCAGACCGTTACCAGCGCAGCGAAGCGCGCAAGGACACCCGGGCCGGTCACTACGAGCGCAGCCTGCATACGAAGGCGGGTGAAGTGAAGCTGAAGATGCCGAAGCTGCGCCAGCAGACGTTCGAGACGGCGATCATTGAGCGCTACCGCCGGCGCGAAAGCAGCGTGGAAGAGGCGTTGATCGAGATGTACCTGGCGGGTGTTTCGGTCCGTCGGGTCGAGGATATCACCGAAGCTCTCTGGGGCACGAAGGTGTCGCCGTCGACGGTCTCGAACCTCAACAAGAAGATCTATGAGAAGATCGACGCCTGGCGCAACGCCCCGATCGAAGGCACGCACCCCTACGTCTATCTAGACGGCATCGTGATGAAGCGAAGCTGGGCTGGCGAAGTGCGCAACGTGTCCCTGCTCGTGGCGATCGGGGTGACGTCAGAAGGCTTCCGGGATGTGCTCGGCATCTGCGAAGGCGCAAAGGAAGACAAATCGGGCTGGTCCAGCTTCCTGCGCCATCTGGTCGACCGGGGCCTGTCGGGCGTCGAGCTGATCATCTCCGATGCCTGCCGCGGCCTGATTGAGAGCGTGGCCGATTATCTGCCAGACGCCCGCTGGCAGCGCTGCATCGTGCACTTCTATCGCAATGTTTTCAGCCATGTGCCGGCAACGAAGGTGCGAGAAGTCGCCCACATGCTGAAGGCGATCCATGCTCAGGAAAGCCGTGACGCGGCCGCGGCAAAGGCCGAAGTCGTGATCGCCGAGCTGCGCCGCCAGCGGATGGGAAAGGCCGCCGACCTGCTTGAAGAGCGCATCCAGGAAACGCTGACCTTCTATGCCTTCCCCGACAGCCATTGGATAAAGCTGCGAACCAACAATCCGCTGGAGCGGCTGATGAAGGAAATCCGCCGGCGAACCAAAGTCGTCGGCGCGTTTCCGGATGGAAAGTCCTGCCTGAACCTCGCTGCAGCCCGATTGCGGCACGTCGCCGGAACCGAATGGAGCACGCGTCGATACATGAACATGCAGCCGCTACACGAAATGAAACTTCAACCCCATGGAGCCGCCGTCGCATGATCCAAAGTGCGAAAGATTCTGGACAATACCGCGGCTGGTGGATATCGCCCGGCGCCTGAAGATTGCGCCGTCCACGATCCATCACTGGGCGCGCGAATGCGGCTTTCGCAAGAAGGATCTCCGCGCGCGGGCGAGCCTGGCGGCCGGGCCGGCCCTGCCGGACAAGGCGGACTATCCGGAGCTGAAGGCGCTGGGCGCGCGGGCGAAGGCGCGGCGGCTGTCGGAGCTGTCGGACATGGCGAAGCTGCGCGCGGTGGCGGCGATCGAGGAGGGGTATCTGGCCTATGGGCTCGGCTGGCTGCGCGAGGCGCAGAAGCTGGACCGGGGCTGGCGGACGCTGAACGACCATCTGGCACATTATCCGCCCCCGGAGGAGGAGGATGAAGATGACTGGCGGCGCGGCGCCCTCGAGGCGCTCGAGGAGATGGTGCGCGCCGACAAGGAGGGGCGTGAGCCGGTCTTCCCGGACCCGACGCCGGAAGAATTGCGCGAGCGCGAGGAGGACGCCCCGATCTGGGACGCCATCGAGGCGGCGCGGATCGAGCGGATGACAGAGGAGCGCGGCGGGCGCGCGCCGGAGGAGGAAGAAATGCGCGCCGACCGGCGGGCCAATCTCAGCGAGGACATCGGCGAATACTGGCGGCTGAAGGAGGAGCGGAAGAAATGGCGGCTGCTTCCGGGCCGGG
>CAYQRX010000131.1:0-8531 GCA_964419865.1 uncultured Hyphomonas sp. | reverse complement strand
GTGCATGCGAGTGCAAGCAAAAATCAGAATCCGAGGAGGAGAAATTCATGCAGCGCCTTTTGAATTTTCCGGTTCTGGGGCTTTTGCTTCTGCTCCTGCACCCCGGCGCCGCGGCCTCACCGCCGACGCCTGTGGCCTTCATCAATGTGGACGTGTTCGATGGGACGGGCGCCGCGCCCTGGCGCGGAACCGTGGTTGTTCGCAACGGCCGGATCGCCGAGGCTGGGCCCAATGTGAAGGCGCCGCACGGCGCCATCCTCGTCGACGGAAAAGGCCGTGCGCTGCTGCCGGGCCTCTATGACGTGCACACACATTGGGGCCCGCGAGGCACGCCTTCGGCGATGCCGGAGATCGCGGCGCGCTATCTCGCCGCCGGCGTCACGACTGTGAACGATTTCCACCAGCCGCCCGAAGCTTTCGCCCCGCGCCGTGAATGGCTGCGCGACATTGCGGCGCCGCATGTGAATTTCGTCGCCCGGATGAGCACGCCCGGCGGCCACGGCGCTGATTGGAGCGATGAGACGACCACCAAATGGGTCGCCACCCCCGAGTCCGCCCGGCGCGCCGTGCAGGAACTGCTTCCTTATGACCCCGATCATATCAAGGTCTTCGCCGATGGCTGGCGCTACGGCCGGTCGCCCGAAGAGACCAGCATGAATGAAGAGACCCTGGAAGCGCTTGCCGAAGAAGCCAAGGCAAATGGCATACGGATACTGACGCACACGGTAACCACATCCCGCGGCGCCCTGGCGGGGCGTGCCGGTATCGATGTCATTGCGCATAGTCTGCAAGACCGAGTGCTCAGGGAAGATGAGATCGCCGACATCGTTGAGTCCGGCCTCTATTATGCGCCGACGCTTGCGATCTATGAGCCACGCCGGCCCGGTGCACCGGAACTGGACATGGACAATGCCGCCGTCCGCCAGCGTGTCTGGAAATACGGCATTGCGGAGGAAAACCTCCGCCTGCTGCACGCTGCAGGCGTTCCGGTCGCTCTCGGCACCGACGCCGGCATTGGCGGGCTGGTGCATGGAGAAGCGACGCTTCGGGAACTGGAACTGCTCGTCGCAGCGGGATTTTCCCCGGTCGAGGCGCTGATGGCCGGAACGGTGAACAGCGCAGCAGCACTCGGTCAAGCCGGCGACCGGGGCACGATTACAAAGGACAAGCGCGCCGACCTTATCCTTGTCGGCGGCAAGCCTTGGGAGAATATCAGCGATATCCGGAATGTCAGCCTGGTGATGGTCGATGGCGAAGTCGTGCATGACGCCGCGAACCCGGCGCCGTTGCCGCGGTTGACGCCCTCACCGAAGCCTGCACAGATTCTCATCGACGATTTCGAGCGCGCCGATGGGCGGACGGCGATCGACACGCTGCCCGTCACGGATCTCGACTTCGGTGCCGAGCGTTCGGTCATCACCTTCGTCCGCCGTCCGCAGCCTTCCGGCGGCCATGTCCTGTCCGCCACTGCCCGCATGGCCCGGAAGGACGCGCCCTTCGCCGCCGTCCTCTTTCCGCTGAGCCGCGGTTCGGTCATCCCGGCCGATGTCACGGCCTATGAAGGCGTCACGCTCGACCTTTTCGGGCAGGGTCAATACCGGCTGCGTCTGCTCACACTGGCGGGCTATTGGGAGGCGGAGATTTCGGCTGGTGAGAGCTGGCAAAAGATTCACGTTCCGTTTGCGGAGTTTGCCTTTGCAGGCACCGCGGATTCTGCGCCAGACTGGCAGGGCGATGACCTATTGCAGGCAGGCATCCTGGTTAGCCGGGGCGGCGGTGAAACCGCGTGGTTCGAGATCGACAATATCGGCTTCTACAAGGCCGATTAGGCCGGATTGACGCCGCCCCCCGAAGCATGCCCCATGGCCGGGCAATCGGGGGCTGCGCCATGAATGAAATGCACCCTTCAGCTCCAGCGCCGGTGCGCAGGTTCACGACGCGCTATGTTGTCGTCGTAACGCTTGCCATGGTCGTCGGTGCGGGGATCTTCAAGTCTCCTTCACTCGTCGCTGCAAATGCCGGCTCGGAAAGCCTGATTTACCTTCTATGGATCATCGGCGGGCTGATCTCGCTCGCCGGCGCGCTATGCTATTCCGAACTCGCCGCTGCCTTCGCTCATCCGGGCGGAGACTATCATTTCCTCGAGCGCGCCTGGGGCCGGCGCTTTGCCTTCCTGTTCGCCTGGGCCCGCTTCGCCGTCATCAATACCGGGGCGATCGCGCTGCTTGGCTTCGTCATCGGTGACTATATGAACCGCGTCGTCGATCTCGGCCCTCATGGCGGCGCGATCTATGCCTTTGCCAGCGTGTTCCTGCTCACGGCCCTGAAACTGCGTCCGGCCGGCGAGGCCAGCGACAGCCTGCTTGTGGTCATTGTTGTCGTGGGCCTTCTGATTCTCGTCGCGGCCGCGGCGAAGATCGCCCTGGCAGGCCTGCCGCCGCTCGATCCCGGCACGCCCTCTGCACCCAGCCTCGGGGCGCTTGGCTATGGCCTCGTCTTCGTGCTTCTGGCCTTTGGCGGGTGGACCGAGTCGGCGACCCTGTCCGCCGAAGTGAAGGACGGGGAGCGCGGCATGGTGCGCGCGCTCGTCATCTCCATCGGCCTCATCACGGCGCTCTACCTGCTCACCGCATGGGCGATGCTCCGGGGGCTCGGCCTTGGGGGACTGGCAGCTTCGTCCGCCCCGGCGGCCGACCTGATGGCGCTGGCATTCGGCGAAGGCGCGGGCATCATTCTTGCTCTCGGCGTGGTGGCCGCTGCCGTCACTTCGGTCAATGCCACGATCATCGTCGGCGCGCGCACCACCTATGCTGCTGCGGCGCGGTATCCGGCCCTCGCCTGGCTGGGGCGCTGGAACATGCGCACCGCCAGTCCGCGCAATGCAATCCTTGTTCAGGGATCGATCTCGCTTGCGCTTGTCGGCTTCGGCGCCGCATACAGAGGCTTCGAGACACTCGTCGACTATACGGCGCCCGTTTACTGGGTGTTCCTGATCGCGAGCGGGGTCGCTGTCATCCGGCTAAGGATGAAAGAGCCGGCTGCAGCACGCCCATTCCGAGTGCCGCTCTATCCATTCCTTCCCATACTCTTCATCCTGTCGAGCAGTGCCATGCTCGTTTCCGCGGTTCTTTATGTGCAGGGCGGGGCCTTGTTCGGGCTCTCGGTGCTGATCGTGGGCCTGCTCATCCTTCCGACGCTCGGCAAAGTGCAATGCGGAAACCTTCAGTTTCAGGGGGAACCGCCGGTCGGGGCGCGCGTTGAGGATGTAAGCGGCCCATCCGGCCGTACAACCGATATGGGAGGCCGTCATGAATGATCCGAAACGCTCCGGCAAAACGGAGACCCAGGCCGAACTCACGCGCCGCGCCCTTGAGACGAAGCAGAGGGCCGAGAAGGAGGCCGAGCAGACCCGTCCGGAATCGCGCACGGCCGGGGAGGGGCAGGTCCAGAACCAGCAGCCTGGCGCCCCGCCAATGGGCGCGCTTGACGCGGAGGGCCATCGCCCTGTCCTCGAACGCAGCCGCAAGGTGCGGTGATGGATTTCCAGTTCAACACCGGAAACGCGGTTCCCGGCGATGCGCGGATGGAGGAGCACTTTGAAACCCGCATCCGTGACCGCCTCGCCCGGTTTGCGCCGCGGCTGTCCCGGGTGGAGGTCCATGTGCGCGATATTGACGGCACCCGCCGCGAAAGCCCGCAGGGTATCGAAGCCATGATCGAAGCGCGGCCCAAGAATGGCGAGCCGCTCAGCGCAACCGAGCGTGGCCCGAATACCGAACAGGCCATTGGCGCGACCCTGCAGAAGCTGGTCGCCCGGCTGGATGCTACCTTCGGGAAGGCCGACCGCGTCAGGAAATAAAGGCGGGCTGGTGCCGTCGGGGAGGATTGAACTCCCGACCTCGTCATTACCAATGACGCGCTCTACCACTGAGCTACGACGGCATTGCCGGAAAGGTTCGCGGGCTTTAGCCTATGGCTCGCCCCATGAAAAGACCGTTTTGCCGCACAATATGACACAGAAGCCGCCCACCCCTGAACAGGCCGAACGCGCCGCCCGCCGCGCCGAGGCCCTGCGCGCGAATCTCCGCCGCCGCAAGGCGGCGGCCCGAAAGGAAATGCCCGGGCCGCCGGCGGACACTGCCAGGAAAAGGTAAACGGCCCGCCGGGCCGGGAAAACGCATTTCCCTTCACAATCCGGCCCTTACAATGCCGCGAAGCGCGCTATAGATGCGCGCCATGGAGCGTCTTCATATCCTCGGCGGCACGCCTCTCAGCGGCCGCATACCCGTTTCCGGAGCCAAGAACTCCGCCCTGAAACTCATGGTCGCCTGCCTGTTGACCGATCAGCCGGTGGAATTCACCAATATGCCGAATCTGGCTGACACGCGCTTCCTCGCGCAGCTGCTGGAGACGCTGGGGGTGGAGGTTTACTGGCCCAAGGGCTCGTCCACCTGCCATCTCAACGCGGCGGAGCTGAAATCCACCATCGCCCCCTATGATCAGGTGCGGAAGATGCGGGCGAGCTTCAACGTCCTGGGGCCTCTTGTCGCCCGTTCCGGCCATGCCACCGTCTCTCTGCCCGGCGGCTGCGCCATCGGTGCGCGCCCGGTGGACCTGCACCTGAAGGCGCTCGAAGCGATGGGTGCCGATCTGCGTGTCGAGCAGGGTTATGTGAAGGCCGCGGCCATTCATGGGCTGAAAGGCGCACATATCAATTTTTCCACCGTCTCCGTTGGCGCGACCGAACACGCCATGCTGGCCGCGACACTCGCCAAAGGCGAGACCATCCTCGAGAATGCCGCCCGTGAGCCCGAGATCGAAGACCTCGCCCGCTGTCTGAACACCATGGGCGCGCAGGTGAGCGGTGCCGGTACGCCGATCATCCGCATCCAGGGCGTCGAGAAGCTGAACGGTACCACCTATCCCGTGATGCCTGACCGGATTGAGGCCGGCACTTATGCCATGGCCGCGGCCGCTGCTGGCGGTGATGTCACCCTTGAGGGCGCCCCGGTCGCCGCGCTCGGCGCGCTCATTGCCAAGCTGCGTGAAGCAGGCGTCACAGTCGATGCTGACGAGGCCGCCGGGACCATCCGTATCCGGCGCAATGGCACGCCGCTGAAGGCCGTCAGCCTTTCCACCCAGCCCCATCCGGGGTTCCCGACCGACCTTCAGGCACAATTCATGGCCCTGATGAGCACGGCGGAGGGCACCAGCATCATCCGCGAAACAATCTTCGAGAACCGCTTCATGCACGCCCCGGAACTCTCCCGCCTCGGCGCCGACATCACCGTGCGCGGGCAGGAGGCCGTGGTGAAGGGCGTGAAACACCTGACCGGGGCGCCGGTAATGGCAACCGACCTGCGCGCCTCTGTCTCGCTCGTCATTGCCGGCCTCGCCGCCGAAGGCGAAACCACTGTGGCCCGCATCTACCATCTCGATCGCGGGTTCGAACGGCTGGAAGAGAAGCTCGGCGCCTGCGGTGCCAGGATTACGCGCAAATCCGAGGATGAGGAGTGACCTTTGGCTCCGCGCTCCTCACAGACGGAGAGCGAGGGTTTTATTGGCCGTTGAGGTTGGGCGCCGGATGCGGCATTGAACCGGCTGAAATCAAAGTTCCTTTGGGATGACCCGATGACCGACACCAAACCGCTGCGCCTCTTTGCCGAAGAAGTCGAAGACCTCGGCATCATCGCCGCCGCGGTCCGCGATTCCGTGGTCAAGGCCGGAAACCTCAAATATGAGCAGAAGCAGCGCCGTTTCAGCCTCGAGATCAACCGTTATCGCTGGGAGGCTGCGCCGACCCGCAAGGGTCAGCCGGGCCAGCGTGTGCGTTCGCTGCTCGCCTTCGACGGGGTTATGGGGGTCAGGACGCGCGCCATCACCAAAGCGGACCCGGAGCTGATCCTCTCCCTTCTGAGCATCGATTTCACCCCTGATGCGGAGCCGCCCGGCGGCCAGGTCACGCTTCTGTTTGCTGGCGATGGCGAGATTGTCCTCACGGTCGAGGCCCTCGACGCCTCGCTGATCGACAGCGACTATGTCTGGCCGACCCGGCATGTGCCGAGCCATGAGCGGCGCAAACGGTAGGCGCTACCCCTCGGGCGAGTGACATACGGCCTGCAGCTTGTTGCCATCGGGGTCGCGGACATAGGCGCCGTAATAGTTCGGATGATAGTGCGGTCGCAGCCCCGGCGCGCCTTCATCTGTCCCGCCATTCGCGAGGGCGGCGGCATGGAAGGCGTCAACCGTCGCGCGGTCTCTGGCGAGGAAGGCCACATGTGTGCCGTTGCCATGACTCGCCGGCTGACCGTCGAAAGCGGCACCGATGAAGATTTTCGGCCCCGTTGCCGTGCCGAAAGAAAGCCGGTCATCACGTTTAAAGAACACCGGAAGATCCAGCGTCTGTGCAATGGCATGCCAGAAGCGCCGGGACTTGGGGAAGTCGTTTGTGCCCAGTGTGATATGGCTGAACATCTTTTCCGGTCTCCCTGCATTGAGCCAGTCAAGGATAAGCGCCGGCTGCAGGGCTGCCAAGCAGTCCGGATTTGCCCATCCGCTGTCTTGCCAGCGGGCTGGCCGCAGTCCATGTAGCGGGGTTCAGGCAGCCCCGGAAAGGCCCACATGGCCCGTCACTTCAACGCATCAGAGCGCGGTTTCGAGACAGCGCTCCGCCGCTTCCTTGACGAGGATCGGGGGCAGGGCGAGGATGTTGCCGGCATCGTCCGGGACATCATTGCGGATGTGCGCGCGCGCGGCGGCGCAGCGGTTGCGGACCACACCGCGAAGTTCGACCGTCTCCAGCTCGACCCATCGACTCTTCAGTCTGACAATATCCTGCTGGAACTCATCGCCGCAGACTGCCCTGCTGATCTGCGCGAGGCGATCGACTTTGCCCATGACCGGATCGCCGCCTATCACGCAGCTCAGCGCCCGGCGGATCACCGCTTCACGGATGCAGCCGGTGTCGAACTCGGCTGGCGCTGGACGTCGCTTGATGCAGTCGGCGTCTATGTGCCCGGCGGGCGTGCGAGTTATCCCTCATCTGTCCTGATGAACATCGTGCCGGCTCGCATTGCCGGGGTCGAGCGGATCGTCATGGTTGCTCCGGCGCCTGATGGCGAGCTCGCCCCGGCCGTTGCTTACGCCGCGCTAAAGGCTGGCGCGACTGAATTTTACCCCATCGGCGGGGCGCAGGCCGTCGCCGCGTTGGCCTATGGCGCCGGGCCGATCGCGCCTGTGGACAAGATCGTCGGCCCCGGCAATGCCTTCGTCGCCGAGGCCAAGCGCCAGGTCTTCGGCCGCGTCGGCATCGACACCATCGCGGGGCCCTCCGAAATCCTCGTGATTGCTGACAATACCGCCAATCCGGACTGGGTCGCCGCTGACTTGCTCAGCCAGGCCGAGCACGATCCTTCCAGCCAGTCGATCCTCATCACATTGGATGCGGCCTTGGGCGCGGCTGTGGAAAAGGCTGTGGACAGCCAGTTGAATTCACTGGCGACAGGCGAACGGGCCCGCCAGTCCTGGGTCAATCACGGCGCCATCATCTCTGCGCCGGATCTGGACGCTGCGGCCCGCGCGGCCAACATCATCGCGGCCGAGCATGTCGAGCTGTGCATCAGCGACCCGGATGCGATGCTGCCGCTGATCCGCCATGCCGGCGCAGTCTTCCTCGGCCACCACACCCCCGAAGCGCTGGGCGACTATGTCACTGGCTCAAACCATGTCCTGCCGACGAGCCGGGCAGCGCGGTTTTCCTCCGGCCTCGGCCTGTATGATTTCCTCAAGCGCATGAGCATCCAGCGCGCCGGGCCCAAAGGGCTTGAAGCGCTGGCGCCCGCAGCGCTGCGCCTCGCAGAGGCCGAACGCCTGCCGGCACACGGCCGCTCTGTTTCCATTCGAACGAACCGGGGCCGCTGAGACATGGGGGCAAACCGGCTCGTCGCTGTTCATATCGACGAAGAAACGCTCGGCGCCTCGGGGCCAGACGCCGAGCATGAACGCCGTGTCGCCATCTTTGACCTGATCGAGGAAAACACCTTCGGAGTGATCGGCGAGGATCGCGGGCCCTATATCCTCGCGCTCAGCCAACATGAGCGCCGCCTCGTCTTTGCGATCCGTACCGAGTCGGGTGAGGAGGTGCACACCTTTATCCTCTCACTCTCGCCGTTCCGGGGCGTTATCCGGGACTATTTCACCATCTGCGACAGTTATTATGAAGCGATCCGCTCCTCCACGTCCCACCAGATCGAAGCCATCGACATGGCCCGGCGCGGCATCCACAATGAAGGCTCAGAGCTTCTGAAAGAGCGCCTGGAAGGTAAGGTCGACATCGACTTCCAGACCGCCCGGCGCCTCTTCACCCTCATCTGCGCCCTTCACGCCGGCCAGGGCCGCGCGCCGGGAGCATAAGCTCAGCTGAGACCTGCCCGGAACCGGCGGCTGCCTGCAAGCTACTGCCCGTTCGACAGGGTGACTTCAAAATCGCCCGCGGCGTTTGGCCGGATCGCCTCAATATGCGCCCGGTTGAC
>CAYQRX010000130.1:0-8563 GCA_964419865.1 uncultured Hyphomonas sp. | reverse complement strand
CCGCCCGCGCCGCGCCGCTGTCAGCTCCTTCGGTTTTGGCGGCAGCAATTTCCATGTCACACTGGAAGAGTATGCCGGCCCCGGAGCGCCGAAGCCCTTTCGGGTTTTCCCTGCGGAGCTGTTCCTCTTCAACGCCAATGACGCGGGCGGGCTTGGTGATGCCTTGTCTGCCGCGGCCGAGACTCCGCCCACGGACGATGCCTTCGCAGCCGCCGCGACGGCATCGCTTGCCGCGTTTGACGCTGCCGCGCCCGTTCGCGCGGCCATCACCGCATCGAACCGCGACGATTTCGCGGCCAAGGCCGCTCGTCTGGCAGCGCAGATCGCAGACGGCACAGCTGGAAAGGCGCCCCTGCCCCAGGGCTGTAGCCTTTCCCTTGCGCCCCCGGCGCCGGGCAAGGTCGCCTTCCTGTTCTCCGGCCAGGGCAGTCAGTATCCAGGAATGGGCGCGGACCTGGCCATGGCGTTTCCCGCCGCACGCGCAGTCTGGGACGCCGCCGCCACCCATCCGGTAACAGGTGCGCTCAAACTCCACAAACTCGCCTTCCCGCCGGCGGCTTTCGATCAGGTCGAGTACGGAAACCAGTCCCGGCGCCTTACCGCCATGGAGCATGCCCAGCCCGCCATCGCCGCGTCAGCCCTTGCGCAGCTCGCGCTGATCTCGGCCCTTGGCCTCAAGGCTGACATGGCGGGCGGCCATTCCTTCGGCGAGATCATGGCGCTCCATCATGGCGGCGCGTTCGATGCAGAGACGGCGCTCACCATTGCCGCCGCCCGCGGCCGTGCGATGGCGGATGCAGCAGCATCGAATGAAGGCGCGATGCTGGCGGTCCAGTGCGAAGCCTCAGCCATTGTGTATGTGGTTGAGAAAGTCGCTGGCGGACTGGTCATTGCCAATGATAACGGCCCCAGCCAGGTCGTCCTCTCCGGCCCGGTTGCCGCCATCCAGGAGGCGGAAACACTGATCGCCGGTCGCGGTATCAAGGCGCGCCGCCTGCCGGTCGCCACCGCCTTCCATTCCAGTGTGGTCAGCCCGGCCGTTGACCCGTTCCGGGAGATACTCAGCGGCCTGAAGATCAAAAAGCCCCGCCTGCCGGTTTACGCCAATGCGAGCGCCGCACCCTACAAGGCCAAGGCCGCCGACATGGCAGCCGCGATTGCCGCTCAGGTTGCCACGCCGGTGCGCTTCCGGGAGGAGATCGAAGCCATGTACGCCGCCGGCGCGCGCGTCTTCATCGAGATCGGCCCCGGCAACGTCGTCGGCGGTCTCGTCGCCGACACGCTCGGCAGCCGCGATCATCTCGCGGTCGCGCTCGACAACAAGCGCGTGAATGGCGTGGCGCAGTTCCTGTCTGCCCTCGGCGCCCTCAGTGTTGCAGGCATTGCGCTCGATTTTGAATCCCTGCTCGCCGATACACCGGCCGAACCGCCGAAACCGCCGCCCTCGCGGCATGCTGTCATGCTGACCGGCGCGAATTATGGCCGCCCCTACCCGCCGAAGGATGGTGCTGCCGGCCGCGCAGCGCCCAATCCGCCTCGCCAGGCCGCAGCCGCCTCACCGCAGACCCAATCCCCTCCCCCGGCCGCCGCCGCAGCTCCGGCCCCAGAAAGGATCACCCCTCCCATGTCCGATCTGCCTCGCAAATCCGAAACGCCCCCGCCTCCTGCGCCCCGGCCGCAAGGCGCGGCGCCCCCTTCCGGCGCCGTCGAACGCATCTGGCAGGAGGTCTCGCAGCGCCATCACGACTATCTTCAGGCAACGTCGGCAGCGCACACCGCCTATCTGAATGCTGCCGCCGCCCTGCTCGGCGGCGGTCAGATACCCCTTGCAGATGCCCCGGCCCTCCCGCCTCCGGCACGCCCGCAGCCGGCGATTGCTCCTTACACGGCCGAGACACCGCCGGCGCCCAGTGCGGCGCCGCCCGCCGCGCCCACACGGGCGCCGGCCCCGGTGAAGTCCTACACCAATGGTCACGCCCGGCCTGACACGCCGCCAGTGCCGGTTACGGCGCCAGCCGCCCCGCCGCCGGCGCCCAAACCCGGTTCTGATCCGGTCGCTCTGGTCCGGTCCATCATTTCGGAAAAGACCGGCTATCCGGAGGACATGCTCGAGCCCGATATGGACCTTGAGGGTGAACTCGGCGTCGACTCCATCAAGCAGGTCGAAATTCTCTCGACACTGCGTGACCGTATGCCCGAGCTTCCGGAGATCGAACCCGAGCGCCTTGTCGAGCTTCGCACCATCTCCGCCATCGCGGCCATGATCGGTGCGTCCGCCGCGACAGCGCCGCCGCCGCAGAGGACCGCTGCACCCACCTCCGCGGCCGCGGCAGACGGCCCTGGCGTCTCGGCAGAAACCGTCCGCCTCCTGATCGCGGAGAAGACAGGCTACCCGCCCGAGATGCTCGAGGACGACATGGACCTTGAGGGCGAACTTGGGGTTGATTCAATCAAGCAGGTCGAAATTCTCTCGGCCTTGCGCGACCAGTATCCGGCACTTCCGGAGGTCGACCCTGAACACCTCGCCGAGCTGCGCACCATCCGGAAGATCGCCGATTTTTTTGCCTGAGGGATGGCCGGGAACCATCCGTTTCCAGCCGTCCCCCGCCGCCGAAAACAGGGCCCTTACCTTACCGCTGCGACGTGCGTTCGGTCCGTTGGTCACCGGCCACGCCGGGCCATGCCGAGCCCAATGGTGCGGTGGAGATCACGGCTGCCTGCCGCGACATGGCCTGGGCGCTTGAGGCCCGATTCGCAGCCGCGGGGCGATCTGCGGCCTGTGTAGATGCCCCTTCAGGCAGTACGCGGCTTACAATCATCACCGAGGGCCTCGGCGACGGCGACCTGACGGCCCGCCACTGGGCGGCGCTCGACGCCGCTCGCCGCGCCCGCCCGGCCGGCGGCCAGATAATATTCCTGCAGCGCTCGGCGCCCGATACCGGTCTTGAAGGGCTCGCCCGGACGCTGCGTCAGGAATGGCCGGACAATCGTATCGTTTGCTGGACCCTTCCGCAGGGCGATGCATCTGACACCCCGCCTCTGGATGGATGGTTCGGCAATGACACCGATGACCTCTGGTTCATGCCGGACGGCGCGGCACTTCGCGCTGAGCTGGGCGGCGCGGTAGAGCCGGCGACCTTTGGCGCAGACCATGCGCCCGGGACCTGGCTGATAACCGGCGGCGCGCGCGGCGTCACGGCGGCCTGCGCTGTCGCCCTGGCGCGGGAAGCGGGTGGCCGGTTCATTCTCGCCGGAAGGTCTGCTGAAACAGCCTGGCCGGAGGGTGTTCGGGAAACAAGCGATCTCAAGACGCTCCGGGGGCTGATTGCATCGGCGGCTGCAGCGCGCGGGGAGAAGCTCAGCCCGGCGGGCATCGACGTTGCGGCGCGCGCCGCGCTGGCCGGTCTGGAAATTCGCACGACGCTGGACGAGATCCGCGCCGCCGGCGCTGAAGCGTACTATCTCCGTATGGATACATCAGATCCCGCATCTATCGCTGCGGCCGTCGCGGCGATCCGCGGCCGCTTCGGTCCGGTCACGGGATTAGTTCATGGGGCGGGCATCATTGCAGACCGGCTGGTGGACGACAAAACCGAAGCGGAACTCGCCCGCGTCTTCGCACCAAAGGCCGGCGGCCTGTTCCACATTCTGGCACAGATTGACCGGACAGTGCTTCGCCATGTTGGCCTGTTCTCGTCGGCGTCCGCCTTTTTCGGCAACCGGGGTCAGGCCGACTATGCCATGGCCAATGCGATCCTCGCGAATGCGGGCCGCGCCCTCGCCAATGAACTGCCCGCCGCCCGCGTCAAGGTCTTCGACTGGGGCCCCTGGGAAGGCGGCATGGTCGACGCAGCCTTAGCCAGCCATTTCCGGCAGCAAGGTGTTGCGCTCATTCCGCTGTCTGAAGGTGCCCGGATATTCACCCATGAATTGCTGGCTGGCGACCCGGACCAGGTTGAACTCGTTATCGGAACCATCGGGGGCGCGCGGTGAGGTTCGAGCCGGTTGCCATTGTCGGCGAAGGGTGCGTCCTGCCCGGCGCTCATGCGCCGAACGCCCTCTGGACAATCATCGAGGAGAAGCGGGTTGTCACCCGGCGCGTCTCGCCGGAACGGCTCGGCCTCGCTGATCGGGGCGAGTTGAACCCCGCCTGGGTCTCCGGCCTTGTCGACGAACCGGATGGGTTGCGGCGCAATGACCTGGCCGGGCTCGATCCGGTCTGCCGCTGGCCGCTCACCGCCGTGAAAGAGGCCTGGGCCAGCGTCATGGCCGAGGATGTGGCGCCGGAAAAGCGCGGCGTTATCCTCGCCAACCTTCTCTATCCGAGCCGCGCGAAGGCGAGCTACGCTGCAGAGGTGTGGCGCACCGGCACGACCTCGCGGCCGCGAACGGACACGCTCAACTCTGGCTACCCCGCCCGTCTCATCGCCGACGCGATCGGTGCGAAGGGCCCCGCGCTCGCGCTTGATGCGGCCTGTGCCTCATCTCTGTATGCCCTCGAGATCGCCTGCCGGAAGCTCGCCGCGCGCCAGATCGACATTGCCGCAGTCGCGGCCGTCAATGGCGCCGACAATCTTATCCTCCACATCGGCTTCAGCGCGCTGAAAGCACTGAGCCCCACCGGCCGCTCCCGCCCGTTCATTGAAGGCGCCGACGGGCTTGTCCCGTCAGAAGGCGCCGCAGCCGTGATCCTGAAGCGGCTTGGCGATGTAAAGAAGGGGGAGATCGTTCACGGCGTCATTCGCGGCATCGGCCTCTCCAATGATGGCCGCCGCAAGGGCCTGCTCGCGCCCGACGCTGAAGGCCAGGCCGAAGCAATGCGCAAGGCCTACGCGCTTGCCGGAGTTGATCCGGATACGATCGGATTCCTCGAATGCCACGCGACCGGCACGCCTGTGGGCGACGGCGTCGAGGTGCGCGCCTCGGCGGCAGTTTTCGGCGGACGGCGCCTTCCGGCCGGTTCGCTGAAGGCCAACACCGGCCACCTCATCACCGTTGCCGGTCTTGCCAGCCTGCTGAAGCTTACTGGCGCCATGCGGCGGGAAATTCTTCCCCCCATGCCGCTTGAGGGCAAGCTGATCCCTGCAATCGCGTCCACAGGTCTGACACCGCTCCACGAAGCTGAACCCTGGCAGCGCAACGGCGCCCCGCGCCGCGCTGCGATCAGCAATTTCGGCTTTGGCGGCAACAATTCCCACCTGATCGTCGAACAGTATGAACCGCGCACGCAGTATGTGAATGGTGCGGACCTGAAGAAAACTGATGCCGATGAAATCGTCGTCTGCGGCATTGGCCTCCTGGCCGGGCCGGACCGGGGCGAACGCGCCGTCCTTCGACGGCTGATGAACGCGCCAATTCATAAGGCACCGGCCACCGCAACCGTTGGAATTGACCCGGTCCGCGCCCGCACCCCACCCGCCGATCTGATGCGCTGCGAACCGCAACAATTGGCGATCCTCGATGTCGCCACCGCTGCGCTTGAAGGCGTCGCGCGGCCCGCACCGGAGAGCTGCGGCGTCTTCACAGGCGTGCGCTGCGCCAACGATTCCGCCCGCTGGCTGCTGCGGGAACGCATCGCCGCTGAAGGACGCCATGATCCGGCAGCGCTCAACGCCATCGCCCCGGCACTGCTTCCCGCAGATGTTCTCGGCGCGATGGCCAACATGAATGCAAACCGCCTCACCGTCGCTGAAGATTTCCGCGGGCGCGGCTTTGCAATCGCCGCAGGAGAATCGTCCGGCCTTGCCGCGCTCGATGCGGCCTGCGATGCGCTGCGCGATGGCGCGCTTGAACTTGCGCTCGTCGCAGCCGCCGACTTTGCAACGGAACAGGTGGCCTGCGCCGCCGACCTGAATGAGCAGCCTGCTGATCTGTCGGCCGCTCTCGTCCTCAAGCGCCGCGCCGATGCAGAGGCGGCCGGCGATCCGATCCTTGCGACGCTCGCAGCAGTTCGGTGGCAACCCGTCACGCAGGGCGCCGCCGCCCCGATCGTGCGCAGCGCATATGGTCACGCCCCTGCCAGCGAAGCCCTGTTTACCCTTGCCGCACGTATCGCGCTCGCGGCCCGCGGCCTTGGACCGGCCGGCGGCGTTGCCGCGCCCGCACTCACCACCCCCCTCCCCCCATTCCAGATCACAGCCGGTGGCACACAGGCCGCACTGCCCGTGACAGCGGACGTCATCCCGGCACCGGTCCGTCCGTCGCCAGATCTCCTGCGGCCAACGCCGGCCCTGTTCTGGGCTGCGGCCGGCTCTCACGCGGCGCTCGCAAAACGTTTGCTGGAAAATCGCTCGGGCGGCCGCGGCAAGTTCAGGATCGCCCTCTTGGCCAATGATGCAGTGGCTCTGCAGGCGCTGCGCGACTCGGCCGGCGCATCGCTCGACGCAAACAGGGTCCCGGAAGGTGAAGGCATCTTCTATGGTAGCGGCCCCCCGGAAGGTGAACTTGCCTTCGCCTTTACCGGCTCGGCAGCCTCCTATCCGCGTATGGGACGCGCCCTGCTTGCAGCCTTCCCAGACGTGGCTGCACGGCTGAGCGACATTTCTGCGGCCGCGGAGATAACGCCGCTTCTGGCCAAGTCGGAGCTTACAGAGTTTGAACAGCTCTGCGCCGTCAGCCTCATTACCCAGGCACATGCCGTCCTGCTCCGCGATATTCTGGAGTTGCAGCCCACAGCGGCCCTCGGCCTGTCCCTTGGCGAGTCAAACGCCCTTTTCGCCTTCGGATACTGGAGGGATATGGGCGGCCTCCTCAAGGACATCTCAAACGCCGCCATGTATGAGCGCCATCTGGGCGGCAATTTCGAAACGGCCAGGAAAGCCTGGGGGCCGAATGTCCCTGGTGACTGGACCAACTGGCGCCTGCGTGCGCCGATCGCCGATGTCCGCAAGGGCGTCGCCGCCCATCCCAATGTCGAAATCACGATCATCTATTCCGATCTCGACTCGATGATCGGCGGTCCTGCAGAGGCGTGCCGTGCCGTTGCCCGGTCGCTTGGAAAAGGCGCCGGCGCATTGATGCACCAGCACCTGATTGTCCATGCCAGCGCCATGGCCCCCTTCGCGGACAAATGGCGCGAGCTGCACACCCGCCCCGTCTCCCGCGTCGAGAATGGCCCTCGCCTCTACGCCAACGCCATCAACGCTGCCTACAAGCCCACCAAGGCCAAGGTCGCCGACATGCTGACGCGCCAGGCCGTCACGACCGTCGATTTTCCCGCCACCGTCCGCCAGGCATGGGAAGACGGTGTACGGACTTTCGTCGAGCTCGGCCCACGGGACTCCCTCACCCAATCCATCCGCCTTACCCTGAAGGACAAGCCCCATCTTGCGGTCGCCACCGATGAAGTCGAAAGCGCCGACCTGACCCAGATCGCCCGGCTCGCAGCAGCCCTTTATGCCGAAGGCCGCCATGTCCGCATTGACCGGATTGCTGAACGGCTGGAGGAGGCCCGGCATCATCCATGGGCATCTCCGCCGGCTCTGAAAGTATCCCGCCCCGCCCAGTATGCTCCCCCGGTTGTGCCAGCGCAGCAGATGGCCGTGCGACGCAGCGGCGCGGTCATGCCCCCGGCACCGGCCCTGCCCCCGCCGGTCTACGCAAGGCCCGCGCCGGAACCGGCGCCATCAGGGCCAATGCCCTTCCCGCCTCCGCCCGGCGGCGCGCCCCGCCCCGCCCGGCCGGGTCCCGCCAAGGTTCTGTCGGGGCTCGAACCCCTCACTAAACGCGCGCCCACTGGCAAGCCCTGGGACAGACCCGCCATCGAGGCCGCCTCGCGCGGCCCGATGTCCGCCTTCTTCGGTGACGCGTTTGCAGAGCAGGATCAGTACGCCCGGAATGTCCGCCTCCCCGCCCCGCCCCTGTTGCTGGTTGACCGCATCACCGGCATCGACGCGGCCCCGCTCGTCGATGGCAAGGGCGTCATCTGGACGGAAACCGATCTCACAGCCGATCACTGGATGATGCAGAATGGCCGCATCCGCCCCGGCCCGCTGATCGAGTGCGGCCAGGCAGACCTCACGCTCATCGGCTGGATGGGCGCAGACCTGCGCAACAAAGATGAGCGCGTCTACCGCCTCCTCGGCTGCGAGATCACCTTCCATGAAGGGGGCCTCCCGCAAGCGGGCGACACGCTGAAATTCCAGATCGAGATCACCCAGCACGCCACCTTTGCCGGCGTGCGTATGTTCTTCTTCCAGTATGATTGCGAAGCCGCCGGCCGCCGCGCCTTCTCCGTCCGTCAGGGTCAGGCCGGCTTCTTCACCGATGCCGAACTCGCTTCCGGCAAGGGCGTCGTCTGGGACGCCGCCGGCGAGCCGCCGCCCACTGCCAACCCGGCGCCCATAGATACCGCGCGCGCCAGCACCAAGCGCAGTTTTACTGCCAATGATGTCGCCGCCTTCCGCCGGGGCGACGCCTTCGCCTGTTTCGGCCCCGGCTTCGAGCTTTGCGCCGCCCATTCCTTCCCGCCGCACCTGCCGAATGGGAAACTCTCCTTCTTTGATGACGTGCCCGAGTTTGATCCTCAGGGCGGCCCCTGGAAACGCGGCTATCTGAAGGCCCG
>CAYQRX010000129.1:0-8747 GCA_964419865.1 uncultured Hyphomonas sp. | reverse complement strand
TCTCGGAGACCCTGCCGCGCCTGGAAGACCAGATCGCGCTCTATCGCCGGGTGCTGGACCGGGCGGGGCCGCGCCCGGTGGTTTTCCGGACGCTTGACCTTGGCGGCGACAAGGTGCTGCCGATCCTCAACCAGCTGCGCGAGGAAAATCCGGCGCTGGGCTGGCGGTCCATCCGGTTTGCGCTGGATCACAAGGGCCTGTTCCGCCGGCAGCTGAGGGCGCTTGTGCGGGCCGCCGGGGAAGGGCCCCTGTCGGTGATGTTCCCGATGGTGACCACGCCGGACGAGTTCCGTGCCGCGCGCCGGCTGCTGGAGGAAGAGGTGAGCTGGAGCGAGGGGCGCACCGGCCGGCGGCCCCGGAAGCTGGCAATCGGGGTGATGCTGGAAACGCCGGCGCTCGCCTTTTCGCTGGAGGATCTGGCCGGCGAGGTGGATTTCCTCTCGGTCGGCACCAATGACCTCCTGCAGTTCTTCTTTGCCGCCGACCGGATGACCCCCGCGGTCAGCGACCGCTACAACCTTGTCTCCCCATCCGCTCTGCGGTTCCTGAAAATGGTGGCTCAGAGCTGCGAGCAGACCGGCATCGCCCGGTCCGTGTGCGGGGAGTCGACCGCTGAACCGCTGGTGGCGCTGTGCCTGGCGGCGTTTGGATATACCAGCCTGTCGATGTCGGCCTCGGCCATCGGCCCGGTCAAGCAGGCGCTGAGATCGGTCGATCTTGCCGGCTTCCGGCAGGGGCTCGAGGCGGCGCTGGCTACACCGAACGAAGCGTTCCGTAACCAGTTGTTAGGGATCGCGGCCGATCATGGAGCGATTATTCCGGACAGATGAAGCCGGTTGCAGGGTCACGGTGGCGCAATTACCTTGGGCTGGACCGCTTTTTGCCAAATTTGAGCCCTAAACGGGAGCGGTCGTTGAGACTGGTAGAATATGGCACAGAATATTACGCCTGAACCGCAAGAGGACGGACAGAAGTCCGCAGACCCTGTGACGGATAATGGAACGGAACGTTCGAACGTTATGCCGATCTCGCCGCGCGCGGCGCGCGAGCTTGAGATGCGCGAAGGCCGCGCCAAGGCAGACGAGATTTTCCGCACCTCTGCCTATGAAGGCGAGGCGCTGCGTATGGGCCAGGTGCTGCGGCGCGTGCGCGAGGCGCTCGGCTTCCAGCTGTCCGATATCGCCCGCGACACCCGTATTCGCGAGAATTTCCTCATGGGGATCGAGCGGATGGAGGTGCAGAATATCGCGCCGGGCTATCTCAAGGCCTATCTGCTGACATTTGCGCGCTATCTCGGCCTGCCGGAACAGGAAGTGGTGCAGCGCTATACCCGCGAATGTGGCGGCCTTGAGGAGGTCAAGACCGCAGCGCCCGTGCCCAAGATGGGCCAGATCGAGAAACCGCGGACCAACTGGCCACTGATCGCGGTTGCCGGCGCCGTGCTGGCCGCTGCCATCGCGGCCGGGGCGACCTATCTGGTGATGAACCAGCCGGCGGCCGAAGACGTGATGACCGAGACCCCGGTGGCGGTGTCCGGGGCGCGTGACAGCCTGTTCTCCGACATCCGGGCGACGCGGCCGGCGGCGAGCGAGCTGCCGCTGGAAATCGTCGCGGTGCGTCAGGGCTGGCTGGAGGTGCGCGGCGCCGACGGCACCATTTTCCTGAGCCGCACCATGGCCGAGGGTGAGACTTATTTCCCGCGCCTGAATGCCGGCTGGACCGTATCCGCCCGCAATGGCGGCGCCTTCGAGTGGCGCGTTGGCGATCTGGTCGTGGCGCCGCTCGGCCCTGAAGGGGCGCAGGTCTTCTCGATCTCGGTCGATGACCAGCTGGTGCGCGCGGCCGAACTGGCGGCGCCGACGGTTGCGGCAAAAGACAACGGCCAGACCACACGCTGAGGCCTTTACCTCGCTGCAATGAAGGGCCACATCTGGCGCTGAACCGGCACGGCTAGCGCAAGGCGAGCTCCCATGAGCCACAATCCCATCCGACCCTGGCGTAATATCGAGCGGCGCAAGTCGCGCCAGATCCGTGTCGGCACTGTGCTGGTCGGCGGCGATGCGCCGATTGCCGTGCAGACCATGACCAATACCCCGACCGAGGATGCGGCCGCGACGATTGCCCAGATTCAGGCCTGCGCCGAAGCGGGCGCGGATATTGTGCGGGTGTCGTGCCCAACCGAGGAGTCGACTGCGGCCTTCCGCGAGATCGTGAAGGCCTCGCCCGTGCCGCTCGTGGCGGACATTCACTTTCATTACAAGCGCGGCATCGAGGCCGCCGATGCGGGCGCCGCCTGCCTGCGAATCAATCCCGGCAATATCGGGTCGCAGGCGCGGGTGAGGGAAGTGGTCGCCGCCGCGCGCGCCAATGGCTGCTCCATGCGCATCGGCGTCAATGGCGGCAGCCTTGAGCGCCACCTCCTCGAAAAATATGGCGAGCCTTGCCCGGAAGCGATGGTGGAGAGCGCGCTCGATCATGCGCGTATCCTCGATGACCTTGGCTTTCACGATTACAAGATCTCGGTGAAGGCCTCCGACATGTTCCTGACCGTGGCGGCCTATCAGCAGCTCGCCGAGGCGACCGATGCGCCGCTGCATCTCGGCATCACCGAGGCCGGCGGGCTTCGTACGGGGACGGTCAAATCTTCCATCGGCATGGGCGCGCTGCTGTGGGCCGGTATCGGCGACACGATCCGCGTCTCGCTCTCGGCCGATCCGGTCGAGGAGGTGAAGGTCGGCTATGAGATGCTGAAATCCCTCGGCCTGCGGACGCGGGGGGTCAATATCGTGGCCTGTCCGTCCTGCGCGCGCCAGGGCTTCGACGTGATTTCAACCGTCGAGATTCTGGAGAAGCGTCTCGCACATATTTCCGAGCCGATCTCGCTGTCGATCATCGGCTGCGTCGTCAATGGGCCGGGCGAGGCGGCGCTGACCGATCTCGGCTTTACCGGCGGCGGCAAGGAAAGCGGCAAGATGTTCGTAAACGGACGGGCCGATCACAATGTCTCGAATGCCGACATGGTGGAGCATATCGTCCGCCTCGTCGAGGAAAAGGCCGCGCGGATGCGGGCCGAGCGGGAAGCGGCCGAGAAGGTACCTGCGGAGTAACTCCTGAATTCCGTTCAGAGCGGCGCGCAGCGGCTTGCCGGGATCAGCGCGGCGGCGGCCTCCCATGCTGCCTGCGACGGCGCAAGCCGGCGGATGAGGGCGATGGCCTGCGGCTTGTTGAGGACGACCTGTTCGGCATCGGCGCCGTAGCGGTCAAGGTCGTGGCGCGCCAGCCCGACGATGATCCGGCGCATTCCGGTCGCCTTGTCGCCGCGCGCATCCAGCGACCCGGCATAGACATTGTCCGTGTCCGCATCGAAGATCGACAGCGAACCATAATCCGGCCAGGCGGGAACCACGAGTTCCACCGGCCCGCCCGAAAGGTCGATCAGACAGATCGCATAGGCAAGATCGGGCGAGGGGCGCACGATGGTCTGCGTCTCCGGTGTCACCCGCGGGCTCATCTGCCAGTGATGCAGCGGCAGGCCGCGCTCTTCCATCTGTCCGCGCACGGTCGACATGATGCGGGACGGCAGGGCGCCGAGCACAAGGAAATGGGCGATCAGGAATGCGGCCACGAAGGCGGCGATGCCGGCGAGGAGGGGGCGGCTCATCCGGCGCCCCCCTGACAGGTGAGGCGCTCAACGACCGGTGCAGGCAGCACGTTTTCCGGGTCTTCGATCAGCTCCGGCGAAGGCTTGTAGAGGCGCAGCGTCAGGTCAAACCGGCCGGCGGCATGGCTGGAGACCCAGCCGCCTTCCTCCGGGCCTTCGGCCGCGATGAGGAAGGACCAGGCATCGCCTTCGCCGCTCGCCTCGGCCTTGGTCTGGTCGAAGGAGAGGGCGTTGTCGCGGTTGCGCGGCAGATAGCTCGTCGCATCATAGAGCGTGACCGACCACCACAGGGCCGGCATAGCCCCGCCGCTGACCTGGTAGGTGCACTCTTCGCTGAGGCGGCGGCCCTCGGAATCGGTGGCAGTGGTGAAATAGACGGCCTCTTCCTTCGTCAGGGCCAGCAGGCCGTGGCGGGCGACGCGGGCCCGGGTCCAGGGGTTTGCCGCCTCGGACCCGATCGTCCAGTCGCTCGACCAGCCGTCCACTTCGATCTGGCTGCCGAGGCGCAGCCCGGCGCCCGCCATCCCGGCCGCCCAGAAGGCGGCGCCGGCCCCGGCGGCGATGCCGAGGACGCTACCGATCAGGAGAAACAGGATGAGCCGCATGCACCTCACGCTATCGTGACTGCAGCGGCCCGCAAGAGGAAAACAGGTTGGGGGTGGGAGCCGGGCGCGCGATGCGCTAGCAGTCAGGCCAGGCAAACGGTGTTGAAGAGTCGCCCATGATCTTGAGAGTTCTGCGCTGGATCGGCCTTGGCCTCTTGGCGCTGGTCTTGCTGCTGATCGGCACCAGCTGCACGATGCTCGGCCTCAACTATGCGAGCCTCGACACCGCCAACAAGCCGGCGGCGACCCCGGCCATCAATGTCCGCGCCCTTGTCTCCGACCCGGCCGAGCGCACGCGGCTGAAGGGTCTTCTGCAGGAGACGCTGTATGGCGCCTGGCCGGACGGGCTGGCGGTCAAGTCCGGTGACTGGCGGGTGATCGTGCCGGATTATCTCGGCGGGCGCGGCACGCTGGAAGAACTCGACATCACGATCGGCAGCGGCGAGGGCGCGCGCACCTTCCAGCTGGTCGCCGCCTTTCCCACCGGCGCGGGCAAGGTGCCGGTCGTCATCGCCCAGACCTTCGGCTCGAACTGCGCGACCTTTCCCGAACAACCCGTCACCAGCATGGACGGCGACCCGTGCACGGTGCGTGATTTCGGCAAGCTGGCCAGCATGGTGGTCTCGGCGGTCTTCGGCGAATACATCGCCGAGGCGCCGGTCGGGCTCTATTTCGATGCCGGCTTTGCCTATGCCAGCTTCCATGCCAGCGACTTCGTGCCCGATGACAAGGATGAGGCCGGCCCGGCGATCGCAGCGCTCGGCGGCACGGTCAATCCCGGCTCGACGCTGATGGCCTGGGCCTATGCCTTTTCCGCCGCGGTGACGGCGATGGAGGCCGATCCGCGCATTGATGCCGGGCGCACGGCCATTCTCGGCCATTCCCGCCATGGCAAGGCGGCGCTGCTGGCGGCGGCCTGGGACAGCCGGATCGATGCGGTGATTGCCCATCAGACAGGCGCTGGCGGGGCGGCCCTCTCACGCTCGCCCATCGGCGAGCGGCTCGACCGGCTGGTGAAGAACTATCCCCACTGGATGGCGCCCGAAGCAGCGGCCTATGCCGATGATCCTGAGCGCCTGCCGGTCGACCAGCATCATCTGCTGGCGCTGATTGCGCCGCGCCCGCTTTTCCTCGGCAATGCGCGGCGCGATGTCTGGGCCGACCCCAATTCCACCTATCGGGCGGCCTATGCGGCGAGCGAGGTCTGGCGCGCTTATGGCAAGAGCGGGGTAGGCGGCGACATGAAACAGTTCGATCCCGCCGCCGGCATCGCCTTCTTTCTGCGTCAGGGCGGGCACAGCGTCGTGGATGACGATATCGAGGGCTTCGTCGCCTTCCTGTCAGCCCATCTCGGCGCGCCAGATGAGTTGCCAAGGGCGGCGTCTGCGCCGTAAAGTCCTTTCATAACAATAATATGGGAGGCTGAACATGACACCTGAAATCGATTTCCTGAAGCCCGTGCTGGCGCTGGTCCTGTGGACCTGCGTGATGTGGATATGGATGTATGCGCTGCGCCTGCCGGCTTTCGGCAAGGCCGGCATCAAGCCGGACGATGCAAGACATCCCGGGACATATGCGGACAAGCTGCCCGCCCATGTCCGCTCGGCGGCAGACAATTACAACCACCTGCACGAGCAGCCGACGATCTTCTATGCGCTGATGTTCTTCATGGCGCTGACCGGCGGCGGGGACAGCCTCGCCACCACGCTCGCCTGGGCCTATGTCGCACTCAGGATCGTGCATTCCTTCGTGCAGATCGTCATCGGCAAGGTGGGCCTGCGCTTTCTCGTCTTCACGGCCGGCACGCTTGTCCTGTTCGTCATGGCGGGCCGCGAGGCGCTGCGCATCGTCGCCTGAAGCGGCGGCAGGCTTCCAAGCCGCCTGAAACCGGATTAAAGGGCGGGCCATGTCCGCCCTTTCCCAGACCCGCCTGCAACAGGTGATCGACCGGTTCGAGGAGGTCGAAGCCCGTATGGGCGCGGCCTCCGATTCGGCTGAGATCATCACGCTTTCCAAGGAACACGCCGAGCTGCGCCCGGTGGTCGAGAAGGCGCGCGCCGTGATCGCGGCCCGCAAGGGCCTGAAGGAGGCCGAGGCGCTGGTCGCCTCCGGTGACCGCGAGATGGCCGAACTCGCCGAGATGGAGATTGAAGACCTGCGCGAACGCCTGCCCTTGCTGGAGCAGGAGATGCAGGTGCTGCTGCTGCCGCAGGATGTCGACGACAAGGCCGACATCGTCCTCGAAGTGCGCGCCGGCACCGGCGGCGACGAGGCGGCGCTGTTCGCCGGCGACCTGTTCCGGATGTACACCCGCTATGCCCAGCTCATGGGTTGGAAGGTCGAAATCGTGGACGCTTCGCCCGGCGATGCCGGGGGCTACAAGGAAATCATCGCCAACATCTCCGGCGACGGCGTGTTCGGGCGGATGAAATGGGAGAGCGGGGTCCACCGCGTCCAGCGCGTGCCCGCGACCGAGACGCAAGGGCGCATCCATACCTCCGCCGCCACCGTCGCCATCCTCCCGGCGCCGGAGAATATCGAGATCGAGGTGCGCCCCGAAGACATCCGTATCGACACAATGCGCGCCTCCGGCGCCGGCGGACAGCATGTCAACAAGACCGACTCGGCGGTGCGCATCACCCACCTTGCCACGGGCATCGTGGTCACGAGCTCGGAAAAATCCCAGCACGTCAACCGCGACAAGGCGATGGAGCAGCTGAAGATCCGCCTCTATGAAAAGGAGCGCTCCGAGAAGGACGCCGCCCGCTCCGAGGCGCGCGCCAGCCAGGTCGGCTCCGGCGATCGCAGCCAGAAGGTGCGCACCTACAACTATCCCGAAAACCGCGTCACCGATCACCGTATCGGCCTCACGCTCTATTCACTCGACCGGATCATTGCCGGCGACAAGCTCTCCGACGTGATCGATGCTCTGATTACGGAAGATCAATCGAGGCGCCTTGCCGCGCTGGAGGCAAACTGATGTTGAAACGCGTTACCGTCGCAGCCTTTGTTCTGGGTCTTGCCGCCTGTGCGGCGCCCCCGCAGCGGACGGGCTTGGAGGCTCCTGTCGCGGCTGCTCCGGCGCCGCTGCGCATAGAGGGCAACCGGTTGTTCATTCCGGTGACGATCCAGGGGGTCGAGACCGAGGCGCTGCTCGATTCCGGAGCCGAAATGACGCTGCTAGACACGGCCTTCGCCCGCCGCGCGGGCCTCGTGGCCTTTGGTGAGGAGCAGGCGCGCGGCACCGGAGCGGGCACCCAGAGCGTACAGTTTGCCGAAGGGGTCACCATCCTCGCGGCCGGCGAGACGCTGGCCGGCCGGATGGTCGCCATCATGGACCTCGGCGACATCTCGGAGCGCCTGATCGGCAGCCCCCTGACGGCCATTCTCGGGCGGGAGTTCTTCGATGCGGGCGCTGTGTATCTCGATGTCGAGGCCGGCATCCTTGAAGCCGTTCCGGCGGATTTCGAGCCGCGCGGCGACATGCTGCCCCTCAGCGATGCGCATGGCATCAAGCAGATGCCGGTCACGCTGAACGGCCAGCCCGTCATGGCCGATTTCGATCTCGGCAATGGCAGTGAAATCCTGCTCAGCGCCGCCTTCGCTGAATCGGCCGGGCTGATGCGGGAAGACAATATTCTCGGCACGACCGTCGGTGGCGGGATCGGCGGGCCGGTCGAGCGCACACTTGTGCGCATCGACACGCTGACAATCGGCTCCACGACGCTCCGTGATCTGACCGGTGCGGTCAGTCCGGCCTCGGATGGCGCCGATATGAATATTGGCGTCTCGGTGCTGCGCGGCTTCCGCATGGTGATCGATTATCCGCAGGACAGTGTCTGGCTGGAGCCCCGGTAAGGGCGGAGGCGCCTGCGGTGTGTGCATGACCGGAAAGCCCGAAACCTTTTCCGCAGCGCGCCGGCGCGTCGCCCAGGCGCTGCGCGACGCGGGGATTGAACTGCCGGGCACGGAGGTCGGCCGGATGATGACGCATGTGACCGGCCTGTCGCAAACGGCCGAGATCGCGTCGGACCGCCAGACGCTGACCCCGGAGGAGGCCGCCGCGCTGGACGCCATGCTCGCCCGGCGTCTTGCCCGAGAACCTCTGCAGCACATCTTGGGCTGGACCTGGTTTTACGGCCTGCAGATCCGCTGCGACGCCCGCGCGCTGATCCCGCGGCCGGACAGCGAGTGCGTGGTGGACGCGGCGCTTGCCCGGCTGCCGGAGGGCCAGCCGCTCTGGCTGGCAGACCTCGGCACCGGCACCGGCTGCCTGCTGGCCGCCTTGCTCTCACAGCGACCGGAAGCGACTGGGGAAGGGGTCGAGGCGAGCCCGGACGCGGCGCGCCTTGCCCGGGAGAATTTTGGCACGCTGGCGCTCGCCGCCCGCGCGACGGTGTTCGAAGGCAGCTGGGCGGACTGGCAGGGCTGGGGCAAGGCAGACCTCATCATCTCCAATCCGCCCTATATTGCCAGTGCCG
>CAYQRX010000128.1:0-8765 GCA_964419865.1 uncultured Hyphomonas sp. | reverse complement strand
TTCACCCGGGCCCTCGCCGGCCGCATCCCCTCGCCGCAGATCCTGCCGGGCAGCGCCAACCTCTTCGGCGGGCGCGGCGTGGTGCTCAAGAATGTTCCTGCACGCACCGTTCAGGCAATGAAGTTTCCCGGCGCCCCGCACACGCTGAAGATGGCCTGCGGGGAAAACCCGAAACGCGTCTATGGCTATGGCCGCGGCACCTTCCCCGGCGGCGCGCCCTATTCCCGCATGGGCAATGTCGCCGGCTATCGCGACGCCTGGGCCAAGGCGAGCGAATACAAGAAAAAGTGGGACCGGTTCCTCGATGGCAAGGGCGAACAGCCCGCCCGCGACCTTGAGCTTGAAACCCTCGCCGGCGCGCTGTCGGGCGACATCCTCGTCCACATGCACTGCTACCGCGCCGATGAAATGGCCATCATTCTCGATCTGTCGGAAGAGTTCGGCTACAAGGTCGCCGCCTTCCACCATGCCGTCGAGTCCTACAAGATCGCCGACCTGCTGGCCGAATACGGCACCTGTTCCTCGATGTGGGCCGACTGGTGGGGCTTCAAGATGGAGGCCTATGACGGCATCCGCGAGAACATCCCGATGGTCCACAATGCCGGGGCCTGCGCCATCGTTCATTCCGACAGCGAAGTCGGTATCCAGCGGCTCAACCAGGAGGCCGCCAAGGCCTGGGCCGATGGCCGGCGTGCCGGTATCGACATTCCGATCGAGGTCGCCTGGCAATGGCTCTCGCTGAACCCCGCCAAATCGCTCGGCATCGACGACAAGACCGGCAGCCTCCAGCCCGGCAAGATGGCCGATCTCGTCATCTGGTCCGCCAACCCGTTCAGCGTCTATGCGCAGGCGGAGAAAGTCTTCATCGACGGCGCCCTGATGTATGACCGCCACGACACCGCCTACCAGCCCGTCATGGACTTTGAGCTCGGCCAGCCCGGCGAAGGAGACCGCAAATGATCCGCTCCCTGATCCTTGGCCTCGCGGCCCTTACCCTCGCGTCTGCCGCCGGCGCCCAGCCTGTCGCCGTCATCGGCGAGCGGGTCTGGACCGGCACCGGGCAGGGCACGCTCGAGAACGGCGTTGTCGTCATCGATGGCGGCCGCATCGTTTCGGTCGGCACGGCGGTCCCGGACGGCGCCACCGAAGTGCGCGCCGAATGGGTCACCCCCGGCCTGATCTCGGCCTTCTCGCGCACCGGCCTCGCCGAAGTCTCCGGCGAGCGGTCCACCAATGACATCGCCGGCAGCAATGCAGCCTATACCGCCGCGCTGAATGCCGCCGACGGGTTCAATCCGGATGCGACGCCGGTTGCGGTTACGCGGATCGAAGGCTTCACGCGCCTCGCGGTGGCGCCGGACGCCCGCGCCAAGCTCTTTGCCGGACAGGGCTTCCTCGCCGATACGAGCGGCGAGCCCGGCAGCATCTTCCGGCCGCGCGCCTTCGCCTTCATCGTTCTCGGCGAGCGCGGCGCCGCCCTCTCCGGCGGCACGCGCCCGGAAGCCTGGGCAGCCCTGCGCGGCGCGTTCGACGATGTCCGCTTCTTTGCAGCCCGCTATATCACCCATAATGAGGGCAATGTCCTGACCCGGATGGATGCCCAGGCCCTGATGCCCGCGGTGCGCGGCGAACAGCTGATCCTGATCGAAGCCCGCCGGGCCAGCGACCTTGAAGCCATCATGAACTTCCGCGAGGAAAATCCCGGCCTGCGGATCGCCATTGTCGGCGCCGATGAGGGCTGGCGCGTGGCAGACCGCCTCGCCGCCATGAATATCCCCGTCATCATCGACGCCTTCTCGAACCTGCCGGCGAGCTTCTCGCAGCTGGCGGCCACCTCCGAGAATGCCGCCCGCCTGGTCGAAGCCGGCGTCACGGTGGCCATCGCCAATATCAGCGATGCCAGCCATCAGGACCGGCTCGCGGCCCAGATCGCGGGCAATGCGGTGGCCAATGGCCTGTCTTTCGACGATGCGATGCGCTCGCTGACCGGCGCGCCGGCGGAAATCTTCGGCATGACCGGCCTCGGCGTGCTCGCCCCTGGCGCGCGGGCCGATGTCGTCGCCT
This sequence comes from uncultured Hyphomonas sp., assembly GCA_964419865.1. Lineage (GTDB taxonomy): Bacteria > Pseudomonadota > Alphaproteobacteria > Caulobacterales > Hyphomonadaceae > Hyphomonas. The sequence continues at coordinate 6,701 of CAYQRX010000128.1, read as the reverse complement.
GGGACGGCGACCCGCTGGAGGTCACCTCGGCGCCGACCGCGATCTTCATCGACGGCGTCCCGCAATCGCTGGAGTCGCGCCAGACCAAGCTGCGCGACCGCTATCTCAGCCTCGACGAAAGCCAGCGCCCGCTCGCCTATCGCCGGTAAAATCGGAGGCCGGGCGCGGATGCCGTTCAACTCCCGTAAATCTTTCGGGACGCATTGTGGACTGCTTTTCGTGCCGGCGGCGCGGCAATGCGGGGCGTTTGGTCCCGGAGATGGCCGCATCCCGCCGGAAGGAAACGCGCCGGACTTCACGGGTGGAACATGCTGATCGCATTCCTTGCGTCTCTGACCATGGCGACGGGCACTGGCCCGATGCATGCCGCGCTGGAAGCCACCGAGGCGCCGGAGACCTTCCGCGCCGCCTTCACGGTGGAGCTTTCCTCCGTCCATGCCCGCCATGTCTATAGTTTCGATCCCCGCGAGCCGCTCGGCCGGCGCTGGCAGCTCATCTCGCGCCAGGGCGAAGATGCCGAGCTGGACGCTGTTGCCGCCAGCTGGGCGGGGGAAGCGGCGCCGGACGGCCGGCTGTTTCCCGACGATCTGCGCGCCTGCCTCGGCCAGACCGTGATGGTCGAGACCGATGACAATGCGTGGCGGGTCGCCTTCCGCCACCATCCGAACCATAACGACACCGAATTCGACCGCTGGGCGGCCGAGCGCCTGCAGGCCACCGCCTGGCTCGATCCGGTCGGCGAACGCTTCCTGCGCATCGACTACGCCCTGCCGAGGCCCGTCAGCGGCCCGAGCGGCGGCAAGCTGACCCGCTACAACCAGTCCTATATCCTGCGCACGGAGCCGCGCTGGGGCTTTTCCTATGTCTCCGGCTTCACGGTCGAGCTTGAGGCCCGCGCGGCCTTCCAGCGGATCAAGCGGCGCTATGAGGCGCGCGTCACCGATGTGCAGTTCTTCTTCGCCAGCGACCAGGCCGAACAGGAATACCTCGCCGCCCGCAGCTCCGGCTTCTGAACCTCATTGAAAAAAGCCTGCCGCTCGTCATCCCGGAAAGCGCGCCAGCGCTTATCCGGGAACCAGTCTCGTGCGGCCTGGTTCCCGGTCTTTGCGCCTTCGGCACAAAACCGGGATGACGCAGCCCGCTGCCGTGAAGGCCCTCTCGTCAGCCTGACATGAAAGTCGGCGCTGGATTCGCGCTCCGGCTCCATTAGTTTGGCCCCATGACGATTCACATGGTGAAACTCTGCGTCGGCGCTGATGACATCGACGATCTTGCCGACTGGCAGGCGCGGCTGATGAAAAAGCTGCCCGCACCCGTCCACCATACCCGCATGGCCCCGAAACGCGCCGAAGAGATGCTGAATGGCGGCTCGATCTACTGGGTCATCAAACGGGCGATCCGCGTGCGCCAGCGCATCATCGACATCCGCGCAGTCAAGGACGAGGACGGCAAGGATATGTGCGAACTCGTCTTCGATCCCGAGCTCGTGCGCACCTATGCCCAGCCGAAACGCCCCTTCCAGGGCTGGCGCTACCTCAAGCCCGAAGAAGCCCCCCGCGACCTCAAATCCGGCGAGATGGCCGTCGACCTGCCCGCCGATCTCGATGCGGCCTTGAAAAATGCGGGCGTGTGGTGAAGAGGCTGTAGGAACAGCCTGTTTCAAGAAAGATTGCGCCATGCCCCAGTTCGACATGATCTTGCTCACGCCGCGCGAGGCGGAGGGCGCCGACATCCTCGAGCACACCGCCGGCACCCCGGTGCGCGAGGGCGGGGGCGACGAGACCCATCGCTGCGGCGCCTGCAAGACCAAGCTGATGGTCAATGTCGCCCACCGCGACGTGCATGGCGTCGTGGTCAGATGCGGCAAGTGCGGCCGCCTGAACACCGAAGCCCATCACCACCATCACTAGGCCCGCCGGCTCGAGCGCCCCCGGATGGATTTCCTCGCCGCCTATGGCCCGCTGCTGATCGCGCTTGCGATCGCCGGCCTGTTTGCGGGCCTCGCCGCCGGCCTGTTCGGCATCGGCGGCGGCGTGGTCATCGTGCCGACGCTGTTCTTCCTGCTCGACACGATGGGCTATCACGAGACCGCCATGCATGTGGCCGTGGCGACCTCGCTGGCAACCATCATCCTCACCTCGATCCGCAGCGTCATGGCCCATCATGGCCGCGGCGCGGTCGACTGGCCGATCATCCGCGGCTGGGCGCCGTGGATCGTGCTCGGCGCCATCGCGGGCATGCTGATGGCCGGCTATTTCTCCAAACAGGTCATGCTCGCCATCTTCGGCACCATTCTGATCCTGTTCGCGGCGCAGTTCTATTTCGGCCGGCCGGACTGGCGCCTCGCGCCGGAGATGCCGAAAGGCATCGTGCGTGCGCTCATCGGCGCCTTTAATGGCGCCCTGTCGGCCATCATGGGCATCGGCGGCGGCACCCTTGGCGTCACGCTGATGACCCTCTGCGCCATGCCGATCCACCGGGCTGTCGCCACCGCGGCCGGCTGGGGCGTCGCCATCGGCCTGCCGGGCGCCATCGCTGCCATCCTTGTCGGCTGGAACCGCGACGGCCTGCCGCCATTCTCCGCCGGCTTCGTCAATCTTCCCGCCTTTGCGCTGATTTCGGTCTTCACCGTGCTGATGGCGCCCGTCGGCGCCGCGCTGGCGCACCGGCTGAACGCTGACCGCCTGCGCCGCCTGTTCGGAATCCTGCTCGGCTTCGTCGCTGCGCGGATGCTGTGGCAGGCCGCCGGGCTCTGACCTCAGCCGCGCCAGAACCGCGCCGTCAGCACCACGAAGACCGAAACGAATTCCAGCCGCCCCAGCAGCATCGCGGCCGAACACACCCATTTGGCAAAATCCGTCAGCGGCGCGAAATTGCCCGACGGGCCGACCACCTCGCCAAGACCGGGGCCGACATTCGACACCATCGTCGCCGATGACGAAATCGCCGTCAGCGCATCCACGCCGGTAAAGGAGATCAGCGCCGCCGCGACCAGGAAGGTCGCGATATAGAGGAACATGAACACCATGACCGATTGCAGCGTCTCTTCATCCACCGGCCGGCCGGCATAGCGCACCGGGGTGCGCCGGTGGGGCTGCACCATCCGCTGCGACCAGGCCACCAGCGCCTTGGCCGTGATCTCGAGGCGGAACATCTTCATCCCGCAGGAGGCCGACCCCGCGCAGCCGCCCATGAAGGTCGCGACCAGGAACACCACCACGACCGGCTCACCCCATGTGTCATACGGCGCCGAGGCATAGCCCGTGCCCGTCATCACGGCGATGATATTGAAGGCCGCTTCCGTGATCCCGTGGAACAGGTCGTTGAAGATCGGCGGATCGGCCGTCAGCTCGTGATAAATCACGATCGTCGCCGTGAAGAAGATCAGCAGCATCGCATAGAGTCGCGGCTGCGGGTCCTGCAGCAGCGGCATGATCCGCCCCTGCAGCACCAGCATCGCCAGCAGCGCAAAGGGCAGGCCCGCCAGGATCATGAAGATGATCGCAATGGGCATCGCATGATTGAGGTTCGGATGGCTGAAGGACGCGTCGTAATTGGCAAAGCCGCCCGCCGAAACGGTTGTCATGGCGTGCACGATGGCGTCGAACCAGTTCATGCCGGACAGGCTGTAAGCAAAGGCGCACGCCCCCGAAACGATGAGGTAGATCAGCCCCATATAGGCGGCCACATCGGTGATGCGCGGCAGGAACTTGCCGGTGATGTCCGAGCTTTCGATCTGGAACAGCTGCATCCCCCCGACGCGCAGCTGCGGCAGGATGGCGACGGCCGTGACCACAATCCCGATGCCGCCGATCCATTGCAGGATACCGCGCCAGAGCAGGATGCCCCGCGCCGTCTCATCAAGGCCGGAAAACACCGTTGCCCCGGTCGTCGTCAGGCCCGAGACCGCCTCGAAGATCGAATCGGTAACACTGTGGCCGGTAACGATGAAGGGAATGGCGGCCACGCCCGGCAGCAGCACCCAGACCGCGACCGTCAGCAGGAAGGTCTCGCGCTGGCCGATCCGCTGGTCTCCGCCCCGTGCCAGGATCCACAACAGGCCGCCCAGCAGCCCGGAGCCGAAGGCCGACAGCCAGAAGACATGCGCTTCGTCATTCTGGTCGGCCAGATCAAGCAGCGCGCAGGGCACCATGGCCCCGGCCAGGAGCACTGTCATGATGCCGAGGGCCAGAAGGACAGGGCGAAGCTGCATTGCGGCGCGCACCTTACGCCCCAATCCCTGAAAAGGTGTCAATATGGGACGGCGCCGGAGAGTTGACCTTACGGGCGCCGCCCGGCTAGAGCGCAGGGAACTGTTTCACCTGTAACCACTTCCCGGCAGCCATGTTCGATCACCCCTCCTTCGATGCCCATGAAGGCGTTCACGCCTTTCACGATCCGGAAAGTGGACTGAGGGCGATCATCGCCATCCATTCCACCGCGCTCGGCCCCGCCGCCGGCGGCTGCCGGATGTGGAATTATGCCAGCGGCGAGGCGATGCTGACCGATGCCCTGCGCCTTTCCCAGGGCATGAGTTTCAAGAATGCGATGGCCGGCCTGCCCCTCGGCGGCGGCAAGTCCGTCATCTGGGGCAATCCGCGCGAGGACAAGTCAGAGGCCCTTTTCCGCGCCTTCGGCCGCGCCGTCGAAAGCCTGCAGGGCCGCTATTACACCGCCGAGGATGTCGGCATCGACACCTCCGACATGGCCATCGTGCGCAGGGAAACCGCCTATGTCGCCGGGCTCGATGAAGGCGCCGCCGCCAGCGGCGACCCCTCGCCGATCACCGCGATGGGCGTCTATCTCGGCATCCGCGAAGTGGCAAAACGCCTCTATGGGACCGATGACCTCTCCGGGCGCACCGTCGCGGTTCAGGGCGTCGGCTCGGTCGGCGGCCATGTCTGCGACCATCTCGCTGCGGCCGGCGCAAAGCTCATCATCGCCGACATCGACCAGGCCGCCCTGCGCGACGTCTCGGCCCGCACCGGCGCCGTCATCTGCCCGCCGGACGAGATCTATGACGCAGCCGCCGACATCTTCTCGCCCTGCGCGCTCGGCGCGGTCATCAATGAAAAGACGCTCGCCCGGCTGCAGGTCCAGGGTGTCGCGGGGGCTGCCAACAACCAGCTGATCGTGCCGGAAATGGGCGAGCTGCTGCGGCGCAAGGGCATTCTCTATGCCCCCGACTACGTCATCAATGGCGGCGGCATCATCAATGTCGCAGCCGAAATCTCCGGCAATTATTCGCGCGAATGGGTCGAGGGCAAACTGGCCCGCCTGATCGAGACGCTCGGCCAGGTGCTGGATGAGGCCCTCGCCACCGGCAAGCCGGCCAATGCGGTCGCCGACCGGATCGCCCGTGAACGCATCGCCGCGGCGAAGACGAACTCGCCTAGGTAGACTTCCCTAGTCCGGTGGCCTGACTCTCCTGCTAGGCTCATGCTATCACTTCCTGCGGAGGTGGTGGTGGCAAAGCAGGAGAAAGTTACATGACCGTCGTCGCAATGCTTCAGGGCAGCCCTGAAATCGATCTGGACACAACCCGGTCTGCGCTCGCCATGGCGAAACGGCTCGGCGTCAGCCTGACGGGCCTGTGTGCGCTGCCCGATCCCCAGGCGGCGATCATGGTCGTCACCACGCCGGAATCGACCGGGCTGACGGCGGCGGCCACGACCAGCATCATCGAATTGCAGAAGGAGATGCTGGAAAAATCCGAAGCCGCCTTCCGTGAAGGGGTCGGCACGGCGCCCGGCACCGAGGCCGTCTTCCTGCATCAGGTCGCCACTGCGGAACATGCCGCCGCGAGCGCGGCGACGCTGGCCGATGTCGTGCTGTTCCCGCGCAGCGCCGCGAAATCGGGCGAACCGCTGTCGATGGCCTTCGACCATGTGATGATGGATGCGCGCCTGCCGGTGGTGCTGGCCGGAACCGCGCCCTACACGCCCGGGCCGGTCATTGTCGGCTGGGATGGCTCGAACGGCGCCGCCCGCGCCGTGCGCTTCCACACACCGCTGATCCGCCTCGCCGGCGAAGTCATCATCGCCCAGAACAAGAAGGACGCCGAACGCGACGGCGCCCGGCCCGGCATCTCGCCCGGCTCGCTGGAAGACTGGCTGAAGCGCAAGGGCGTGAAGACCAGCGTCGCCGGGATCGAAGGCGAAGTGGCCGCCGCGCTTCTGAACCTCGCCAAGGGCAGCGGCGCGACCGCCCTCGTCGCCGGCGCCTATGGCCATTCACGCATCGGCGAACGCCTGTTTGGCGGCACCAGCCGCCGGCTGTTGCAGGCCGAGGAGGCCCCGGCACTGGCGCTTGCCCGCTGACCTAACGACACATTGAAGGAACCACAGATGCAGCTTCAACGCATTACCCTTGAACTTGCCCGCAATCCCGGCGCCGCGCCCGCGCCCGGCCAAGGCTATACGATCCTCGCCCCGCTGACGCCGGAGGGCCAGATCGATGTCGATGCCTGGCGCACGAATCCGAAAGCCTGCCGCGTCTTCCGCCGCCATCCCGACCCCGCCGAACAGGCCGATGGCTGGCTCACCCATCGCGGCAGCCGCTGGTTCTTCCACTATGACGAGGAGGAAGAGGGCGATGATGAAACCGCCCATCGCCTGGCTGACCATGTCATCCGCGAGGGTGAATACATCACGGTGGAATTTCAGGGCGAAACGCCGCTGACCTACAAGATCACCGACATT
>CAYQRX010000127.1:0-8784 GCA_964419865.1 uncultured Hyphomonas sp. | reverse complement strand
TGTCCATCATCGCGCGCAAGGTCGCCTCGACCGGGCGGCGCGGATCGGACAGGAAGCTGGCCACGCCCGCCAGCGTCTTGTCCTTCTCGGCATAGAGAACATGCAGGATCGCGCCGACAAGCAGGGAATGGGAGGTCTTTTCCCAATGGTTTCTTTTGTCGAGGCTGCCTTCGGGATCGACCAGAATATCCGCGATATTCTGCACGTCCCTGACTTCCCACTCGCCCTGTCGCACCTCCAGCAACGGATTGTAGGCCGACGACTTCGCGTTGGTCGGATCGAACAGCAGGACGCGGCCGTGCTTTGCGCGAAAGCCGGCTGTCAGCGTCCAGTTCTCCCCCTTTATGTCGTGGACGATGCAGCTTCCCGGCCAGGTCAGGAGCGTGGGCACCACGAGGCCGACGCCCTTGCCGCTGCGCGTCGGGGCGAAGCAAAGGACATGCTCGGGACCGTCGTGGCGCAGATAGTCGCGTTCGTAGCGGCCGAGCAGGACGCCATCGGGGCCGAGCAATCCGGCCGCGCGGATTTCCTTGTCCTCGGCCCATCGCGCCGATCCGTAGGTGGCGACGTTCTTCGCCTCCCGCGCGCGGATGATCGACATAAAGATGGCGGCGGCGATGGCAATGAAGCCGCCGGACGCGGCGATGATCGCACCTTCGACGAAGATCGCGGGCGCATAGGCGTCGAAGGAAAACCACCACCAGAAGAAGGCTGGCGGGTAATAGACCGGCAGACCCGCCAGCTCGAACCACGGTGCTCCAAGCTGCGGCTGGAAGCCGAGGCGAAAGGCGACCCATTGCGTCGCCGCCCAGGTCATCACCAGAACGATGGTGAAGACGATAGCAATCTGACCCCAAAGGATTCGGCCTCCGCGCATACGGGCTCCAGTCGGACAAAGAGACGGAGCCGATCAGAGAATAGGCAAATCCACTACAGGCAACAGGAAAACGGATACGGGAGGGCTGCCGGATACTATCGGCGGCAAATAGGACGGGTCACGTCATTGCGGGCGCTCGCGCGGCTCATTCTGGATGCCACCCGGAGCCGAATCGCAGATGCGTCCCAGCTTGCCCGCGAGGACCAGCATGTTGCGGATGGCCGGGCTTTGGTTGAACGGCGACCAGATGGCCGAGAACGAAACCGGCTCCGGCTCGTCGGCGAACGGCAGGAAGACGAGGCCGGTCGTCGGCAGCAACGCGGTGGCGGCCCCGACGATGGTGATGCCGAAACCCTGCTCGACCATGGACAGCAGCGTGCCGCGCCCCACACCGAAGCGCTGAATCGAGGGCGGCGGCAAGCGCCCGGCGAGGCGCAGGATGATATGGTCGTGGACCTGCGGGCCGGTGCTGTCATAGCGCACGAGAAAGGTCTCTCCCGCCAGATCAGGCCATGTGACGGTCGACTGCCCAGCGAGCGGATGCCGTTCCGGCAGCACCGCCACCAGCGGCTCGGTCCAAATGCGCCGGGAATGGAAATCGGGCAACTCGGCCGGGCCGGCGACGAACGCCAGGTCCAGAAGGTCGGAGCGAAGCTGGATCACCGCATCGCGGGCCGTGCTTTCGGTGATCTCGACTGCGATGCCCGGATGGGTCTCCCGATATTGTGCGATGAGTTCCGCGAGGAAGCTGCGCGGGATAAGGGCGTGGATGCCGAGACGCAGGCGACCGCACTCGCCCGAGGCGGCCAAGCCGGCGGTCTTCACCGCATGGTCGAGTTGATCGACGCCCGCTGATACTTGCTCGATAAAGCGATGACCTGCATCGGTTAGCCGGACGCCGCGTGCGTGACGCTCGAACAGAAGGATGCCTAGGTCTTCCTCTAAGGTTTTCACACGGGTGCTGACAGTCGAAACGCTGACACCCAGCGCGTTAGCAGCGTGACGGAAGTTCAGATATTCGGCAACGGCGAGTGTGTGGATGAGCGACACAAGGGGAATGCGTGATCCCAGCCGGGAAGGCATACCCGATCGACTATCTAAAGTCAGCGTCAAACGCCGTCTCCGTCGCATCGCTAACTGCCCCCTGTCATCCGGCGGCAGTCTTGGCCTTGGCCGGGAGAGAAAAGGCCAAGACTGCGAAAGGTATCCAAGTGGTTTGAGGACTTAATCATCTCTGATCTAAGTCAGAAAAACAGGTAGGTCGCGTAGCCTGCGATCATCGCCATGGCGAAGATGACCCCGACGAATGCCACGAGAAGCTTCATCGTGAAGAGGGAGCGCAGCAGGATGAGTTCGGTCAAACTGGCCCCGGCGCTTCCGATGATCAGTGCAAGGACGGTCCCTGCGCCCACTCCTTTCGCCATAAGAGCCCCGGCGAGCGGTATGACCGCCTCTGCGCGGATATACAGCGGCACGCCAATGACGGCGGCAACAGGAATAGCGAACGGATTGTCCGGACCGGCATACTGCTCAAGCAGAGCGGTCGGCATGAATCCGTAGATCAAGCTGCCGAGCGCAATGCCGACGAGCAGATAGGGTAACACGTCGACGAAGTCGATCCATGCATCCCGCCACACACCGCTGTATTTTCCCGTCTCCTTCGTTCGGACGGAAGACTGGCTGTCACAGCAGCTGCCGGACGCAGGAGTGATCTTGATTGCGGTGTCGCCGCAGGCGCTTTCCGACCGAGAGCCGCAGCTATCGGTTTTCGGACTTCCGCAATCCGGTACGGCCGGTGCAGCACCACACTGGCTTTGCGACGAGCCACATCCGCCGGTCTCTTTCGTTGCTGTGCGACGGATATACCGCTCGAAACCGAACGCATGCATCAGCCATCCGGCACCCAGCGATACTGCAAGGGCGGCAATCACGTAGGTGGATGTGAGAGTCAGTCCGAACGTGGCCGCCAGCAAAACGACAACAACCGGGTTCAGGAGCGGGGAGGAGAAGAGAAACACCATCATCGGACCGAACCCGGCGCGCGCTCGGATCAAACCCTTCAGCATCGGAATGGTCGAACAACTGCAGAAGGGCGTGATTGCCCCAAGACCTGCGGCGAGGAGATAGCCGCGAGTACCGGTGGAGCTGAGCAACGCTTCCACTTTGGCCGGGGGAATATGACGCTGGAGAACGCCAACCAGTGCACTGATCCCGATGAACAGAACCGAGAGTTCGACAGCGAGAAAGACGAACATGCCGAGGGTGTCTTGCAGTTGGGGTGACATTATGAAACCATCCTTCTAGATATGTCGAAATTTCCACTGATCTAGTTGCTTATCGCGCTCGGGTCAACCATATTTCTAGAGGTCTCGAATTAATGGAGGACGGTATGGATCACGAACAAGCCGCAGACAGCCTGACCGAGCTCGGCAACACGCATCGATTGGCGGTCTTCCGCTTCCTGGTGAGGGCTGGGCATGAGGGCGCATCGGTCGGGGAAATCCAGAAAGAACTCGGCATCCCGGCGTCTACCCTGTCACATCATCTCGCACGAATGACGAAGGTGCGACTCATCCGGCAGGAAAAACACAGCCGAACGACCATCTGCATTCCCGAGTTCCAGAACCTCGAACGGCTGATCGACTTCCTTACGGAAGAGTGTTGCGCCGGTGATGCGGAGGGGAAAGATGCCGCGTGATCGATTTTCGCAGATGCATGAAGGACAGGCAAAAATCGGAAACCGACCCGGAAAGACGGTGCTTGGCTCGAAACTGACGACGTATGCCAGGGCTGCCGCCCGGAGCATGGTTCCAATCTCTCCCGACACCGACGTTTCCGTCTGATTTGAGCTGAAACCTCCGATCGCCAACCGGGCCTTTTCTGTTGCCGTGAGTCGGCGACGGGGAAAGCGCCGGTCTGCAATCGCCTGTCAATCCATGAGTGGGGCCGAACACATGAACGATACAAACGAATTGGTGGTTGACGTCGTTGTCATTGGCGGCGGTCAGGCTGGCCTGTCCGCCAGCTACTATCTTCGCAAAAGCGATCTCGATTTTGTTATTCTCGATGCGCAGCGTAATCCCGGTGGCGCCTGGCAGCGAGGCTGGAATTCGTTGCGGCTTTTCTCTCCCGCTGAGTACAGTTCTCTGCCGGGACGGCAAATGCCACCTTCGAAAGGTGATGGGTTTCCAACACGCATCGAAGTGCTCAACTATCTGGAAGATTACGAAAACCGCTATCGACTGCCGATCGAAAGACCGGTTCGCGTGCAAAATATCGAGAAACAGCCCAACGCGCTGCGCGTTCAAACCGACAACGGTACGTGGCTCGCAAAGGCGGTGATCAGCGCGACCGGCACGTGGAGTAAGCCGTACATTCCGCACTATGACGGGGCTGAAACCTTCCGTGGGCAACAGCTGCATTCTGCCGAATACGTTTCGCCAGAAGGACTGACGGGCAAAAGTATCCTGATCATCGGCGGTGGAAACTCCGGTGCCCAGATCTACGCGGAACTTTCGAGGGTTGCCGGTACGATCTGGGCGACGCTCCACCCCCCGAAATTCCTGCCAGACGATGTGGACGGACGGGTTTTGTTCGACCGGGCTTCCGCGCGTTACGGTGAAGGGAGCCCTCAGGGCGGTGCTCCTCTATCCGATCTGGGAGATATCGTAATGGTCCCTTCGGTGCTCGAAGCCAGGGATCGCGGCATCCTTCGGAGCGTGCGCCCTCCTGTCCGCTTTACGGAAGACCGCGTTGTCTGGGAGGACGGAACAACGACCGCCGTCGACGCGGTTATCTGGTGCACGGGCTTTCATCCCGCTCTGGATCATCTCGATGGCCTGGGCATCAAGCAAACCGATGGCAAGATCGCGGTGACTGGAACGCGTTCGATCGATGAACCGCGTCTCTGGCTTCTGGGTTATGGAGACTGGACCGGATTTGCCTCGGCAACTCTTGTCGGTTCGGCACGCACCGCTCGAGATACTGTTCGTGAGATAGAGCGATGCGTTGAGAGCAACGAAACTGCCCACAAATCTGTAACTGGACAGCCAGACCACATATGAAAAGTGGATCAAATCGATGACAGAAAGAGCGAACTGAAACGGATTGAGAGAATTACTGTGCCTCCATTCTTCGGATCGGGCGCCCTTCAGAACCACAGGAAGCTTCATTTCGAGCTGGATAGTGGATTGGCTCGACGCTCATTCCGGAACGCGGACATAGCCCGTCGGACGATCGTGCCGCTCTTTGCTGCGCCAGTGTCGCCATGATGATGTCGAGCCATCCCGTTCCGGTGCCGAAAAAGCCGAACCCGGCCGCCATACAGCGAGATTGGCAATCACATCGTTGCCCGAGCAGATCCAGACAGAGCGCATGTTCGCATTTTCCTTCCCGTTAGGCGTAGAGGAGAGCAAGGCAAGCGGCATTGCAGCGAAGGCGATAAGGCCAACAACGCCCATGGTGCCCCACCCTGGAACAGTTCCGTTGAGAGCATCCCAGGTGACGCTTCCTGGTCCATCATCGTGAATCTCGACGGTATCGAAGCGACCATAGTCGCGGGGCAGGCGCCGCTTCGCCGGACCATCTCTCCGCTGTTGCCCTGGCTGCCGATAAGTCGTTGAACTTCGGATTGCCGTGAGCGCTCCGGTCAAAACAATTTTCCTCGCATCGAACAAAGGAGCGCTGTGTTATTCCCGAACCGCCACTACGTGTGCGACGTTCTCGTTGGAGTTTGATCCCGTCACAATCCGAGACCCCTCTGTCGCCCCAATTGCCACGACACCGATCCGCCCTGCACGACGCCCATAACTTCGCGACCGAGCTGGCGGTCGATGACCGGCCGCCAAGGGACAAGCGTGAACTCGTGCGCCTTCTCGACGATGGCGAACTTGCCGCTGGATAGCTGCACGGTTCCGGTGAATTTGCCGCTGACGTTCTCGCCGTCCGTGGTGGCGCGGAACGGCAGCGCCTTTCTTTCAGCCATCTCCACGCCGACGCGGGAAACCTCCCGCTCGCGCAGAATGGCGAGAAGGTTGCGCCGATAGAGCACGCGGCCGTCGCGTGCGCGGGTAGCATCGCCCTGTTCGACATGATGCTCGCGGCGGCGGTCGATGGCCTCGCGCACCTGCTGGCCGAAACCGGTCGGTGCAAGATCGGCCGTCTCGCCATGGATCAGTCGCCGGTCCAGCCAGGACGCGCCGTCCGATCCGATCTGCCTGTCCAGATTCACGGGAGAAAGGACGCGAACGCTGGCCTGTCTGTCGCGACCGGCGTCATAGGCGGCGGCGCGGTTCTCGAAGTCGGGGGGGATGCGCCATTGGTCAGCGTCGATCCGCTCGACGATCCGGGTGCGGCGTAGCGCCTCAAGTCGGCGCACATGGGCATCGACATAGCCTTCATAGTCTCCGCCCGGAACATGTCCCTCGAACTTCGCCTGCTCCAAATGACGGCTCGGGCGATAGATGCCGCCCTCGGCGATTGTCGCAATGGTGCGGTCGGACGGCCGGGCCGTCGCCTCGGTGCGACCGATCTCGATGACGCTGCCGATCCGGGCATCCTCCAACTGCATGGGGTCGATGTTGGCGATGTGGTGCATCCGTCCGTCGATCCCGTCCACGACGACGGTGAGATTGTCGCCCAGCTCGTTGGCGAGATATTTGTCGAGGACGCGGCCGGTGACGGGTGCAGCGGGTGCGCCCTCATGGATGCGGAAGGTCATGGGATCGCGCTCAAGCCCATCGGCGGCGAGCGATCTTTGCATGGTGCGGATGATGTCCCCGCGTTCGCCCAACTCGCGCAGGGTCGATTCAAGCCGCTCGTTCAATTCCCAGACGCCGGGCGCGTGTTCGGTGGCGAGGCCCATCCGCCCCAGCTTGGACAGCCGGCGCAGGCGAAGCGTGTGCTCGAACTGCCGCTTTGGCTCCCCCGGTTCGTGGCGCAGGTCGAGGAACCGTCGGTCGGCTTCCTCGACCATGGCCCTGTCGATGCGGGTAAAACGATCCTGGTCGATCTCGGCGGTGAGCTTGCGGGTCTGCTCGATCTCCCGAACGGGACCGAGTTCCAGCGTCGCCAACTCGCTGGCCCGTTCGCGGACACCATGAACGATGTAGTCGCCGTTGATGACCAGATCCTGCCCCAGATCGTCCTTGCCCCGGACGATGACATGCACATGGGGATGGCCGGTGTTGTAGTGATTGATCGCCACCCAATCGAGCTGGGTGCCGAGGTCGGCTTCCATCCGGCCCATGAGGTCGCGGGTATAGGCCGTAAGGTCCGACAGCTCCGCGCCGTCCTCGGGCGAGACGATGAACCGGAACTGGTGGCGGTCATCCTGGCCGCGTTCCAGGAAGGCGTCGCCATCCGCGCGGTCCTCGGTGCGCGAATAAAGCTGGCCGCGCTCGCCGTCGCGCGAGGTGCCGTCGCGCTGGATATAGCGCAGATGGGAGTGCGCCTTCCGGCCCTTTCCAGGGTGAAGGATGTAGCGCTGCTGAACCATGACGCGACGCGCGCCCGGCTGCCGATGATGCCAGCCGCCGCCGAGATTGCGGGTGCGGACGAAGACCGCGCCGCGCCCGCGCTTCACGCCCTTGCCGCTCGACAGGACCGTATGCGAACCGGCCGGGGTTGCGGATGTGAACGCCGCCGTTCCGAAACCGCCTCGGGGCGAGGTGCGGCGCTGCTGCCGGGCGATCTTCTTCGCCTGCGTGAGGAAGCTCTTGGTCTTGCCCGCGCGTGGGGTGTCCGAGCGGATGCGGCCGGGCCTTGGCCGGAAGCGGTTTTCGTCATCGGCGCTCATGGATGCGCCTCCGGCCGAAATCGCGGAAAATCGGGCAATCGGCGGCCATGGTGCCGAACAAAAGCCTGCAAGGCCAGGGCGTTGCACGGAATCGCGGCACTCCGCCGCTCAAGATCATGGTGCCGGAAACGGCGGCCTAACCAGTGTGCAGACAACAACAATTTCGGAAACCGGCCCGACATGGTGCCGGTTCCTTCAATCTTGCCCTCCCTTCTTATCGCCCTTTCCGTCCTTCCCACCGGGATTCCAGCCAGGCGCAAACCTGCCTGACTGGACACCGGAACGGGTCGCGCCGTGCGCCGGATCGCCGTCCTCATGGCGTTCCCTCGTCGTCGGCGCGGGCCACGAAAATGCTGCCGGTTTCCGGCTCCGCATCGGCAGGATCGCGCACCGGAATGGTTGCGCGGCCGTCGCCGGATTGCGCCCCGGATGGCGGCGCGGCGGCAGTCCGCGCGTCGGCCGGGCGCGTGACGAAGAGCGGGGCTTCGCGCCAGTCGGGCGGTGGCGGCGCTGCATCGGGAGAAGCCTCGCCGCCGAGGATCGGCGCGAGCGCGGCGACATAGGCGCGGGTCTCCGGTGGCAATGCGCGGCCGGTCGCAAGGTATTCGTCGTAGCGACCGGGACCGGCATTGTAGGCTGCCAGCATCGCCGCGACATTGCCGTAGCGGTCGAACATCTCGCGCAGATAGGCCGTGCCTGCGAGGATGTTATCGCGCGGGTCGTAGGGATCGCGGCCGAGCCGATGACGGATGCGCAGGCCCGCCCAGGTGTCGGGCATGACCTGCATCAACCCCATCGCGCCGGCCGATGACACCGCGCGCACGTCGCCCGCGCTTTCGGCGCGCAGCACGGCGACAATCCAGTGCTCGGGGATGCCGAAGCGCCGCGCCGCTTCGGCAATGTGGGCGGCGTTGGGATCGACGGCGGCGGGCCGGACCATCGGCGTCGATTGCGCAACGGCCATTGCCGATCCCGCGCCGAGTGACAGCATGGCGGTCATTATCAGAACGGCATAGCGCCATACAGCCCTGTCTCCGCTTTGAGCCCAGCCTGCCGGCGTGCTCGCTGCGGTCAAGGGCAAGGCGCAAGCGCCGGCCGATGGCCGCCCCTG
>CAYQRX010000126.1:0-8852 GCA_964419865.1 uncultured Hyphomonas sp. | reverse complement strand
GTCGTCCGTCCACGCACGGCTGCCGTCTGTGACCAGAACTTCCCAGTTGCTTGCCTCATTGAGCGCGGCAAGCGCCTCTTCATTGTGCGCCAGCGCAACCACAACGCTCGACTGCGCGCGATAGCTGTCGCCGCCGCCGGCCGGCGCGGTGAAATGCTTCCGCCCCGGCACGCCAAGATCAGCCGCCACCCGCGCAACGACGGTCTGAAGCGCCATATACCGGTTGGACACATGCAGCAGCACCACACCGTCCTCAGCGGTTCGTGACAGATAAAGCGCCAGCGCCTCGCGCGTCAGAAGGTGCGCCGGGACGGAGTCGGAGGAGAAAGCATCAATCAGAAGGATGTCGAACGCACCTTCCGGTTCGTTAGCCAGCGTCAGCCGGCCATCGCCGAGCACAATGTCCGCATCCGGCGTACATTCGGACAGGAAAGTGAACCATTCCGGATCGCGCGCGAGCCGGGCCACGATCGGGTCGATCTCAAAGAAGGTATAATGCTGTCCCGGCCAGGCATAACAGGCAACCGAGCCGACGCCGAGGCCGACGGCGCCAACGCGCCCCGGCCGCGTGAAGGCGGAGAAGACCTGCCCGATCGGCGTCTCCGGCGCATAATAGGTCGCCGGCCGCCAGGCGTCTTCGCCGAGCGCCTGCGCGCCGTGCAGCGTCGTGCCGTGCACCATGACACGGTAATCCTCCCGGTCATGCACTTTTACAACGCCGAAAAAGCCGCGCTCGGCATAGGCGCCCGCCGTCGGGCTGGTGATCGCGCCGATCGCCCAGAGTGAGATCGCCGTGACCGCCACTGCCAGGCGCGAGCGCCGCGCGAAATAGAGCAGCAGCATGGCAATCACCAGCAGCACGAAGAAACTGCGCACTTCCTGCGCTGCCAGCGCCGGCACCTTCGGAACATAATGCGCAATCATGACCAGCCCGCCAGCCACTGCCGCCATCACCACAAACCGCACCGGGCCGATCCAGTAGGGCTGCGGCAGCAGCAACAGCGCCGCGATCAGCATCATTGGATACTCCGCCACTGTCGTGAAGATCACCGGCACAAGCAGCGCATTGAACGCCCCGCCCAGAACCCCTCCGAGCGACATCAGCAGGTAGAATTCGGTCAGTCGCCCGGTCTCGGGCCGGTCTTCAGCGAGCATGCCGTGGCAGGCAATCGCAGCAAAGAACAGCGCGCCGAGATGGGCAATGAAGCTCAGAAGCGTCGGCACACCGGACACCCGCGTCAGCGTGAACAGCGCGAGGCCCGCAAATACCGGCAGGATCAGCGCGGCATGGGCGGGCCGGATCAGGGGGCGTTTGGCAAAGACGATGATGAAGCTGCCGATATAGAGCATCAGCGGCGGCGCCCAGAGGAAGGGCGCACTTGCCACATCGGTGGCGATATGGGTCGTCACCCCGATGAGAAGGCTCGACGGCACGAAGGCAAGGACCAGCCACCACAACCGCTGGCGCCAGCGCCCGGCGGCGGCGCTCGGATCTGTTCCCGGCTCCGCCGCGGCGCCGGCGGCCGCTGCTGCAACCGGGCCGGTCGTCGCGGGCATGTCCGGCAAGCGCGGCGTGCGCCCCTGTGCGGAAATCAGCCCGCAGGCGATCAACAGCAGCATCAGCACGACATAGCCCGCCGACCAGGCCAGCGCCTGCCCCGCCAGCGGCGCCAGCGGCTCCAGAATCAGGGGATAGGCAGCCAGGCCCAGCAGCGATCCGGCATTGCTGGCGGCATAGAGGTGGTAGGGATCATGCGAATCCTCCCGCCCGGTGCGGGCATACCAGGCCTGGATCAACGGCGCGGTCGCCGAAATGATGGCAAAGGGCGGGGCAATCGAGAGGGCGAAGACACCGATCAGCCAGAGCGCCGGCCGGGCCGGGTCGGGGGGGCCGAACAGGCCGGTCAGCTCGAAGGGCAACACCAGGCCCGCCAGCACCAGGAGGGCGCCATGCACCATCACCTGCCGGCGCAGATTCTTCAACAGATGCGTCAGAAGGTGGGCGTAAGCATAGCCCGCCAGAAGCGCCGCCTGAAAGCAGACCAGTGAGACATTCCATACGTTCGGCGAGCCGCCGAGAAGCGGTGTGGCCATCCGGGCAAACATCGGCTGGACCAGGAACACCAGCGCCGCCGACAGGAACACCGTCACCACAAAGGGCACGCCGCCGCGGGGGTGGGTCGCAATATCGAAGCGGGCCGCGCCGCTGGCCGTGCCGATGTTCATGAGACGCTCCCTCTGGAGGGCCAGTCTGGCACAGGGAAGTAAAGAGGGGCTTTCCCCCGGATGTGTCCGGGTTAACAGCAGGGCCGGTCAGATTCACAGCATCTGTACGGCGGCGGCACAGCGCAGAGTTGCGAATCCCGGCTGCATGACTAACCTGTAAACCATGCGCTTCCGCCTCCTCCTTCCGGTCCTTTGCGGCGCCCTTCTTTCGGCCTGCGGAACGGCCGGGGAAGGCCCCTGCCGCACCCGCACCTTTGAAAACCTGCCCTATCTGGTCTGCACCTTCGATGCCGCCGAAGACGATATCCGCCTGTTCTTGCGCGACGGGACCGGCACGCCCTTCGGCCAGTTCGACCGCCTCGCCAACCATGTCGCCGCCAATGGCGGCAGCCTGGTCTTTGCGATGAATGCGGGCATGTATCATGACGACCGCCGCCCCGTCGGCCTCTATGTCGAGGAAGGCGAGACGGAGATGGGCCTCGTGCGCTCGGCCGGGCCCGGCAATTTCGGCATGCTGCCGAATGGCGTGTTCTGGATAGACGGCCAGCGCGCCGGGGTGTCGGAAACCCTCGCCTATGCCGAACGCTTCGATGCCGCCCCGCCCCGTTTTGCCACCCAGTCCGGCCCAATGCTGGTCATCGATGGCGAGCTTCACCCCGCCCTCAACCCGGACGGCACCAGTCTGCGCCGGCGCAACGGTGTCGGCGTCAGCGCCGATGGCCGCCAGGTCCATTTCGTGATCTCGGACGTGCCGGTGAACTTCCACTCCTTCGCCCGCCTCTTTCGCAACGGTCTTGGCACGCCGAACGCGCTGTATCTCGATGGCGCCATCTCGAAAGCCTATGTCCCGGCGCTGGAGCGCAACGAGACCGGCCTCGATATGGGCCCGATCGTCGGTGTGGTCGTCGGGCCGTAAGCCCGCACCGCCGGCGCAGACTTAACCGCAGCTCACAGCTCCCATCAGCCGGTTGCGTCCCGGCCCATGCGATCATATCTGGCTCGCCAGAACCCCGCTGCGCAGGAGACATAAGACCGATGACCCGCACCCTCTACGGTCTGAAGACCTGCGACACCTGCAAGAAAGCCCTGAAGGAGCTCGAAGCGGAGGGAAAACCGGCCGACTTCGTAGACATTCGCGCCGAAGCCGACCTTGTGTCGAAACTGCCACGCTGGATCGCCGCCGTCGGTGAGAAACTCGTCAACCGCAGCTCGACCACCTGGCGAAACCTGTCGGAAGAAGACAGGGCGCGGGCAAATGGCGTGACGCTGGAAGGCCTGCTTCTTGGCAACCCCACCCTGATCAAACGCCCGGTCATCGAAACGGATGGTGAAGTGCTCGTCGGCTGGAATGCGGAGACGAAGGCAAGGATCGGCTGAGGCCTCAGAACCACACCGCCCGCTGGAGGATCGCCTTTTCATCGACCCTCGCATCGCTGCTTCCATAGGCGAGGCTTCGCGCCTCCGGATCCAGCCGCAGGGCGCAGAAAGCATCGAAGACATATCCGGGTCCGGAAGATTGCAGCGCCGCCGCCTGCAGGCATACCGCGAGGTCGCCGGCAAAGGCCCGCGCCGTGCCTTCATGCAGCGCGCCGGGCTTCAGCCAGGCCTTCAGCCGCATCAGATGGCCGTCATAGGCAGAATTGACCCCGGCCCCGCGCATCAGCTCCGCACGCACCGCGTCAAGGCTTTCCGGCTCGCGCCCGAGGGCGCGCAACACGTCGAGCGCGATGACATTGCCGGACCCCTCCCAGATGGCATTCAGCGGCGACTGGCGGAACAGTTTCGGCATCGGGCCCTCTTCGACATAACCTGCCCCGCCCAGACATTCGAGCGCCTCATAGACAAAGCCCGGCTGGCGCTTGCAGATCCAGTATTTCGCCGCCGGCGTGGCAAGGCGCACGAACGCTGCCTCGGCTTCATCTGTCCCCGCACGATCCAGCCCCCGCCCGATACGGAAGGCCATCGCCGCGGCCGCCTCCTGTTCGACGATCAGGTCCACCAGGACCCGGCGCATCGCCGGCTGGTCGATCAGGCTTTTCTGGAAGGCGCGGCGATGGCCGGTATGCCAGAGCGCCTGCACGAGCGCAGCCCGCATGCCGCCGGCCGAGCCGAGGATACAGTCGAAGCGGGTATGCTGCACCATGTCGATGATCGTGCGCACACCGCGCCCCGGCGCGCCCACGCGCTGCGCCCAGGCGCCGTGATATTCGATCTCCGAAGACGCGTTGGACTTGTCACCCATCTTTTCCTTGAGGCGCATGATATGCATGGTGTTGCGCGTGCCATCAGGGCGCCAGCGCGGCACGAGGAAGCAGCCGATCCCTTCCTTCGTATACGCCAGCGTCAGGAAAGCGTCAGACATCGGGGCGGAGCAGAACCATTTATGCCCCGTCAGCAGATACTCGCCGCCGCCGATCGCTTCAGCGCGGGTCGTGTTGGCCCGCACATCCGAGCCCCCCTGCTTCTCGGTCATTGCCATGCCCATGGTCGCGCCGCGCTTATCCGTAGCCGGAATGAATCGGGCGTCATACCTGCCGGCAGTCACGCGCGGGCGCCACGCCGCCGCGACCTCCGGCTCCGCCTCAAGCGCCGGCACCACGGCATAAGTCATCGACATCGGGCAGGTCACACCGGGATCGGCCTGCGTCATCAGGATCATCTGCGCGGCATGCAGCACATGGCCCGCCTCCCCTGCCGTCCACGCCCCGGCGGAAACGCCCTCATCCAACCCCAGCGCCATCAGGGAATGGTAAGCGGGGTGAAACTCCACCTCATCAAGCCGGTGGCCGAAACGGTCGAAACTCTTAAGCTTCGGAGGATTCTCATGCGCCTGCCGGCTCCACTCGATCGTCTCACCCGCCCCGCACTTCGTCCCGAAAGCCGACAGGCGCGCCGCATGGCCCGCTCCACCGGCCGCCTTGAGCCCGTCCTTCAGCGCAGCATCAATGGCAAAGAGGTCGGCGCCCTCAAGCGGCGGCGCCTGATTGGTCACACTGTGCGTGGCCAGTTCGGTGTGCGGGCGATACGGCGCGGACATGCTGGTCTCCCTGATTTTTCAGAGACCCTGCACCTTGCAGACACGCTTTCCAAGGGGAGAGGTTATTCCTGCGCCACCTTGACCAGAACATGCCCCATGGCGAACAGGCGGACATCCTGCCCGTCCAGTGTGTAACGCATGTCGAGGCCGCCTTCGGGCGCCACCAGACGACCATCGCCAACCGGGACCAGTCTCAGATTTCCCACCAGCGGAGACGCGCCGAGCACGTCGCCATTTTCCACACGCAGTTCCAGAATCGTGTCGCTGGTGCCATCAATCACATAGCTGCCTGCCAGGGCCGCCACTTCGGCTTCGGAAAGGCTAACCCGCACCATCGGCGGCGGCGTATCCGACGGCCATCCATACAGCGCATTCGCTGTTTGGACGATGTCGCGGTAGAGTCGGCCGCCGCCCTCGGCATTCGTCATCACCACAATCACATCGCCGCGCCCCGGCAGCGCCATGGCGAAACATTCATATCCCGCATTGGTACCGCTGTGCTGCAAGACGGTTTCGCCATCGCGAAGCATGACCGCGACGCCCAGGCCGTAATCATTCGCCACTGGCGCCGTGACTTCCGCGGCAACCGCCGGATCGATTCCAGTGCCCGTCCGGCCTGCCACCGACTGACCCAACGCAACAAGGAACCGCCCGAAATCGGCCGATGTGGTCCACAGGCCCGCGGCAGCCAGTTCAGGATAAGTATGCCAGCGGCCAGCAATTTCCTGGCCGCCGCGATCATGCGCGGACGCCGCGTTGCCGTCCAACGCGAGAGCGTCCGGAAGAGGCTGGACAAAGGTGCTGTGCGTCATGCCGACGGGATCAAGCACCAGCCGCTGCATCATTGCCGCGAAGTCTTCGCCGGAAACCTGCTCGGCCCAGTATTGCGCGATCGTGTAGCCGCCGCCGGAATAGACATAAGGATTGTCCGGGTTCGGCCGACGCAGGACGACGGCCTGCGTGTTGGTAACGGCGGAGCCTGCAATCACATCCAGCGTCGATGGGACAGGCTCACCGGCAGCATAGCCGGGGAACCCATGCACATTCGCGCCGTTCGTATGCGACAGCAACGCCCTGAGGGTAATCGGCAAGCCGTCGGGATTCAGTACAGCCATGTCGATACCCTGCAGGTCGTCAGAAATGTCGGCATCGAGGGAAACAGACCTCTCCCGCGCGAGCGCAACAATGCCGGTCGCGGCGACCATTTTCGATAGCGATGCCGCCTGGAACAGGGTGGCCGCCCCCATTCCATCACCATAGGCATCCGTCCAATCAAGCGCGCCGCTCCGGTACACGGCGATAGAGACAGCCGGCACTTGGAAATGCGCCATCCTGTCGATGAGCGCCACCGGCCCGGCATCCTCCCCGACGATCATGACGACCGGACTTAGGCCTGTCTCGAGCGCCAGCTTCTCCGGCGGAACAGCCGTTACCGCCGGCGCCGGATCCGCCGGCGTCGAGATCGGCGCGGATACACATCCGCTCAGCATCAAGATCAGGCCAGCGACAGCAAGTCCTGGCGGGCACAAGCGGATCATTTCGGCATTCCCCTCTGTTCTGAAGGTCAGACTTAGACTGTCCGTTCCCGGCAGGAAACCGGGATTTTATTTCTTATGCCGCATCAAGGCTGACAACAGGATCCCTTCAGTCAATACGCTGGCGGACGATCTCGCGCGGGCGCGGCAGCAGGCCAAGCGCCTCGCCTGCCACCAGGCCGAGGGCGGCCAGGGCCACGACCACGGTCCAGGCCCCCATCGTGTCTTCCGCGACACCGATCACCCAGGGCAGGTTGATGGCCCAGTGCGCAATCACCGCCGGCAACACGGCGCCGCGTGTATGGTTGAGGATATAGGCGAGGATGACCGACAGCGCCGTCGTCTGGACAGCGAAGCGCGCGATGACGAACCAAAGCGGCAGGGCCGGATCATGCTGGGGGAAGGCCGGCAGGACCATCACCGGCAGATGCCACAACCCCCAGAGCGCGCCGAGGATCAGGGCGGCCGCCAGCGGGCGAAAACGCGTCTGCAGGAGCGGCTGCAGGAAGCCGCGCCAGCCGAATTCCTCGCCCGGCCCGGGATCGCTGACCAGCCCCAGCGCCAGCGCGCCGCCAAGGGCCGCGGCGCTCGCGAACGGCCAGTGCGCCTCGCCGGGGCTGAAGAATGCGGCGACCGCATGCAGGCCCAGGAACAGCGCCGGCACGCCGAGATACCAGAGCGCAGAGAGCCGGACCCGGCATCTCCGAGAGAGAAAATCCGAAAACGCCGCGCGCCCCATCACCCAGGCCGTCAGGAAAGCGGCAATCGACGGCGAGAAAACGGCAAGGAAGAAAACCGGCGTGCGCAGAGCCGGCGTGGCCAGCACCTCAGGAAAGAGCGCGAAGCTGAAGCCGGCCAGCCCCCAGGACAGGCCGAATGTCAGGATCAGAAAGAGTGTCAGAGCCCGGCCCATGATCCGCCTTGGCAACCCGTTCAACGCCGCGCCAGGCAAGATTGCACAGGCCCGGCGGCTTTGCTACTGTTGCCCCATCCGAGGGGCGCCGGCGCACCGGCTGAGATCGCATTGATATCATGCGAGCACCCTTTGAACCTGATCCGGGTCGCGCCGGCGTAGGAACGGAAATCCTGAGACGCTTCACGCTCCCGGGTCTTCACGATTGACTGGAGACCCATATGAACAAGCCCACCAAGCCCGGCGACTTCACGCCCCCGAAGGTCACGACCGGCGCGCTGCCAGCGAGCCGCAAGATCTATACCTATCCCGCGCCCGGCCTCGCCGTGCCCCACCGCGAAATCGACCTCCATCCGTCGGCAAATGAACCACCGGTGCGTGTCTATGACACCTCCGGCCCGTATTCGGATCCCCAGGCCGCCATCGATGTGGAAAAGGGCCTGCCTCGCCACCGCCGAGACTGGGTGCTCGAGCGCGGCGGGGTCGAGGAATATGACGGCCGCGAAGTGCGCCCCGAAGACAATGGCGGCGCCACCGGCAAATACCTCGCCCGCGAATTTCCTGTGAAGCACAAACCCTTGCGCGGCATGGCCCGCATCGACAAGGTCACCTGCGCCTCCTCACCCTGCGCGATGGATCTCGATCCGCCGGTCAATGCCGAGGGCAAGCCCCTTGTGACCCAATACGAGTTCGCCCGCGCCGGCATCATCACGAAGGAAATGATCTACGTGGCCGAGCGCGAAAACCTCGGCCGCCAGCAGGCGCTGGAAAACGCCCGCGCGCAGATCGACCAGGGCAATTCCTTTGGCGCCGCAATCCCGGAATTCATCACACCGGAATTCGTCCGATCGGAGATCGCCCGCGGGCGCGCCATCATCCCGGCCAACATCAATCATGCGGAGCTGGAGCCCCAGATCATCGGGCGCAACTTCCTTGTGAAGATCAATGCCAATATCGGCAACTCCGCCGTTGCCTCCTCCGTGGAAGAAGAGGTGGAGAAAATGGTCTGGGCGACCCGCTGGGGCGCGGACAATGTCATGGACCTCTCCACCGGCCGCAACATTCACAACACGCGCGAATGGATCATCCGCAACAGCCCCGTCCCGATCGGCACCGTGCCGATCTATCAGGCGCTCGAGAA
>CAYQRX010000125.1:0-8868 GCA_964419865.1 uncultured Hyphomonas sp. | reverse complement strand
CGCCCACCATTCCCAGGCGACAGAGGCTACAAAGATCGGCGCAGCGAGAGCTGTGACATCTGGGAAGGAGGGAAACTCCATGCGGTCTGATACTCCGGAAACGGCTCAGAAGGCCTGCGGTGTCGGAGCGCCGTCGCGCTTGTAGACAGCGCCGCCTTTCATCACGAAATCAACACTTCCGAGGATGCTCATGTCCGCCAGCGGATCGCGCTTCACGCCGACGAAATCAGCCTTGCAGCCGATGTCGGCGCAGCCAAGTTCGCCTTCGCGCCCCAGCGCTTCGGCCGCGAGTGAGGTTCCCGCCTGCAGCGCCTGCATCGGGGTCATGCCGAAGGTGACCATGCGGGAGAACTGGTTGCCGTTGAGGCCGTGCGGATAGACGCCGGCGTCCGATCCGAACACAACCTTTGCACCGGACTCCACGGCCGCCTTGAAGCTCGCGCGCTGACGGGCGGAGATGGAACGTTCCTTGGCGAGGGACTCTTCGAGCAGGCCGTTCTTCTCGCCTTCGGAGAGGATGTATTCGGTGTTGTAGATGTCCATGGACAGATAGGTGCCGCGTTCGACGGCCAGGTCGATGGTCGGCTGGTCGAGGATGCTGGCATGCTCGACCGTATCCACGCCTGCGAGGATGGCATTGCGGATGCCAATGGTGCCATGGGCGTGGCTCGCCACTTTCAGGCCACGTGCATGCGCCTCTTCGACGATGGCCTCCAGCTCCTCGAGTGTGCCCTGCGCTGCGCCGAGGGCCGTGCCCTTCGACAGAACGCCGCCGGTCGAGCAGGTCTTGATCGTGTCGACGCCGTACTTGATGTTTTCGCGCACCTTCGCACGCATGGCCCATGGCCCGTCGGCAACGCCCTCGCCGGTCAGCCGGTATTCCGAGGGCAGAAGGTTCATGTCGGAGCAGTGCCCGCCGGTGATACCAATGGACGGGCCCGAGGCGATGATGCGCGGGCCCGGCACTTCGCCCTCCTCAATCGCATCGCGCAGGGCGACATCGCCATAGCTCTCGGCACCGAGATTGCGCACCGTCGTGAAGCCTGCGAGCAGGGTCTTGCGGGCATTCTTCACGCCCTTGATGGCCATGCGCTCATCGGAGAAGCTCAAGGAGAAATAGGGCCCGTCCTCGGCGTCGTAGGTGAGGTGCACGTGCATGTCGATGAAGCCGGGCATCAGCGTTGACTGGCCGAGATCGATGCTGGTCGCGCCGCGCGGCGCGCGCAGGCTGGAGCGGGTGCCGCGCGCTTTCACCACCCCGTCCTCGATCACGAAGGCGGCATTGCTGACCACCTCGCCGCTCACCGGGTCGATAAAGCGCCCCGCCGTCAGGTAGACAGTTTCGGCGGATGCCCCGCCAGCAGCAAGGAGGGCGGCGGCAGCGGCAGCGATGAGGCGGGTCAGCATGGGCGGTGGGCTCCTCGGCCTGACAGGGATGTAATATGTCACTTCTGCGGCGCGCGGGGCCCTCGCGTCAAGCATGGCGCAGCGCTTGACGGACGTCGGGGAAGGGGCTCCTTGTCGGGCGGGAACATCATCACCGGAGGAAACTGACCATGGCGCGGCCCAAGGAATTCAAGGAAATCATTCTCGACATCGAGGACGGCATTGCCACCCTCACGCTCCACCGGCCGGACAATATGAACGCCTTCACCGGCACCATGATGTACGAGATGATCGACGCCTTCGATATTACGGACGCCAATGATGATGTGAAGGTGGTGATCGTCACCGGCCATGGCGACCGCGCCTTCTGCGCCGGCGCCGATCTTTCCGCCGGGGCCAAGACCTTCGACTATGACGCCCGCGCCGGGGACGGCGAAAAGGGCCGCACCGAGACGGTGGACATCCAGCGTGATGGCGGCGGCCGGGTGACCTTGCGCATTTTCAACAGCCTGAAGCCCGTTATCGGCGCCATCAACGGCGCAGCGGTCGGCATTGGTGTGACGATGCAGCTGCCGATGGACATTCGCATTGCCTCCGACAAGGCCCGCTTCGGCTTTGTGTTCAACCGCCGGGGCATCAACCCGGAGGCCGCGTCCAGCTGGTTCCTGCCGCGCCTCGTCGGCATCCAGCAGGCGCTTGAATGGTGCTATACCGGCCGGGTCTTTCCGGCGGATGAAGCGCTGAAGGGCGGTCTGGTCAGCCGGATTGTTCCGCATGCAGACCTGATGACGGTTGCCCGCGAACTCGCCCGCGAGATCGCCGACAATACGGCGCCGGTCTCCAACGCGCTCACCCGCCAGATGATGTGGCGCATGCTCGGCGCCAGCCATCCGATGGACGCCCATATCGTCGATTCGGCGGCTATCTATTCGCGCGGCAAGACGCCGGACGCAAAAGAGGGTGTCATGAGCTTCCTCGAAAAGCGCCAGCCGACCTATCCGGTCAAGGTTTCCGGCGGGATGCCGGGCTTCTTTCCCTGGTGGGATGAGCCGGAATTCGAATGGATCGGCGACAAGTGATTCAGGACGGCGAGGGGCGTTAGGCCATGCAGACCCTGTTGCCCCTCGCCGCCGAGATCGGTGAGATCCTGAAGGCGCGCCGCCAGACGGTGGGCATTTCCGAATCCTCTGCGGGCGGACTGATCTCGGCTGCGCTGCTGGCCGCGCCCGGCGCGTCTCGCTTTTATCGCGGCGGCGGCGTCATTTACACGCCCCAGGCTTTCCGGGGTCTTCTTGGCCTCACTCGGGACGATCTCGGTGATAGGCGCTCCTCGAGCGAACCCTATGCAAGGATGCTTGCGGCCACCATCCGCGAGCGCGTTGAGGCGGACTGGGGCCTGTGCGAAACCGGGGCGGCCGGGCCGGGCGGCAACATGTACGGCGATGCGGCAGGTCATACCTGTGTCGCCCTCGCCGGCCCAGGCGGTCTCATTGTGTCGCGCACGCTTGAGACCGGTCTTGCCGACCGCGAAGCCAATATGCGCCTCTTCGCCGCCGAGGCGCTGGACCTGCTTAAGCGAGAACTCGGCTGAGCGGCTCCTTTCAGCCGAGGCCGCCCATCAGCGTGTATTTGATATCGAGATAGTCGGAGAGCCCATATTTCGACCCCTCGCGGCCGAAGCCGCTTTCCTTGCGGCCACCGAAGGGAGCGATGGCGGTGGATATCAGACCTTCATTGATGCCGACAATGCCATAGTCGAGCCCGGCGGAAAGGCGGAATGCCCGGGCGAGATCCTCTGTATAGGCATACGATGCCAGACCGAATTCGGTGTCATTCGCCATGGCGATGGCCTCTGCCTCGTCCTTGAACCGAAACAGGGCGGCGACCGGACCGAAGGTTTCTTCCTTCGCAATGCGCGCTGTAGGCGGTACATCGCGCAGAACTGTCGGCTCGAAAAACGTGCCGCCAAGTGAATGGCGCTGTCCCCCGAGCAGAACGGCAGCGCCTTTCTGCAGCGCGTCTTCGATATGAGCTTCCACCGTCTCGACTGATTCCTGGTTGATCAACGGGCCGAGGTCGACGCCCTTATCCATCCCATTGCCCACTTTCAATTTTGCAGAGGCTTCAGCGAGCCTTTCAGCGAAGGCATCATATATCCCGTCCTGTACCAGAAAACGGTTGGCACAGACGCAGGTCTGACCGGCGTTCCGGAACTTGGACGCGATAGCGCCTTCGACGGCAGCGGTGAGATCGGCATCGTCAAAAACAAGAAAGGGCGCATTTCCACCAAGCTCGAGGCTGAAGCGTTTGAGGGTCGGCGCGCACTGCTCCATCAGTTTCTTGCCGGTGGCAGTCGATCCGGTGAAGCTCAGTTTACGGACAGACGGGTTGGAGGTGAGTTCGCCGCCGATGGCTCTTGCCGAGCCGGTGACAAAGGAAAGGACACCCGGCGGGACCCCGGCGCGCAGGGCAAGCTCTCCCATGGCAAGTGCCGTCAGCGGTGTCGCCGAGGCCGGCTTCACCACCATCGTGCAGCCGGCGGCAAGCGCTGCGCCCGCCTTTCGCGCGATCATGGCAGCCGGAAAGTTCCACGGCGTGATGGCCGCGGTGACGCCGACCGGCTCAGCCGTCACGAGAATACGTGCGCCTTCCTTGTGGGCCGGGATGATGTCGCCATAAGCGCGGCGGGCCTCTTCCGAGAACCATTCGATGAAGGACGCTGCATAGGCGATTTCGCCTTTGGCCTCTTCCAGCGGCTTGCCCTGCTCGGCGGTCATGATTGCGGCAAGGTCGTCCTGGGCGCTCATGAGCGCGTCGAACCAACGACGCAGGATCTGGGCGCGTTCGCCTGCGAGACGGCCGGCCCAGCCGGGGAGAGCATCGCTGGCGGCCTCGATGGCCCGGCGAGTTTCCGAGATGCCAAGGTCGGGCACCGAGGCGATGACCTCGCCGGTGGCCGGATTGGTGACGTCGAAGGTTTGTCCGCTGTCGGCGCTGGCCCATCCGCCGCCGATCAGCGCCCCGGTCTTCAGCAGGGCGGGGTCATTGAGGGCAAGAGGCATGTGGGACATCCGTTTGATCTGAACTGTTCGCGGCAGGCTAACCGCGCGGCAGCGGCAAGGCCAGATGCCGGGTGGAGGGGGCGCCGGCGAAGAGATATGTCTCTCCGGTGCGGTGAAGTGTGCCGGCTCCATTTGATAACGCCGGAATATGCAATGGGTTGCCGATACCGGTGACGCGCCTGCACGGCGCCCCCTTCCGCTACGTCGGGCCCGTTTTGGCGCCAATATCGCCCGACGAACCTTCAGCTGGCGGATGAGTACAGAATGAATCGCGAATTTTTGCCGGGCAGGGCCTTTGCCCTTTTGCGACATTCCCTGTCGCGCTCGACAATCCTTACCTTGCGGAAACGGAAATGACCGAGATCAACGACCATCCGCCCGGACCCGAAGGGCTGCGTATGCTCGTCTCGCCTTTCCGCATGAACGGCCGGCGGCTGCTCTCGACACGCGCCCCCCAACTGGGCGAACATGACGCCTGTATCAAGGGAGGCCAGTGAGCAGATGAACCAGGCACAGCTTGAGGCGCTCGCCGCCTCGATGCCCTTTGCCGCCAAGACGGGGCTGGCGTTCGTATCCGCGGACAGATCCGGCGTCGTTGCCCTGGCGGTGGTCGGCGCCGATCATTGCACCGTGGGCGGCATCGCGCATGGCGGCTTCCTGATGACACTCGCCGATTGTGCCGGCGCGGTCGGGGCTTTCCTCAATCTGCCCGAAGGCTCGAAAGGCACGACGACCACCGAGAGCAAGACCAACCTCATCGGCGCGGCCCCGGCCGGAACCGAGCTTGCCATTACCGCCACACCCATCAGCACCGGCCGCCGGCTGCAGGTCTGGCAGACACGGATCGAGACCGCCGAGGGCAAGCTCATCGCCCTTACCACGCAGTCGCAGATGAACCTTTAGGAATCGCCCGCCAAGATGAAACTCGAAGGATTGAAAGTACTGGATCTGTCGGCCTTCCTGCCGGGGCCGCACATGACCATGATGATGGCAGACCACGGCGCCGATGTGATCATGGTCGAGCCGGCCAACGGCGTTGGCGAGCCGGTCCGCGAGATCGGCGAGCGCACGCCCGACGGCATTACCGTCTGGTTCCGCAATATCGCGCGCGGCAAGCGCAGCCTGAAGCTGAACCTGAAAGACCCGGCGGGCGTTGATCTGCTGCTGAAGCTTGCCGAGCAGGCGGACGTGTTCGTCGAAGCCTTCCGGCCGGGCGTGGTGAAACGCCTCGGCGTCGACTATGAGGCTGTTGCGGCGCGCAATCCGAAGATCGTCTACTGCTCCATCTCTGCCTTTGGCCAGACTGGGCAGCATGTGCAGAAACCCGCGCATGATCTCGTCGTGCAGGCAATGACAGGCCTGATGGATCTTGGCCGCGGCCTCACCGATGGCCAGCCTGCGCCGCCGCCCATCGCCTTCGCCGATGCCTCCGCCTCGCTGATGGCGCTGTCGGCGATCCTGATGGCGCTCTATCGGCGCGAGAAGACCGGCGAGGGCGACTATATCGACATGTCGATGTATGATGCCGCGATTGCCTGGACGCCGAACGTTCTCGGCCCGACTTTTGGAAAAGGCGAGGCGCCGAAACCGAAACAGATGCGTAGCTTCGGCGGCGCCGCCATGAATTCCATCTATCCGACATCTGATGGCGGTTTTATCGTTATCGGCGGATCGGAAGTGAAGTTTGCCGAGAATCTCCTGAAGGCGCTCGGCCGGGTGGACCTGCTCGACTATGCGAAAATCCCACCGGGCGACGCACAGGAGCCCCTGAAGGCCTTCTTCCGTGAGACCTTCGCCTCGAATACGCTGGCGCACTGGACGGAATTTCTGCAGCCTGTCGACTGTTGCTGGGCGCCGGTGCGCGACCTCAAGCAAGCCTTCGATGATCCGTTCACGGCCGAGCGTGGCATGGTGTTCACCGATCCGGACGGCAACCGGCATGTCGGCCCGCCAATCCGCTTCGCCAAGGAGCCGCCCCGGCCAAATCCTGCGCTGCCTGCCTTCGGCCAGCATTCCGAGGAGATCGCAGCCGAAGCGGGCCTCTCGCCCGAGTCTATCCGCTCGCTCAGGGAAAAGGGCACGATCTGATCGTGCGCATCGCTGCTATCACATCTGCCGCCTGATCCGGCCCCACTCCTCCGCCAGCATGGCCCGGTGTGCCGGATCGGCGATCGCGATCAACGCGTCGGCGCGCGCGTCGATGTCGCGATCTTTCAGGTGGGCAACGCCGTGTTCTGTCACCACGATGTCCAGTTCTGTCCTGGAAAGGCTCACAGCTGTCTCGGAGAGACGCGGAACGATTCGGCTGACGGCACCTTTTTGTGCGGTTGAGGCCAGCGCTGTGATGCCCTTGCCGCCGGGTGACAGGCGGGCACCGCGGAGGAAGTCAGCCAGGCCGCCGAGCCCCGAGACCTGCCGGCCGCCGATGAACTCGGCATTCGCCTGGCCGAACAGGTCGATCTCGATCAGTGAATTGATCGCAGTGAAGCGCGGGATTGCGGCGAGCCGGTCCAGCATATGTGTTTCGGATACGGGCAGGAAGCGGACGTTCTGCACATCTGTGAGACGGCTGTAGAAGGCGGCCGTCCCGACTGCAATGCCGGTGGCAATGGACAGATCGGGGTCGGCGTCCATAAGGCCCTGAACCGGATCGGAAATCATCCCGGAATGGATATGCAGCCCGCGCCGCCCGGCGAGCGCGGTCAGCACCGCCTGCTGCACATTGCCGAGTCCGAACTGAAGCGTGTCGCCCTCTTCAATCAGCCCGGCGATATGCTTTGCGATTGCCTCGAAGGCCGGCGGCAATGCTGAGGGGAGAATCTCGACCAGCGGCCGCGCATCCTCAGCCGCCAGCGCAAACCGTTCAAGCGGGACCAGCACGCTACGCGGCGGTGAGGGCATGTGCGGATTTATGATGGCGAGCAGCGGTACGTCGCGCCGGGCAAGGATCGCAGGGGCAAAATCGGGGCTTACGCCGAGCGAGACCCGCCCATCCCTGTCCGGCGGCGATACCACGACCACGCCACCATCAAGCGGCGTTTCACAGAGCCAGGACCATGCCTGCGAATAGGCCAGCGGCAGGAGGCGCGTACGCCCCGCCTCGAACGACGCCCGGAAATCCGGTGGCATGAAGATCGTTTCAGCATGCGCCGCTGGATGAAGGCTCGCCCAGTCGGTCCGATTGATGCCGGGCACCCAGGCACCGATAAAGGTCAGCCCCGCCGCCAGCGCCGGTTCGCTGCGAATGATGTCGGCCAGCGCCACTGGATCGCCGCTGCACCCGCCGACATAGAGCCGCGCTTCGGCTGGCAATCCGGCGCGGAAAGCAGCGAAGGCTTCTGCAAGGCTGCGGTGTATCAATTTTCGCTCCCGGGGCACATTATCCAATCGTCGCGCTGTCAATCTCACCCGCACTTCAGCGATAGGTAAATTTGGCCGGGCGTTTCTCGAGAAACGCGCGATAACCTTCCCGGAAGTCCTCGTTTGAGAAGCCGTTCAGGAACAGGTCCTGTGCGGCGGGTGTCTCGTCGGCCCAGCCAGACTGGAGGCCCTGGATCATCTGCTTGATGGCGCGGACCGACCATTGCGACACTGAGGCGATTTCCTTTGCCCAATCGCGCGCCGCCCTGACCGCATTGCCGGTGTCGGTCAGGCGGTCGACGAGGCCGATGGCTTTTGCTTCTTCTGCAGTGAAGATGCGACCGGTGAACAGGATGTCTTTCGTCGGGCCGGGGCCGATAGCGGCGAGAAGGCGGCGGGTATCACCTGGCGGATAGACAAGGCCAAGCTTGCCCGGGGTGACGCCGAACCTGGCGCCGCCGGCCGCAACGCGAAGGTCTGCCGCCATGGCGAGGCTGACGCCGCCGCCGACGCAGGCGCCCTCAATGGCAGCTATGACAGGTTTCGTGCTCGTCTCGATGGCGCTGAGTGCCTCGGCAATGCGCTGGCCGGAGGCTCTTGCGGCTTCGTCAGTGGCGTAGATTGTCCCGAACTCGGAAATATCAGCCCCGGCCGCAAATGACCCGGCATCTCCGCCATGAATCAGGATGACCTTTACTTCCGGATCGGCATTCGCCTCGGCCATCATGCCCGGAATCGCCGTCCACATATCGACGGACAGGGCGTTGCGCCGTTCCGGCCGGTTCAGCACGATCTCGGCGAGCGGCGCAGCGACGTCGAGGCGGATCGGGAGAGTCATCTGGTGTCCTCGGCGAAGACCGTAACCTTGGCGGGCGCGGCGGTGTTAGCGATCAAAGCCCCGCGGCGCAACAAGGATGGATGTCCTACTCGAACGCATCCTCGCCGATACGGGATTTTTCGAGATCGCCGAAGCGAGTGACGTTGGCGTCGAAGGCGAGCTTCACGGTGCCGATGGGGCCGTGGCGCTGTTTCGAGACGATGACTTCGGCCGTGCCATAGA
>CAYQRX010000124.1:0-8914 GCA_964419865.1 uncultured Hyphomonas sp. | reverse complement strand
CTTCGCCGCCACGCCCTATATCGGCGAAATCATGCTGCTGCCGCTGGCCATCGGCGCGGTCTGCATCGTCACCTCGATCATCGGCACCTTCTTCGCCAAACTGTCAAAAGGCTCCACCGATGTCATGTGGGCGCTCTACAAGGCGCTCATCGTCACCGGCGTCCTGTCCATCGGCGGCCTCGCCATCGTCATCGAGACGGTGCTGCCGGGCGGCCTCGGCGGCACGCTGGAGAATGCCGGCGCGCTGCTCGGCCTCGTCGATCCGGTCACCGGCCAGGCGGCCGACATCACCGGCTGGAAACTCTTCGCCTGCGGCGTGGTCGGCCTGTTCG
This sequence comes from uncultured Hyphomonas sp., assembly GCA_964419865.1. Taxonomy (GTDB): domain Bacteria; phylum Pseudomonadota; class Alphaproteobacteria; order Caulobacterales; family Hyphomonadaceae; genus Hyphomonas. The sequence continues at coordinate 8,582 of CAYQRX010000124.1, read as the reverse complement.
TCACCCTGCTGATCGTTGTCATCACGGCCTATTACACCGAGACGAAATACCGTCCGGTCCGTTCCGTCGCCAAGGCGTCGGAGTCCGGCCATGGCACCAACGTCATCCAGGGCCTCGCCGTCTCGCTCGAGTCGACCGCCCTGCCGGCGCTGACCATCATCGGCGGCATCCTGCTCACCTATAACCTCGCCGGCCTCTATGGCATCGCCATCGCTACGACCACGATGCTCGCCCTCGCCGGCATCATCGTTGCGCTCGATGCCTTCGGTCCGGTGACGGACAATGCCGGCGGTATTGCCGAAATGGCAGAGCTGCCGTCCGAGGTGCGTACCACCACCGACGCGCTCGACGCGGTCGGCAACACGACCAAGGCCGTCACCAAGGGCTATGCCATCGGGTCGGCCGGTCTCGGCGCGCTCGTGCTGTTCGCCGCCTATGCGGAAGATCTGAAATACTTCTCGCAGACCGCGGCAGAAGGCTCGTTCTTCTACGGCATCGTGGCCGACTTCTCCATCGCCAACCCCTATGTCGTGGTCGGCCTGCTGTTCGGCGGTCTTCTGCCTTTCCTCTTCGGCGGCATGTCGATGATGGCGGTCGGCCGGGCGGCGCAGTCGGTGGTCGAGGAAGTCCGCCGCCAGTTCCGCGAAAAGCCGGGCATCATGCAGGGTACGGAGAAACCGGACTATGGCCGCGCGGTGGATATTCTCACCCAGGCCGCGATCAAGGAAATGATCGTGCCGTCCTTGCTCCCGGTGCTTTCGCCGATCGTCCTGTTCGGCGCGATCCTCGTGATCGGCGGGCCGGCTGCGGCCCTCGCCTCGGTCGGCGCCATGCTGCTCGGCGTGATCGTCACCGGCCTGTTCGTCGCCATCTCGATGACCTCGGGCGGCGGTGCATGGGACAATGCCAAGAAGTATATCGAAGACGGCCATCACGGCGGCAAGGGCTCTGAAGCCCACAAGGCTGCCGTGACGGGTGATACCGTCGGCGACCCCTACAAGGACACCGCCGGCCCGGCCGTCAACCCGATGATCAAGATCACGAACATCGTGGCCCTGCTTCTCCTGGCCGTCCTCGCCGGCCACTGATAATCCGGTAACGGATCAAACAGAAAACCCCGGAGGCAACTCCGGGGTTTTTTCTTTTTCAACGAGAGCGCCGGAAGGATTTCCGCCTCAGCGCCGCCCGGTCGGATTGTCCGGCGTGCCTTCATCGGCGTTCGGCAAATTCCGCTGCCGTACACGGCGCTTTCCGATGACTGTCAGCTTGCCGTGAAAAACAAGGTCCGGCGACTGGAGTATGCGGAGCAGGCGTTCTGCCCGGGCCTGCGGAACCAGCCCAGGAAGGAACATGATGACCGCCCCCGGCACTTTCAGCATGTCACGGAAAACAAGATCACCGAAGTCGAAATCCTCGGTGATCAGAATCCGCTCCTCGCTGCTTGCAAGGTCGATCAGATCCGTATCGGAGGCGCGGGCATCCGTCTCGGCGGCATAGCGGACATCGAATCCGGCCTCACGCAAGCGCTCGACAATGGCTCGCGGGCAGCACTCGTCTGCAAGGATACGCATCCTATTCGGCGGCGATCGTTATGTCGTTGGCGAGATAATCGGCGGCGAAGGCAAGGGCTGCAAGAACATCTGCCTCAGTCAGACGCGGATACTGATCCGCCACCTCGGCCGGCGTCAGGCCGCGGGCGCATTCACGCACGATCTGTTCGACCGTGACCCGGCTGCCCCGGATAACGGGCTTTCCCTGCATGATCGCGGGATCGATTTCGACACGCTCGTGAACCATATACACAGGATACAACGTATCAGTCGGTCTGCCTATAGCCGCATTGGACGCCTGCGGATTGCCCGAAGGCCGTAACCCTAGCGCCGCCCGGTCGGATTGTCCGGGGTGCGCTCATCCGTGTTCGGCAGGCGCACCGCGCCGACGGTGCCGAAGATCTGTTCCCAGAAGCCCAGCTCGCGCCCGCGTGTCGGTGTCTCGCGCGAGGCATAATTGACGATCTGCCCGTCGCTGGCATCAAAGCGCACGACTTCCTCGACCGCATCATCCTCGCCGAACCGGATCGCCACGATCGAGCGCTCGACCACTTTCGGCTTGTAGAAGGCGAACCGCTCCTGCACGTCGGAGAAATAGAACCAGGTATTGGTGTCGAACAGGCCCTCGCTCGACGGCGAGCCGAGCTGCGCCAGCACGGTCGAGCGCGTATCCTCGCCCGGCTTGATGTCGAAAGGCTGGACCTCGTCCGCGATATAACCGTGGAAATCCCGCGCTGGGCTGAGGCAGGCCGTCAGCGGCAGAATGGCGAGAAGACCCGCGGTCATAAGGGAAAGTCGCGCCATGACTGGCTCCTATAGGCTTTGACCGCAGACCTAGCGACAGGTAACCCGGCTTGGCAAGCATTGGAGTGCACAGTTTGAGCGCTTTTTCAGCCAGCTGGTGGCGCCGTCGGGGCGCCCGCAACCGGGCCGTCCAGACGGCCTATGACGCGCTGCTCGGCGAGGCGCTGGCGCCGCGTCATTATCTCGATCACGGCGCCGCAGACACATTCGAGGGCCGCGCCCGCATGGTCACGGTGATGACGGCGCTCGCCTGCCACCGTCTCGCCGCCATCGGCGGGCCGGCCGCCGCCGAGCTCACCGACTATCTCAGCCGCAAGGTGCTCGACGGGTTCGACGCCGCCTATCGTGAGAAAGGCGTCGGCGACCATTCCATCGCCCGCAAGGTGCGCACCCTGGCCGAAGCCCATGCCGGCCTCGGCCGGGCGCTGATGACGGCGCTGGAGGCGGGCGAATCAGGGGCGGGAGACGACCCGCTCGTGCCGGTTCTGGTGCGCAATGGGGTGGCCTCGGCGGCCGCGGCCCCCGCAATGGCGGCCGCGCTGCGGGCGCTGCAGCAGGTATTTCAGGCCCAGCCAGACGCTGAAATCCTTGCCGGAACCTTCGCCTGCGGGGCGAAACCGCCCGGCGCCTGACCCCTGGGCCGCCAGACCCGACAGCATCTCGCCCGTTGCCTTGCCCGGCGGCGCCACTTAAACCACCCGAAACTACGCACATTACCGTAACCTGCGGTCCGGTCTCCTATGCAGCGCAAACTGACGCTTTCAATCGATGCCATGGGCGGCGACGCCGCGCCGGCCGTCTGCGTCAGCGGCGCGGCCGAATTTCTTGCCACGCGGCCGGATGCGCAGGTGCTGCTGCATGGCGACGAGGCGGCGCTCGCCCCGCTCATGGCGGCGACTCCCCAGCTCAGGGGCCGCGCCGTGATCCGCCATGCGGCCGAAAAGATCACCAGCGACATGAAACCCTCCCAGGCCCTGCGCCGGGGCAAGGGCAGCTCGATGTGGAACGCCGTCGAGGCGGTCAAGGAAGGCGAGGCCGATGCCTCGGTCTCGGCCGGCAATACCGGCGCGCTGATGGCCATTTCGATGCTGCAGCTTCGCAAGATGGACGGCGTTCACCGCCCCGCCATGACCGCCCTCTGGCCCACCGTGCGCGGGCGCACCGTGGTTCTCGATGTCGGCGCCAATGTCGAGGCCGATGCGCCCCAGCTCGTCACTTTCGCCATCATGGGCGAGGCCTTCGCCCGCGCCATCCTGCATATCGAGCGCCCTTCGGTCGGCCTGCTGAATATCGGCTCGGAAGAGATGAAGGGCCATGAGGAAGTGCGCGAGGCGCATGAACTCCTGCGCAATTCGCCGCTGAAGATGGACTATCGCGGCTTCATCGAGGGCGACGATATTTCCGCCGGCGCCGTCGATGTCGTCGTTACCGATGGTTTTACCGGCAATGTCGCGCTGAAAACCGGCGAGGGCGTCGCCCGGATGCTCGCCGGCCATATGCGCAGCGCCTTCACGGAAAGCATCATGTCGAAAGCCGGCGCCGCACTGGCGATGAGCGGCCTGAAACGGCTGAAAGAACTGATGGACCCCAGCAATGTGAATGGCGGGGTGCTGATCGGGCTCGGCGGCGTATCGGTGAAAAGCCATGGCAGCGCGGACGCCCGCGGCTTTGCGCGCGCCTGCACCCTGGCGGCCGATCTGGCGGCAAGTGATTATCGAGGCGAGATCGCGGCCAATCTGGCCCGTGTCTCCACCGGCGGGCTCGCAGCAGAATAGCGGCGCCGGGCGCAAGACGAGGATACCTGACATGGCACGGCGCAGCTTCATCCGCGGAACCGGCAGCTATCTGCCCGAACGCGTGCTCACCAATGACGATCTGTCGAAAATGGTCGACACGACCGATGAGTGGATCCGCGAGCGCACCGGCATTGCCCGGCGCCATGTCGCCGCCGATGGCGAGCTGACCTCCGACATCGCCGTCGAAGCGGCAAAGCGCGCCCTGCAGGCCGCCGGCATCGCCGCCAGCGAGATCGACCTGATCGTGCTCGCCACCACCACGCCGGACCAGACCTTCCCGGCCACCGCCACCGCCGTCCAGGCCAAGCTCGGCACCGGCCCCGGCGCGGCGTTCGACGTGCAGGCCGTCTGCTCCGGCTTCCTCTTTGCCCTGGCCACGGCAGATTCGATGATGAAGCAGAGCCTGTTCAATAAGGCGCTCGTGATCGGCGCAGAGACCTTCACCCGCATCATCGACTGGTCGGACCGCGGCACCTGCGTGCTGTTCGGCGATGGCGGCGGCGCGGTCGTGCTGGAATGCGTCGACTGGGACGGCCCGGCCGATGCCGGCATCATCACCCATCATGTGCGCACGGACGGGACGAAATCCGACCTGCTCTATGTTGACGGGGGCGTCAGCTCCACCGGCACGATCGGCCATGTCCGCATGGAGGGCAACAAGGTCTTCAAGCACGCCGTCACCAATATCTCCGCCGCGATCGAAGCCGTCCTCACCGAAACGGGCCTGACCTCTGCAGATATCGACTGGTTTGTGCCCCACCAGGCCAACAAGCGCATCCTCGACGGCGTGGCGAAGAAGATGAACATTCCCGAAGACAAGGTCGTCATCACCGTCACCGAACACGCCAATACCTCGGCCGCCTCGATCCCGCTGGCGCTCGATTCCGTCGTGCGCTCCGGCCGCGCCAAACCCGGCGATCTCATCCTGTCCGAAGCGATGGGCGGCGGCTTCTCCTGGGGCGCCAGCCTGTTCCGCCTCTGAGTTCCATCTTCTCCCCGGGGGGAGAAGGGGCTTTGACGCGCATGCGAACGGATGGGATGCCGCCCAAACCGCCCAAAAACCCTTAGATGACAGAGAATTCGCTAACGCTTGCGCTAGGAATTCGTTAAGAGTGGTTGTCTAGGCTTTTTCGACAGACGGGCTGAAAACATGAGCAATTCGACCCTTACCCGCGCCGAAGTGACCGATGCCATCGTCCGCGAAGTGGGCGTGACACGGCAGGAGTCGGCAGACCTGCTCGACCGCACGCTGGACCTGATCGGCGCGGCGCTCGAACAGGAACAGGAAGTGAAGCTCGCACGGTTCGGCAATTTCGTGGTCCGCGCCAAGGCGGCCCGCGAAGGGCGCAACCCCAAGACCGGGGAAGAAGCGCCGATCGCCGCCCGCCGTGTTGTCACCTTCCGCCCGTCGCCGATGCTGAAGGCGCGCGTCGGCGGCCAATAGACTGAAGAAAGGCACCTGCATGGCGGCGACAAAAGCCCGGATTGAGAAATCAGCAGATGCCTACCGCTCGATCGGTGAAGCCGCTGCGGAGCTGGGGCTCGAGCCGCATGTGCTGCGCTATTGGGAAACCCGCTTTCCCCGCCATGTCAGCCCGGTGAAACGCCCCGACGGGCGGCGCATGTTCCGCCCGCAGGATATGGACGCGCTGCGCGCCATCCGCATCCTTGTGCATGAGCGCGGCATGACGCTGAAGGGTGCCAGGGCCTTTCTGGAGGAGCAGGGCGTCGCCGCCGTCCTCGCCGGCACCGCCACCATCCGGCCGGAAGCCGCCGCTTCCAGCCCCGCCCGCGCCCTCCAGCACACGGTCGCAAAGGCGTTCGGCGCCATTCCCGAGGCGGAACTTCCCGAGGCCCGCGAACGCCTCACCGAAACGCTGAGCGAGCTCTCCGGCATCAAGTCCCGCCTCGACGCCCTGCGCGCCCGCCGCGCCTGACGAGGAGGCGGGGGCACCGGCCATGACCCTCATCCCCGACCAGCGCCATCTCTTCGACATCCCCGAAGGGGTCGTCTATCTCAACACCGCGACCATGGGGCCGATGCCGCGCGCCGCGGTCGAGGCCGGCGCTCGCGGCCTGGCCCGCAAGCTCCAGCCCTGGACCATTCCGGATACGGACTTCTTCGCCGACACGCGCCGCCTGCGCCCGCTGCTCGGCCAGATGATCGGCGCCGGGCCCGAGGCCATCGCCTTCGTCCCCTCGGCCAGTTACGGCCTCGCCGCAGCGGCGAAGAACCTGCCGCTGCAGAAGGGCCAGGACATCCTCATCCTCGCCGACCAGTTCCCCTCGAATGTCTACACCTGGCGCGCCCATGCCGCCGAGACCGGCGCCGCCCTGCGCACAGTCCGCGCCGGCGCCAATGAAACCCTGTCAGACGCGCTCCTCGCCGCCATCGGGCCTCAGACCGGTCTCGTCGCCTGCCCGCAGGTGCGCTGGACCGATGGCGCCCGGATCGACCTTGCCGCCGTCGGCCGGCGCTGCCGCGAAGTCGGCGCCGCCCTCGTGCTGGACCTGACGCAGAGCTGCGGCGCGATGCGCTTCGATGCGGGCGAGGTCCAGCCGGATTTCATGGTGGCGGCCGGTTACAAATGGCTCCTCGGCCCCTATGCAGCGGGCTTTCTCTATGTCGCCCCGCAGCATCGCGGCGGCCGCCCGCTGGAGCAGAACTGGATCACCCGCGCCAATTCCGAAAACTTCGCCCGCCTCATCGACTATACCGACGACTATGCGCCGGGGGCGGAGCGTTTCGATATGGGCGAGCGGTCGAACTTTGCGCTGCTGCCGGCCTTCGAGGCGGCCGTGCGGCTGATCCTTGGCTGGGGCGTCGCCGATGTCGAGGAAACCCTCGGCGCGCGCAACGCTGCCCTCGCCGGCGAACTGGAAGCCATCGGCCTCGCCTGCCTGCCGGAGGCGGAACGCGGCCCGCATTATCTCTCCGCCCTGCTGCCCGCGTCTGCCCCGGCGGACCTCACCGCGCGCCTCAAGGGGGAAGACATCCACGTCTCCCGCCGCGGCGACCGCCTGCGCATCACACCGCATCTCTATACCAGCGACGCCGACATCGCCCGCTTCCTCGAAGCGCTGAAGCGGCATCTTGGCAAGGCCCCGTAGTGGTGGGTGGAGGCCCGCAAAAGCGGGCCGATACCCACCACGCCCGCGCCCCAGCTGTGGGTATCGCTTCGCTCAACCCACCCTGTAAATTCCGTAAACGGAATATGCCCCTAAAGCAGCCAGCTCTCCGGATTTTCCACCGGCTCTCCGGCCGAGAGCGCCTGCATCCCCTTCACGATACGGACGATGTACCACACCAGCGCCGCGAGGAAGATCAGGATACCGACCAGGAAGAAGACCAGCAGCGAGGCGACAATACAGTAGAGCAACATCTTCCAGAAGATATTGATCTGGTTGGAATAGTGGCTGTCGGTGACGGCGTCGCCCTTGCCCTTGCCGAGATAGGCCATCACCACGCCGACAATCGCCGTGATGCCGAGCACCAGGCTCGCCAGGTAGAGGAAATAGATCAGATTGATATTGCCCCGGGTTCCGGGATCGACGGAAATCTGTGGCGACTCGGCCATTCATGCCTCCCTCGTCAGCCTTCTGCCGCCATTTGCGGCAAACCAGACGGTTGGGTCAATCCGGTTTACGTTCCGTGAAGCTTGCAGATTGGCACCAGTCAGGCCAGAAGAAGTCCATATCATTCAAGGAGGACTCCCATGGCCAATCCGCGCAAAATCGCCTTTGCCGATCTCGAATCCCTTGCCGGTCAGGAGGTCGGGGTGTCCGACTGGCACACCATCGACCAGGCCCGGATCAACCTCTTTGCCGATGCCACGGGCGACCATCAGTGGATCCATGTCGATGAGGAAAAGGCCAAGCAGATGATGGGCTCGACCATCGCCCACGGCTTCCTTACCCTGTCGCTGCTGCCGATGCTCGGCTCGGAAGTCCTGCGCGTCGAGGGCACCACCCGCGGCATCAATTACGGCTCCGACAAGGTCCGCTTCACCAATATGGTGCCGGTGAACTCCCGCGTCCGCCTGCGCCAGAAATGCCTCGCCGTGGAAGCCAAATCCGGCGGCAAGCAGATGAAGATGGAAGCCACCGTCGAAATCGAAGGCCAGGACCGCCCGGCCCTCGTCGCCGAGACCATCACGGTGCTCTACGGCTGAGGCTCAGGCTGCGGCAGTCCTTCCCCCCCCCGCTCCCCTCGGGGGTGAGGGGGCGCTGCCTGCCGGTTCTTTCCCCCGCCTCACCCCCTCATCCCCAACCCCTTCTCCCCGGGGGGAGAAGGGGCTGTTAGCCTTAGGCTAGGTTGAGACCCGCCCCCATGATGCGCGGTGCACCGGAGCCCCCCGCCTTTCTCCCCGCTCCCCTCCGCCCTATATTCGGGGGATAGAGAGAGCCTGAAGGAGCCGCCCATGCCGCAACA
>CAYQRX010000123.1:0-8975 GCA_964419865.1 uncultured Hyphomonas sp. | reverse complement strand
CGCAAAGTGACCCGCACCGAGCGGGAATGGCGCGAGTTGCTGACCGAGCAGGAATTCGCCGTCGGCTTCGGCGAGGGGACCGAGCGCGCCTTCACCCCCGGCAATTACCAGGACGAGAAACGCGCCGGCATTTATCACTGCAAGGGCTGCGGCACGGCGCTCTGGTCATCCGAGCATAAATTCGACTCCGGCACCGGCTGGCCGAGCTTCTGGCAGCCGGTGGGGCCGGATCTCCTCGGCACCAAGACCGATTACAAGATCGGCGTGCCGCGCACCGAATGTCACTGCGCCACCTGCGGCATGCATATGGGCCATGTCTTCGAGGACGGCCCGCCGCCCACCGGCCTGCGCTGGTGCATCAACGGTATTGTGCTGGACTTTCGCCCCGCCGCATAAGTCCGGGCTGGACAGAGGGCCCCCGCTTGCGCCAGATATGTCGAATATCGATAAGCGGAGCCCCCGATGCGCCTTTATGCCCCTCTCGCCGGCCTTGTGGCCGCGATAACCCTTTTGAGCGGATGCACGACTTTGACAGACGAAACCGAAACCGCCACGGCCCTGGCGCCGGATGTGCCCGCCGCAGAAGTACCGCCGGCGCCGGTCGCCCAGCGGATCGATCATGAGATCGTCCAGCTCGGGCGCACCCGCAATGACCCCTATCACTGGCTGAAGGACGAGAACTGGCAGGAAGTGATGCGCGAGCCGTCGCTGCTGCGCGCCGACATCCGGGACTATCTCGTCGCCGAGAATGCCTACACCAAGGCCGTCCTGGAAGAGCCGACCAAGGCGCTGCGCGAGGAGCTGTTCGCCGAGATGCGCGGGCGCATCAAGGAAGACGACAGCTCCGTTCCGGCCATCGACGGCGACTGGGCCTATTATACCCGCTTCCGCCAGGGCGGCGAATACATGATCTTCGCCCGCCGGCCCTCCTCCGACCCGTTCAATGAAGCCGCGCCCGAGACGATCATCCTCGATGGCGATGAGCTGGCGAAGGGCCAGGACTATTTCGCCTTCGGCGATATCGAGGTCTCGCCCGATGATGATTATGTCGCCTACGGCACCGACCTGAAGGGCAGCGAGTTTTACGACATCCGTGTCAAGCGGATCGACACCGGCGAGGATACCGGCGTCCTGATCGAAAGCGCCTATGGCCCGCTGGAATGGAGCCGGTCGGGCAAGGCGATCTTCTGGATTTCGCGCGACCCGAACGGGCGGCCGAATGCCGTCTGGCAGCGCAGCCTGGAGACCGGCGAGGACACGCTGATCTATGAGGAGAAAGACCCCGCCTTCTTCGTCAATCTCGGCACCAGCGAGAGCGAGGAGGTGATCTTCATTACCACCGCCGGGCATACGACCTCGGAGGTTTACTGGTTCCCTTCCGAAGAACTGAACCCCACGCCGCGCCTGATCGCGGCGCGGATGACCGACAATGAGTATTCCGTCACCCATTGGGACGGCGAATTCTACATCCACACCAATCTCGACGGCGCGGTCGACTTCAAGCTGATGAAGGCGCCGATGACGGCCAGCTCGCGCGAGGCCTGGGAGGAGGTCATCCCGCACCGTCCGGGCACGCTCATTCTCGGCGTCAGCGCGCAGCAGGATTTCCTGACCCTGATGGAGCGCGAGAACGGCCTGCCGCGCATCGTCAACCGATCGCGGCTCGATGGCACTTCGCATACGATCAGCTTCGACGAGGCGGCCTATGATCTCGGCCTCGATTCCGGCTATGAGTATCATACCCCGATCCTGCGCTTCGACTATGCCTCGCCGACAACGCCGGATCAGGTGTATGATTACGACCTGATCACGCATGAGAAGACGCTGCGCAAGACGCGGGAAATCCCCTCCGGGCACGATCCGGCCAATTATGTCGTCGAGCGCATCCTGGCTCCGTCCTGGGACGGTGCCGAGGTGCCGGTGACGATCCTGCGCCACAAGGACACGCCGGTGGACGGCTCCGCGCCGCTGCTGCTGTATGGTTACGGCTCCTATGGCATCACCATCCCGGCCGATTTCCGCACCGGGCGGCTCAGCCTCGTGGACCGCGGCTTCATCTATGCCATCGCCCATATCCGCGGCGGCATGGCCAAGGGCTATCAATGGTATCTGGACGGCAAGCTCGAGAAAAAGACGAACACGTTCAAGGACTTCGTCGCGGCCGGAAACCATCTTGTTGCGCAAGGCTACACCTCGCGCGGGCGCATTGTCGGCCATGGTGGATCGGCCGGCGGCCTGCTGGTCGGCGCGGCGGCGAATATGGACCCCGAACTCTTCGCGGGGATCATCGGCGCGGTGCCGTTTGTCGACGTGCTGAACACGATGTCGGATGAGAGCCTGCCGCTGACGCCGCCGGAATGGCCGGAATGGGGCAATCCGCTTACCGATGAAGCCGCCTATGACACCATCCTCGCCTACAGCCCGTATGACCAGGTGACCAACCAGGACTATCCCGCCATGCTGATCACCGGCGGGGTGACCGATCCGCGCGTGACCTATTGGGAGCCGGCGAAATGGGCCGCCAAGCTGCGCCATGAGGCGCCGAATGGCGGGCCCTATTTCCTGCGCATCAATCTCGATTCCGGCCATGGCGGGGCATCGGGGCGCTGGGAAAGCCTGCGCGAGACGGCGATCGACTATGCCTTCGCCCTCGGCGCGGTGGGCAAGGTCGAAACGCTGAAGATCACGCGGGAAGACCGGGCCGATTGAAGTATTATCTCGACTGCGAATTCAACGGTTTCGGCGGCGAGCTCATCAGCCTCGCCCTGACGGGCGAGGCGGGTGAACTCTACCTTGCAAGGCCGGAGACGGAGCTTTCGCAGCTGGAGATCCATCCCTGGGTGGCCGAGCATGTGATGCCGGTCATCACGGCCGATGCCGCGGCGCCGGAGCTCTGCCCGTTGGACGGGTTTGCGCCGGCGATCCAGCGGTTTCTGAAGAATGATCCGTCCCCGGTCATCATCGCCGACTGGCCGGAGGATATTGCCCATTTCATGCGCTGCCTGATCACCGGGCCGGGGCTGATGGTGACCCTGCCGGAGCTGCGCACGCGCCTGGTGCCGGCGGTGCGGGCGATTGCGTATCCGGAAGGCGGCGCGATGCACAATGCGCTGTGGGATGCGCGGATGCTGCGGCTCGGGATGGAGGGTTAGGCCCCACCCCATCCCTGCCTTGCTCTCCCAGGGGAGCGGGGGCTTCAAGGCCTTCAAGGGCCAGATGTTGACTTTCCCCCCGGTGCGCGCCAATGGGTGCCATGTCGAAACATACGAAACCAGAAACTGTCATAGAGGCGCTCGAAGCCCTCTATTCCGAGGCGACTGGCGCCCTTACCGATGCCTTGAACATCTTCCTGCATGACGGGACGCCGCCGGACCAGCGCCGGCGCGATGAGGGGGAGTTCTGCTATCCGCAGCTGCGCATCGTGTATGATCCGGAAGGCCCGCCGCCGCCGATTTCGCGCTCCTTCGGGAAGTTTTCCGAGGCCGGCATCTACATCACCACGATCACACGGCCGGCCTTCTTCCGGGCCTATCTGATGGAAGTGCTGACCCCGCTGATGCGGGACTATGACGTGGAGGTTTATGTCGAGCGCTCGACCTCCGAAATTCCGTATGCCTATGTCTGGGACCCGTCGCAGGCGGCTGGCCTGGAGGAGATTGCGCCGGCCGAGCTGGTGCGCTGGTTTCCCTCGCCGAAGCTGACGCTGATTGGCGACGAGGTGGCCGATGGCGAGCCGTTCGAGGCGGGCGAGGAGCGCCCGCTCGCGCTGTTCGATGCGCAGCGCGTGGATTTCTCGCTGAAGCGATTGCAGCATTATACCGGCACACCGGTCGAGCATTTCCAGAGCTATGTTCTGTTTACAAACTATCACCGCTATGTCGATGCCTTCTGTGACTGGGCGCTGGAGCAGCTGGGCGGCAAGTCGCGCTATACCTCGCTCTCGGTTCCCGGTGGGCTCGAGATTTCCCAGCCGGACGAGCATAGCCGGGCGGCAATCGATGCCTCGCCCTGGCGGCGCTTCCAGATGCCGGCCTATCATCTGCGCGCGGCGAACGGGGTGGGCATCACGCTGGTAAATATTGGCGTGGGGCCATCGAACGCCAAGACGATCACGGATCATCTCGCGGTACTTCGCCCCCAGGTCTGGCTGATGGTCGGCCATTGCGGGGGGCTGCGCCATTCGCAGTCGATCGGCGACTATGTGCTGGCCCATGCCTATCTGCGCGAGGATCATGTCCTGGACACGGTGCTGCCGCCGGAGATTCCGGTGCCCCCGATTGCCGAGGTGCAAGTGGCGCTGCAGGCGGCGGCGGCGAAGGTGACCGGGGAGCGGGGCGAGGCGCTGAAGAAGCGGCTGCGCACCGGCACGGTGGTGACGACGGACGACCGCAACTGGGAGCTGCGTTTCACCGCGCAGGCGCGGCGCTTCAACAAGAGCCGGGCCGTGGCGATCGATATGGAAAGCGCGACGATTGCGGCGAACGGTTTCCGCCTCAGGGTGCCGTATGGCACGCTGCTGTGCGTCTCCGACAAGCCGCTGCATGGCGAGATCAAGCTACCGGGCGCGGCCAACCGCTTCTATGAGCGCGCCATCGGCGAACATATCCGTATCGGGATCGAAACGCTCGAGCGCCTGAGCGAAGACGGCGGCGCCAGCCTGCACAGCCGCAAGCTGCGCGCCTTCGACGAGCCGCCGTTCAGGTGATGGGGCGCGCCGGCATCAACTGGCCCGCCCTGAAGGCGGCGGCGCTGGAGGCGCAGGGGCGGGCTTATGTGCCGTATTCGGAGTATCGGGTCGGGGCGGCGCTGCTGACGGTGGGCGGCGAGATCATCACGGGCTGCAATGTCGAGAATGCGACCTATGGGGCGACCTGCTGCGCCGAGCGTACGGCAGTGTTCTCGGCGGTGGCGGCGGGGCATGCAGAGTTTCGCGCGATTGCGGTCGTCACCAAAGGACCTGAGGCGGGCACACCCTGCGGCATCTGCCGGCAGGTGCTGGCGGAGTTTTCCGCCGATGGGGCGCTGGAAATCCTCTGTTTCACGGCCGATGGCGCCGAGGCGCGCTACACGCTGGCGGAATTGCTGCCGCATGCGTTCCGGCTGAAATAGGGGCAGCTGGGCCGGCAACTGGGACAAGCAGCGACAACGGGCTTTCCTGCCGGGCCTGCTTGGCCTAAACTTCCGGGTGCAAGCAAGCCGGAGCGGGACGGATGGAGCGGCACAGGGCTGCGGGCAGCGGGGGCAAGCGTGCGCCGAACTGGCGGGAGCTGTTCGTTGAGCCGGACAGATCGTCATGGATTGTGGACCTGTCGCCGGCGCAACAGACCGAGGTGGCGCCGCGGCGCATCGAACTGAACTCCGACTATTATGTCAGCGTCATCCTGGAGGCGTATCATTTCCCCTTCAAGCGGCGGCTGACGACGACCTATACGCCGGTGGTCGCCTTCGAGACCCGGTGGAAGATGCCGACATCGGAAGACGAGACGGGCCTGTCGATCACCGGGCCGGGCGCGGCGCCGCTGGCGGGGGCGGGACGCGGAGGCAATTTCGCGGCCGGGCGGAAGGTGATGTTCGGGCCGGTCTGCCTCAACGGCGCCTTCAGCCTGCGCGCCGGGCTGTATGTGTCGAAGTGGAATGAGAAGACGCGCGAGGCGATTGACCTGGTCAAGCTCGGCTCAGACCTCGCGACCGGGGCGGATGTGATGATGCTGAAGCCGGTCTCGGACCTTGCGTTCGCGATGGTGAAGAAGCTGTTCCCGGACAAGCCGTCGCCCTGCTATGCCGGGGTTGACCTGGAGCTGCCGGAAGGGGCGGGCACAGAACTCAGCACAGGGACATGGGCGGTGTTGCCGGAACAGGTTGAGCGCCGGCAAATCGTGTTCAACCCCGAAGAGCGGCGCCTCGAGACACTTGGCGGCAAGGCGCTGAAATGCCCGTATTTCGTCTATTCGATTGTCGCCCATGAGCGCCATCCGGAGCGGCTGAAGCTGCCGGAGATTCATGAGGCGCGCATGCGGCTCAGCCATGCGGTGAAGGAGAACCCGTCGATTGGCGCAGAGGCGCTCGCCGAGCTGCACAAGCGCTACCTGCTGAGCATCAAGCTGAGCGACCGGCTGAACCGCAAGGACCGGGCGGAGCTTTCGGCCGAAGCCGATGAGATGTATGCGGATATTCTCTCGATTGTCGGCGCAGCGGACAAGGCCGGCGCGGTGCAGGCCGTGACGCAGCGCCTGGCCGAGGACAGGGCGCCGAAGGCGGCGTTCTCGGAGGCGCGCGGTGCGCTGGCGCCCGAGGAGATTGCCGATGCCGCCTGCAAGGAGGCCGTCAGCGCGGTGGAGGCGGGGGCCGACGCCGGCCTCAGCGCCGCCGGCATGGAAGACGCCGGAGACCGCCTGCGCCTGGCCCTGGCCGACATTGCCCAACTGGTGATTGAGGATGAGGAAAGCTGGGCCGACAAGGCGATCGGCATGGCCGAGATGCTGCGAAATCAGCGGCAGTTTGCGGCGCTGAACGATTTCGTGATCCGGATTCGTGATGGCGGGGCGCATGTGCCCTGGCTCTATTATTATGGCGCCTTCTCGGCGGTGGAGATGGGCGATCTGGAACAGGCCGAGGCGCAGCTCAACTGGCTGCTGCCGCGGGCGTGGGCGATGTCGAAGGAACAGCCGATTAATCGCAGCCGGGCGCTGCTGGTGTCGGAGGCGCTGGGCCTGCGCGGGCGGATCTGGAAGTCGCGCGCAGCGGCGCTGGAGGCGCCGGACCCCACTCTGTACCATGCCTACTATCAAGCACTCAGCGTGTATGGCGAGGCGGAACAGCTGACCTCGGAGCATAGCGTCTTCAATCAGTCGGACATTGATTATCACCGGGTGAACATCCTGGCGCTGATCCATTCGGCCGAGAGCAAGAAGCTGAAGGAATTCAGCCGGCGCCGGCGCCCCTGGAAGGCGGCGCGGGGCTGGGCGGAGGATATCCTGGCGCGCCTGCAGACCATGAATGAAGACCCCCGCGACTATGAACTCGCCAATGGCGGCGATGCGGCGATGTTCCTGGGCGATAATGTTCTGGCGGCGGAATATTATGCCCGGTATGTGGCCGCCGCGCGCGACGAGCCGTTCCGGATGAACAATTGCCGGCGCCAGCTGGTTGAGCTGTGGGGCGTGGACCCGGCCGGGCGCGGCCGCCTGCCGGCGCTGGTGCAGCAGATGGGCCTGCTTGCGGCGGCCGGGGCGCAGTCGGTGAGTTTCAACGTCAAGGAGGCCGAGGCGATCCTGGCGGCGGCGCAGGCCGATGCAGAGGAGTTGCAGGCTTCCTTCGATGGCGTCTCCGGCACGCTGATCGAGGAGATTGCCGATGTGATCGAACTGTCGCGGTCGGTGGGGCTGGTGAAGCGGGCCGATGGCAGCGAGGTCGGCACCGGTTTCCTGATGGCCGGCGGCGACATCCATCCGGACCTTGAGGGCGAGCATGTGTTCATCACCAATGACCATGTGGTCAGCGATCATCGCTCCTATGCCGGCACGGTCAGCTCGGCCGAGGCGCTGATCTATTTCGAGCGCTCCGGGCAGAAATATCCGTGCCGGGTGAAAGAGGTGTTCTGGCGCTCGCCGGTGCTGAAACATGACTGCGCCATCCTGCGCCTGGACGAGCCGCCGCCGGTGAGCCGGGCCATCGAGGTGTGCCCGGTGCTGCCGCGGCGCTGGCTGACCGAGGGCGGATATGATCCGCAGGCGGCAGAGCGTTCGGCGCCGCGGGTCTATATTATCGGGCATCCGCTGGGCGGGGCCATGCGGATCACGCTGGAGAAGCATTTCTTCATCGACCATGACGGGCCGGATCGCGCCGCCGAGGCAACGCCGGAGCCGGTGAACGTGCATTACCGCGCGCCGACCGAGCGGGGCAATTCCGGCAGCCCGGTGTTCGACGCGCAGACCCGGATGCTGATTGCCGTGCATCACAAGGCCAGCCGCACGCCGCTGAACGGGCGCCGGCCGAAACGCAGCGCGCCATATCAGGCCAATCAGGGCAAATGGATCTGCGCGATCATCGCGGCCGTGCGGGCGGAGCGGCCGGTGAATGGCACGGCGGCGCACCACGCGGAGGCGGAAGAAGACAATCCGGAGGCGGATGGTGTCACGCTCGGCGCCGGCACGCCGTTGGCCGGCGTCTGAGGCGGGGGAGAGGGCGATGCCGTTCATTGATGCGGGCGAGGATATCCGCCATCTGGAGAGCGTGAGCGGGGAGACGCTGGAGGCGTTGACCGTGGCGACGGACCGGGCGCGGACCCGGCTGATGAATGTCGCCATCCTGGCGGACATGGCCAAGCAGGGCCGCACGCTGGCGGTCGTCACCCGGCCGTATATCTATTATCATGAGATCAAGGGCATCGAGATTTCGGTGACGGTGCCGGAAGGGTTCGTGACGGATTTCGCCTCGATACCCGGCCCGGCGCAAATCCTGATCCAGCCTTTCGGACGCCATGCGCCGGCCGCCGTGCTGCATGATTTTCTCTATGCGCTCGGCCAGAAGAAGGCGCGCGCCTATGCCGACCGATTGTTCCTGCATGCGATGCAGGAGAGCGGAGTGTCGTTTTTCCGCCGGTCACTGATGTTCCGTATGGTGCGCTTGTTCGGTGGGCGCGGCTACGGGCTCGAACAGGACTGGGCATTTGTGGAGACCGAATATGGCCGCCCGGCGGAGCCGCCATTCCCGCGGGATTCGATTCTCTGGGCGCCGAGGCGGCGGAAGCAGAAGGACGCGGCGGCGGCGGAGTAATCCTTATGCGACGCTTTTGCCATCTGAGTTGTTGTCTGGATTGCTTGTGCCAGGCTCCAGGCTCCTTAAGGGGCTTCGGGATGAGTGGTTGAGGTGTTCGCAGCAGCCGAAAGGGTGCGCCCCCTCACCCCCGGCCCCTCTCCCCGAGGCAGGGGAATCGCATGTGACGATTTGCATTTGATCTTGAACGGGATTCTTTT
>CAYQRX010000122.1:0-8989 GCA_964419865.1 uncultured Hyphomonas sp. | reverse complement strand
TGAAGCCCCGTCTGCCAGTCCGGCAGGGCGAGACCAAACACGGCCTCCGCCTTCGCCGAATCGAGGCGCGCATTCAGCGGCCGGGCCGCCGGTGTGGGATAGTCGGCGGTGGCCACCGGCCTCACCTGCGCGGCCGGCCCGCCTGCGGCGCGGCTGATCTCGAAGATGGCCTCGGCCATGGCAGCGCGGCTGATCTCCTGCCGGCCCGCGAGATGGTAGATGCCCCATCCTTCGAAGCCCGGCCTTGTGGCCCTGTCAGCCATGGCCAGGAGCCCTGCGGCGAGGTCCGGGCAATAGGTCGGATAGCCGGCCTGGTCATTGACGACAGAGATCTCTTCCCGCGCCCGGGCGAGGCGCAACATCGTGCGCACGAAATTGTCGCCATATTCGGAAAACACCCAGGACACCCGCACAATCAGGTGACGGGGGCAGAGCGCCGCAACGGCTGCCTCGCCCGCGCGTTTGGAGCGGCCATAGGCGCTGAGCGGGCGCGGCAGGTCTTCGGGCGTGTAGGGTGCGGATTTCGTCCCATCGAAAACGCAGTCGGTGGATATGTGAATCAGCGGGATGTTCCGGTCCCGGCAGAGGCGGGCGAGGGCTGCCGGCCCATCCCGGTTGAGCGCGAAGGCTTCGTCCTCCTCGGCCTCGGCCGGATCGACCCTGGTGAAACCCCCGGCATTCAGGACGAGCCGGGGATCATGCTGCGCCAGGACCGCTGCGAGCTTGCCGGCATCGGCAAGGTCGGCCTCCGGACGGCCGATGCATACGACATCATCCCGGCCAGCGGCGGCCAGCGCCTGCGCCAGCTGGCCCTGGCGGCCGATGACGAGGACAGGGCCAGCGGCCATGGTCATGAGGCGTCTGAAGCGCGGGACATGGCCCGGCCTATAGCACAGCGCTGCGGCGCCTCAATCCGGACTGGTCATTCCACCGTGACGGATTTTGCGAGATTGCGCGGCTGGTCGACATCGGTGCCGCGGGTGACGGCCACATAATAGGCGAGCAGCTGCAGCGGGATGGCCGCGAGGATGGGCAGGGAGATGGCGTCCCCGCCGGGCAGGGCGATGACATGATCGGCGCGCTTGCCGGCGGCCTTGATACCTGCGGCGTCCGAAATCAGGATCACTTCAGCGCCGCGCGCGCGGATTTCCTCGACATTGGAAATCGTCTTCTCGAACAGCTCATCCTTCGGCGCGACCACGACCACCGGAAGGCCCTTCTCGATCAGCGCGATGGGGCCATGCTTCAACTCACCCGCGGCATAGCCTTCGGCATGGATATAGGAGACTTCCTTCAGCTTCAGCGCGCCTTCCAGGGCGAGGGGATAATACCGGCCGCGGCCGAGGAAGAGAATGTCGCGCTTGCTCGCGATATGTTTCGCAATTTCCTTTATGTGCCGCGCTTCTTCCAGCGCTTCGGTTACCTTGCGCGGCAAGGAGAGCAGGCTGCGGACATATGACTGCTCGTCGCCAGGCAGAAGGCGGCCGCGCGCCTTGGCCGCGGCGAGCGCAAGGATCGCAAGGACGGAGAGCTGCGCCGTGAACGCCTTGGTCGAGGCCACGCCGATTTCCGGCCCGGCATGGGTCGGCACGATGGAGGCCGCCTCGCGCGCAATCGAACTTTCCGGCACGTTGACGACGGCAATCGCCGGCGTCCGGTTCTCGCGGCAATAGCGCAGCGCCGCCAGCGTATCGGCAGTCTCGCCCGACTGGCTGACGAAAAGCGAGAGGCCTTTCTGCGGCAGGACCGGCTGGCGGTAGCGGAACTCGGAGGCGATGTCCGGCTCGAAGGCGAGGCGAGCGAGCTGTTCGAACCAGTATTTGGCGGTGAAAGCGGCGTAATAGGCGGTGCCGCAGGCCACCGCGACGGCGCGGTCGGCCTCTGCGAACAGGTTCATCGCCGCTTCCGGCACGCTGACCGACTGGCTCGCCTGGTTGATGAAGGGCATGATCGAGCGGGCGAGCGATTCCGGTTGCTCATGGATTTCCTTGAGCATGAAATGGTCATACTCGCCGCGCTCGATCAGCGCGTCATTGACCGCGGAGGTGACCCGCGGCCGGTTCACCCGCTCGCCGCGGATATTGCGGATGTCGGCGCTGGTGGGACGCATCACGACCCAGTCGCCTTCTTCCAGATAGGTCACGTCCCGCGTCAGCGGCGCCAGCGCGATGGCATCTGAGCCGAGATACATCTCGCCCTCGCCATAACCGAGCACCAGCGGCGAGCCCTTGCGGGCGCCGATCACCAGTTCCGGGTCGTTCGCAAAGACGGCGGCGATGGCGAAGGCGCCCTCGAAATGCTTCAACGCAGCTTCAAAGGCGCCGGCCGGGTCTTTGCCTTCTTCCATATAGGCGTCGATCAGCTGGGCAATGACTTCGCTGTCGGTCTCGGACTCAAAGGTCCGGCCCCTGCCCTCGAGTTCCTGGCGCAGCTCGCGGTAATTCTCGATAATGCCATTATGGACGATGGCGACCGAACCGGAGAGATGCGGGTGAGCATTCGTCTCGTTCGGCGCGCCATGGGTAGCCCAGCGGGTATGGGCGATGCCGGTCAGCCCCGCCAGCGGGCTTTCGGTCAGGCGCTCCTGCAGGTTGACGATCTTGCCGCCGGCCCGGCGCCGGTCGATCCCCGCAGGCGCTGCCACGGCGATGCCGGCGCTGTCATAACCGCGGTATTCGAGGCGCCTCAGCCCGTCCACCAGGCGGGCAGCGACGTCTTGCCTGCCCGAGATCGCAACGATACCGCACATGACTTCTACTCCATTAATCCAGACGCCCATCCCCGGCAGGGACCTTCCATAAACCTCGCGAGTCAGGCTGCACAATGACGATTTATGAGCATTTGTGACACCGAATGGGGCGATTTTCCGGACTGGCAATCCGCCCGCTTTCGTTTAGCTTTCCTGAAGGGTGAGTGTGGCCGGTATCCGGAGCCTTCCCTCCGCCGGAAAGGCCCGCTACTCAGCGCGCTCACCTGCCTGAACAGGATATGACACATTGCCGGACCTGACCCATCTTGACCGTCTTGAGGCTGAAAGCCTGCACATCATCCGCGAGGTTGCGGCAGAATGTGAAAAGCCGGTCATGCTCTATTCCATCGGCAAGGATTCGGCCGTGATGCTGCATCTGGCGATGAAGGCATTCTATCCGGCAAAACCGCCCTTCCCGCTCCTGCATGTCGATACCGGTTGGAAGTTCCGCGAGATGATCGAATTCCGCGACCGCAAGGCGAAGGAACTCGGCCTCGAACTCCTCGTCCACATGAATGAAGAAGGGGTGAAGGCAGGCATCGGCCCGTTCAGCCATGGCTCGGCCTATCATACCGATGTGATGAAGACGGCCGCGCTGAAACAAGCGCTCGACAAATACGGTTTCGACGCCGCTTTTGGCGGGGCAAGGCGGGACGAGGAAAAGTCCCGCGCCAAGGAGCGCATCATTTCCTTCCGCTCCGCCGGCCATCGCTGGGACCCGAAACGTCAGCGTCCGGAGATCTGGAATCTTTACAACACCCGGATGCAGAAAGGCGAAAGCCTGCGTGCCTTTCCGCTCTCGAACTGGACCGAGCTCGACATCTGGCAATATATCCACCGCGAGGGGATCGAACTCGTCCCCCTTTATCTCGCCGCCCCCCGCCCGGTGGTGACCTGGAACGATACCCTCATCATGGTCGATGATGAGCGGGTACCGAAAGAGATCGCCGCGCAGGCGACGACAAAATCCGTCCGCTTCCGGACGCTTGGCTGCTATCCGCTCACCGGTGCGGTGGAGAGCCGGGCCGCCACGCTCGACGATGTGATCCAGGAAATCCTGCTGACCACCACCTCCGAACGCCAGGGCCGCGCCATCGACAAGGACCAGTCCGCCTCGATGGAGAAGAAGAAGCAGGAAGGCTATTTCTGATGCGCCTGACAGATGACCTGATCGCCGCCGATATTGGCGCCTATCTCGAAGCACATGAGCAGAAATCGCTCTTGCGTTTCATCACCTGCGGCTCTGTGGATGATGGCAAGTCGACCCTGATCGGCCGGCTCCTCTACGATTCCAAGATGATCTTCGAAGACCAGCTTGCGGCGCTGGAAAACGATTCCAGGAAGGTCGGCACCCAGGGCGACTCGATCGACTTCGCCCTTCTCGTCGACGGCCTCGCGGCCGAGCGCGAACAGGGCATCACCATTGATGTCGCCTACCGCTTCTTCGCGACCCAGAAGCGCAAGTTCATCGTCGCCGACACGCCCGGGCATGAACAGTATACGCGCAATATGGCGACAGGCGCCTCGACGGCTGACGCCGCCATCCTGATGATCGATGCGCGCAAGGGCGTGCTGACCCAGACCCGCCGCCACAGCTTCATCGCCAGCCTGCTCGGCATCCGGCATTTCGTTTTGGCCGTGAACAAGATGGACCTCGTCGGCTACCGCCAGGAAGTCTTCGACGACATCGTGCGGGACTATATGGCCTTCGCCGAGGCCCTGCCCGGCGCCGTTCATATCCGCCCGATCCCGCTCTCGGCGCTCGCGGGCACCAATATGACCGAGCGCTCGCCCGAGACGCCCTGGTATGACGGGCCGAGCCTGATCGAGTATCTCGAGACGGTCGAGATCGAAGACGCGCGCGCCGCCGCGCCGTTGCGGATGCCGGTCCAGTGGGTCGCCCGCCCCAATCTCGATTTCCGAGGTTTCGCCGGCCAGATCGCCAGCGGCGCGTTACGCGCGGGCGACAAGGTGCGCTCGCTGCCATCGGGACGTGAGACGCGGGTGACACGCATCGTGACGGCCAATGGCGACCTTGCCGAAGCGGTCGCCGGACAGTCGGTGACCCTCACTTTTGCGGATGAAATCGACACATCGCGCGGCGACATGATCGTTGCCGCGGGCCAGCCTGCCGAGGTCTCAGACCAGTTCCAGGTCCACCTTCTCTGGATGAGCGAGCAGCCGCTGCTGCCGGGGCGGCGCTATATCCTCAAAGCCGGCACCAAGACCGTCACCGCCACGGTCAACGCACCCAAGCACGGCATCGACGTCAACACACTGGCGGAGACATCCGCGCGGACACTGGAGCTGAACCAGATTGCGGTGACGACGATGTCGCTTGACCAGCCCATCGCCTTTGACCCCTACCGGGAGAACCGTCAGACCGGCGGCTTCATCCTGATCGACCGGCTGTCGAATGACACCGTCGCCCTCGGCCTGATCGATTTCGCCCTGCGCCGCGCCTCGAACATCCACTGGCAGGCCCTCGATATCAGCCGCGAGGCGCTCGCCGAACAGAAGGCGCAGAAACCGGCCGTGCTCTGGTTTACGGGCCTGTCCGGATCGGGCAAATCCACCATCGCCAATGCGCTGCAGAAACGCCTCTATGCCATGGGCCGGCACACTTTCATTCTCGACGGCGACAATGTTCGCCATGGTCTCAACCGCGACCTTGGCTTCACCGATGCCGACCGGGTCGAGAATATCCGCCGTGTGGCAAATGTCGCGCGCCTGATGTCGGATGCAGGCCTCATCACCCTCGTCTCCTTCATCTCGCCCTTCCGCGCCGAGCGCCAGATGGCCCGCGCCCTGATGGCCGAAGGCGAGTTCATCGAGATCCATGTCGACACACCGCTGGACGTGGCCGAAAAGCGCGACGTCAAAGGCCTCTACAAGAAGGCCCGCGCCGGCGAGATCCGCAACTTCACCGGCATCGACAGCCCGTATGAGCCCCCGCTGAATGCCGAACTCAGGATCAACACTGTTGATCAGTCTCCGGAGGACGCTGCCGAAGAGATCCTGCGCTATCTGGAGGTGCGCGGCGTCCTTTCTGCCTGAATGGCAGACGCCCAGCCCCGCATTCTCCGGTCGGCTGCCCTGCAGGGTGGTAGCGCTCAAGCGTCCCACTCTTTTGCGTCTTGTACCTGGCTCCGCGAGGATATCCGGCTTCCGGCCATGCCGGCTGTTAAAAAGGGACAATTGCAGGCCGGAGGTACTGCCTGATCAGGAATAACGAGGTTAACAGTCCCGGCAAGCCTATGCAGGCACCGAATTCCTGGTCCTGTGAGGCGCTCGGCACCGCATCCAGGCGCAGCGCCGCCAGGTAACCCGGCCGTCCGCACCATAATGTATCAGTATAGCATGCAAAAATTGGAACGATGACCCGCTACTGAGTCCACATCGCACTCAAGGGCACGGCTCTAAGCCCTTCTCCAAACGAGAAAACCTCCGTTCCGGCATAAAGCACGATGCCGGTGAAGGGGTGGCCGTCTGTCATGTTTTCGGAGAACCAGCGCAGGTGCTGAAAATCTTCGCTCCTGACCGATTGCGCAGCTTTCACTTCTATCGCCAGAATTGCCCCGTCGCTCTCACATTCGACCACAAAATCGATCTCGCGCTTCAGCCGGTCACGATAATGATAAAGGTGATAATCGTCATTCAAGTCAGTAAAACAGGCGAGCTGGTTATAGACAAATGTCTCAATCAATTTTCCCATCCTGTCAGCATTTTGAACAACCTCTTCGGAGCGCCAATTAAGAACTGATGCCATCAGACCGCTATCAGCCATGAAGAGCTTGTCCTTCTTACCCACCCGCTCGTAGTCGCCCCTCGTCCAAGCAGGAACCCGGTCGATTAGAAACAAGGCTTCCAGTGCCGCCAGATATGCTTCCACCGTGGGCCTTCTGATAGACAGGCCCGCGCCGATATCAGCGATGTTCATCTGCTTGGATGACCACGCTGCGACCACCCCGATCAATCTGCGCATGGCATCGAGGCGATGAATTCGGGTAATATCGTTCAGGTCCCGCTCAAGGAGAGCGTTGACGTAATCGCGATGCCATGCTCGCCGTCCACTTGCACTCAAACGGATCGCCTCAGGATAGCCCCCCGCCATGGCAAGTTCAGCGAGTTCAGCGCGAGTCAAAGCCGGAAACAAGCTGGGGAAAGCTCCCCTGAATGCACCAGCCAGAAAGTGCGCCCCGGCCTGCCTTTGCTCCCCGATCGACAGGGTACGCAACCGAATTTTTGCAAGGCGGCCCGCCAGAGATTCGTTGGCATGAGGGATCGCACCGAGATTTGCAGATCCAGTGAGGAGGAACTTGCCTGGGATGGGGTCTTCATCGGCGGACAGCTTGATGGCCGGCAACAGATCGGGGACGCGCTGAATCTCATCGATAATGAGTGTGCGCGCCTGCCTTCGAACAAATCCGATCGGATCTGCTTCTGCTGCCTCGCGGGTATTTAGATCATCAAGCGTGACGTACTTGACGCCGCTGCCGCGCAGCTGCCTTGCCAGGGTTGTCTTTCCACATTGCCGCGCGCCGGACAATAAAAGAACCCGGCGGTCTTGAAGGCGGCGTGCCAGCTGGGCTGATTGCCAGCGTGGCAGGAAGTGGTGCTCCGGGTGGGACATAAAATGCCTGTTTGCCGATCAGTTGTTCGCTATGCGAAATTATAGAATTATCATGTGCGAAATTACAAGTTTTAATGATGCGAAATTATAGAATTTTCATGTGCGAAATTGCAGATTTCCGTCCATTTGACCGGGGCGTTATCCTTGGTCTGAAGGCATTTATTCTGCGCCGGCGGGCGCAGAATCCGGGATGTCGCCCAGCTTCCCCGACAGTCCTGCCAGGAAAGGACTCTTCGCGATTGCAGCCTCAAGCTTGCAATAGAAATACCGTGCGGCAATGTCGCCGGGGCGTTTGGAGCCAACCGACTGACAAAGCCGAGGAGTAAGCCATGGCGATCCATCCCGTAATCATGTGCGGCGGCGCAGGAACGCGCCTCTGGCCCGCATCCGACCTCGCCTGTCCGAAACAGTTTCATCGGCTGGTTTCCGACCATACGGTGTTTCAGGAAACCGTGCTGCGGTTTCACCGTCAGGACGGGTTCGCCGCCCCGGTTGTCGTCAGCAATGCGGCCTATGCGGGGCTGGTGGAAGAGCAGCTCTCCGAGATCGGGGTGGCGCCGGATGCCGTGCTGCTCGAGCCGGTGGGCCGCAACACAGCCGCCGTGGCCGCAATTGCTGCCCGGCATCTGGCGGCCCGGTCGCCCGGCGGCCTCGGCCTGCTGGTTCCGTCCGATCATTTCATCGGGCGGCCTGAAGTGTTCGTCGCAGCGGTGAGGGAAGCGGCGGCGACCGCCGGGCCCGGGCATATCACCACTTTCGGCATCGCGCCGAACCGGCCGGAGACAGGCTTCGGCTACATCCAGGCCGGCGCCCCGCTGGGCGGTTCACTGTCCGCCGTCGCCGCCTTCCGCGAAAAGCCGGACGCCGCCACGGCGGCTACCTATCTGGCCAGCGGCCGGTACAGCTGGAATGCCGGCATCTTCCTGTTCGAAGCGGCCACGATGCTCGGCGAACTGGAGGCGCATGCGCCGGACATTCTTGCCGCCGCGAGCCAGGCGCTTGAGACGGCCCGCCGGGACGGCGCCCAAATCTATCTGGACCCGGAACATTTTGCCGCCGTGCGGGCGGACTCCATCGACTATGCCTTGATGGAAAAAACCGCGCGCGCTGCCATCTATGCCCCGCTCGACTGTGCCTGGAGCGATATCGGGACTTGGGCGACCATCGGCGAGGTCTCAGACCGGCGCAATTCACCCGAGCCTGTCCGCATCGGCAGCGATGACTGTCTGGTCCATGCCGCCGATGGCATCCTCGTCGCGCTGGTCGGGGTTGAAAACCTCGTCATCGTCGCCGACGGCAAGCGTGTGCTCGTCGCTGCCCGCGACAAGGCTCAGGATGTGGGCGCGGTGGTGAAAGCGCTGCGCGAGGCGGGCCTCGACACATATCTGTGAACAGCGTCTGGCAGCTTGCCAGCCCCCGCCAGCCGGGACAATCTGATCGCCTGATTTCGCGCCGCTCCCTGGCGCATCCTGAACCGGAGGCAGATCGGATGGACCGGCATTTCCCCTGGACCGGTGGTTCCCTGCGTATCCTGACGGCCGTGCTGCTGGCGGCCTCACCGGTCTGGCTGGGCGCCTGTGCGAGCGGCGGCGGGGGAGGCGGGGGTG
>CAYQRX010000121.1:0-9016 GCA_964419865.1 uncultured Hyphomonas sp. | reverse complement strand
CAATCTCATCGGCCAGCGCTGGACGCTGCGCATCCTGTGGGAGTTGAAGGACGCGCCCGACACATTCCGGGGCCTCCAGTCCCGTTGCGGGGGCATATCGCCCACGGTCCTGAATACGCGCCTGAAGGCCCTGCGCGACGCTGGCCTAGTGGATTCCGGGCCAGATGGCTATGGCCTCACACCCGATGGCCGCTCGCTTGGACAACAATTGCTGGCTCTGGACGCCTGGGCGCGCGACTGGGCCAAGCGCCGCGCAGCTGGACCCTCCTAGGCGCTTGCATCGCCCGTTTCCTGTGTGTATCAGGCGCCTTCGCTGATGCAGCGAATGGTTCGGTAGCTCAGCTGGTTAGAGCGTACGACTCATAATCGTAAGGTCGAGAGTTCAAGTCTCTCCCGAACCACCAATCGTCAGGCCACTCCCCGCGGCGGGACGATGAGGGGCGCCGTCCAAGCATAATGGTGATCGACATAGAAGGCATCGGTCTGGGCCGGCCAGCCGCGCGCGGGATAGAAGTTGCGCGCCGCCGCGATAAGGTTTTCCGGCCAGCGCTTGCCCGCGCCCGTGTCGAGGGGCGGGGTGCGCACGGTCGACCAGTAGGGGTAGCTCGCCGGGTCCGCATACCATCCGAACAGCTTGTCGAGCGCGCGCTCGACCTTACCGCCCTGCTCGAAGAGATCGGTGCCGAGGGCGCTGTCGCGCAGCACCTTCATCGCCGCCGTCAGCGGCGCGAGCGCAAAATAAGTGTACCACAGGCCCCGATCCTGCCGGTGGGTCTCCGGCCCGATATTGAAATGGGTAGGGTCAATGATTTCCCGGATGAGGTATTCGGCCTGCGCGCGCATGTGCTGCAGGCCAGCCGGATTGCAGGTCACGTCATAGATCAGGGCCGAGGTGAAGGCGCCCCAGCAGGTCCAGTTGTTCCGGGTCGAGAGAGAATTGGTCGGCGCCGGCGGGCTGGCCACATAGGATGATTGCCAGGACTTGTAGAGCACCGAATTGGCCCGCGGCAGCACCACATCGATCAGCCATTTGTTCACCCGTGCCTGGTCGGCGGGCGTCATCAGCCCTTTTACCAGGCCATAGCCCTTGACCATCCCGGAGAGAGTATAGGCCGCGACCAGCGGCGCATTGGCCCAGCGGCTGATGCCTCTCACCGTTTTCACCCAGCGCAGGATCAGGTCGATGGCCTTGACCGCATGCGCACTCTCGCCGGTGAGCTGATACAGCAGCGCGTTGACATAGATATGTTTGGCCGAGCGGTTGAACACCCGGCTCTCCTGTTCATGGCGCTCGCGATTATCGCCGACACTGGTGACTTCGAGGAACGCGTTCAGGGTCTGGAAGTCCGCCGTGTCATTGGCGTGGTCCGCCAGCTGCTTGAGCTTCGCCGCGGTGAGCGCGGCCCGTGCGGCCGAGAGTTCGGCATCGGTGTGGAACGCCGTCTGCGAGGCTGCAATGCCGGAGGGCGGCTGAGACAGCGGACCGGCACACTCTGCGCGCTTGTGGCCCAGTCCTGGGACAACGTGATCTTTCATTGCTGAAGAATCTCGTTCGAGGGCGGTCCAGTCAAGGTTGGGGGTGAGCGCGCTTGCTACCTCAAGTCCGGAGAACCTGCCGCCGGCCCTGCATAGCTTTGATGTCACAGCGTGATAGTTGCCCGAGTTCCATCCAAAGTCTATTTACCCTCTGGGCGCCAAAAGCCCGTACTGCCACTAGGTAAAGTGGGAGAGATCAGGGAAAAATTCTGCACTATTCCCGTGACCTGCAGGATCAAAAGTGGCGTTCTGATGTGCAAATCTCTCCCGAACCACCAACGCCCTGCCGGCGCGTCTCCCGCCCTGATGCAATTGCTGGACTGGCCGGAGGAGTCGCCGTTGATACAGCCCGCCCCGAAACTGCCCGCCGGCTGGATTGGCCGCGCCCTGATGGCCGCCGTGATCGCGCTCTGCGCGCTTGCAGCCGCTGCCCTGGCCGACGAAGCGGAGACGCCTGCAGAGCGCCCGAAGATTGCGCTGGTGCTCTCGGGCGGCGGAGCGCTCGGGCTGAGCCATGTCGGGGCGATCCAGGAGCTGGAGCGCCTCGGCATCCGGCCGGACATGGTGGTCGGCACATCAATGGGCGCGGTCATCGGCGGGCTCTACGCCTCCGGCATGAGCAGCGCCGAGATCGAGCAGGTCGTCGATGACACCGACTGGGCCGGCATCTTCAATCCCGCCCCGAGCCGCGACAAGCTCACCTACCGGCAGAAGCAGCAGCAGGCCGACTTTCCCGGCACGGCCAGCCTTGGTGTGTCCGGCGCGGGCCTGCTTCTGCCGACCGGCGCCGTCTCCGACCAGGCGCTGATGAAGGAGCTGCGCCGCATCACGCCGGCGCGCATGGCGGTTGAGACCTTCGACGATCTGCCCATCCCCTACCGGGCCGTGGCCACTGACATCACCACGGGCGAGGCGGTCGTCATCGGCTCCGGCGAGCTGCCGCTGGCGATGCGCGCGTCGATGTCGGTACCCGGCGTCTTCCCGGCCTTCAATCTCGATGGCCGGCTGCTGGTGGATGGTGGGCTGGCGGCCAATATCCCGGTCAGCATTGCCCGCGAGATGGGTGCCGATGTGGTCATCGCCGTCTGGACGCCGAATGAGCTTCTGAAGCAGGAGCAGATCGGTTCTGTGGTGAGCGTACTGTCACAGACCGTCAGCCTGCTGATCCTCGCGAATGAGCGCGCAGAGATCGCCGCAATGCAACCGCAGGATGTGCTGATACGCACCAATACCGGCAATATCAGCCCCGCCGCGTTCACGCGCGGAAAGGATCTTATCGAGGCCGGTCGCAAATCCCTGCGCGCAGAGGAAGGCCGCATTGCGCCGCTGGCGGCGGGCCGGCCGCCGATCGAACCTGCCGAAACCGGCGAAACCGAGGCACCAGTCCTCTCTTTCGTCCGCATCGAGAACACATCGCGTCTCAACCAGTCGCTGCTGGAGGCGCGCCTGTCCTCCATCCTCGGCAAACCGGCCGATCCGGAAGAGATCAATGAAGCGCTGGACCGGATCTATGCCCTCGGCCCGTTCGAGCGGGTCGATTACACAATGGCGCAGGAGGACGGCATGACCGGCCTGGTGGTCCGCGCTGAAGACAGTCGGCGCAATGCCGGCCGCGTCCGCCTCGGGCTGATCGTCGAGAATGATTTCAATACCGAGTCCGATGTTGCTGTCTCGATCGATTATCGCAGCGCCGCGCTGGATGCCTATGGCTCGGAGATCCGCGCGGTGGCGACAGCTGGCGACATCAATGGCCTCGGGGTGGAATATTTCCGATTGCTGGAGCCGGAGCAGAGCTGGTTCGCGGTCGCCCGCGCCGAAGTCCAGAACCGGCCGGTGAATGTCTATTCGACGCGCGGCTTCAAGCTGGCCGGGTATGACCTGACTTATGGCCTCGTCGGGCTCGATGCGGGGCGCCAGTTCGGCAACTATGCAGAGATCCGCACCGGAATCGAATTCGGCACCGGGCGGGCAAAGCTCAATCAGGGGATGGCCCCTGTTTCCGAAGTGGACATCGACATCGGCCGGATCTTCGCGTCAGCAGGCCTCGACACGCTGGACGACCCGTTCTTCCCGCGCAGCGGCGTTCTGGCGAATGCGCGCTGGACCCATGGCCTGGAAACCCTCGGCGACAATGCGGACTACCATACGCTGGCGGCGTCCGGCGTTCATGCGCACAGTTTTGGCCGGAACACTTTCATCACATCGCTCTCGGGCGGTCTGCGTCTCGATGGCACGCCGCCGCTCGATACGCTCTACCGGATTGGCGGCCTGTTCAGCCTGTCGGGTTACCGGCTCGATGAACTCGCCGGGGAGAACTATGCTGTCGCCCGGCTGATCTATCGCCGCTCGCTGGCCGGGGACGAACCCGTCCTCTTCGGCGTGCCAATGTTCGTGGGCGGATCGGTCGAGGCGGGCGAAGTCTGGTCACAGCCGGAACGTTTCTCGCTGGACGATGTGCGTTTCGGTGGCAGCGTCTATGTCGGCGCGAACACGGCGCTGGGCCCGGTCTATCTGGCCTTCGGCCGTTCCGAAGGCGGGCGCCAGTCGGCCTATCTGGTGATCGGCCGGTCCTTCTGAGCGCGGGTCAGACCGCTTTGGCCTGATCCTCGCGGCCCGAGGCGATGAGCGTATCGGCAAGCGCGGCAACCAGCGCGCGCGGGCGCACCGGCTTGTCGATCAGGCCGGAGAAGCCCGCCGCCTCGCAGGCTGCGCGCCGCTCAGGCGTCGCATCCGCCGTCAGCGCCATCACCGGGATCATCCGGTTCGGACCCGGCCCGAAACGCACAGCCTGCAGCACCGCTTCCCCGCCCCCGCCCGGCATGTGGACATCCGTCACCACAGCCTGATAGCGCCGCACGGCAATCCGCTGCGCCGCGACAGCCGCGTCCGGCACACACTCGACGCGCCAACCCGCCGCAACCAGCGCCTCGCGAATGACAAAGGCCGTCGTATCGTGATCTTCAGCGACAAGGATTTCGCCAAGGTCGAACCGTCCGGGCAGGTGTTGCGCCGGGTTCTCGATCGCCAGGCGTGGGCCTGCCTTGCGCACCGGCACGGCCACCGTGAACACACAGCCGCCGCCATCATTGTCCGTAAGCGAAATATCGCCGCCAAGCCGGCGCGCCAGCGCGCGCGCAATGCTGAGGCCCAGACCGGAGCCGCCATGGGTGGCATGGGTCGAATTGTCGGCCTGCTCGAACTCTTCGAACAGACGCTGCTTGTCCGCGTCGGAAATTCCCCGGCCGGTATCGGCGACCGTCATCTTCAGCATCAGGCCGCCAGCCTCGTCACGTGTCGACATCTGAACCGTGACATGGCCGCGATCGGTGAACTTCACCGCATTGCTGACAAGATTGAACAGAATCTGGCGCAGCCGCCCGGCATCGCTCTCGATCCGGCCCTCCGCCGAGCGGGCCACCGCGATGCGCAGGGCCACGCGTTTCGCATCCAGCTTGGGCTGCCAGAGGTCGCGCGTCTCGGCAGCGAACTGGCGCAGATCGAAGGGCGCGAGGGTCACCGGCAGTTTTCCGGCTTCGAGGCGCGACAGGTCGATCAGATCCGTCAGCAACCGCTCGAGGTGTTGGCCGCTGTTGGAGATCGTCTCGGCGAGCCGGCGCACCTCCGCGGTGGCGGCCTGGTCCCTGACAAGGTCGGCCACGCCCAGGATACCGGTCAGCGGTGTGCGGATTTCATGGCCGACAAAGGCGAGGAAACGCCCGCGCCCCTCGGCCAGCATCTGCAGCTCGCCCTTCAGCTCCTCGATGCGGCGCAGGCTCGCCTGCTGGCCCCGCGCCCGTTTGGTGTTCTCCTGCGCGATCACCCTGAGCAGGGCGGGCGGCGAGACGATGCCCTTATAGGCGCCGTTCTCGGTAACGATGATGCCGTCGGTCAGCGCGCTGGTGGACTGTTCGGCAGCCTGTTTGGCAACCAGCGCCGCCGGCAGCGAGGCCTCGGCAATGACCGGCTGCGGCGTCATGAGGTGAATCACCGGGCGAATCGCGAACACATCGCGCCCGTTCGGCCCGGCGAGCGCCTCCGTCAGGCGGGCGCGGGTCACCAGGCCGATGCGGGGGCCCTCCTCCGTCTCGTCCTCAAGCTGGATCGGCAGCGCGAAAAGCGCGGTATCCGACAGAAACAGGGACAGCGCAGCCGCAGCTGTCGTGGCCGCGGGGATCGGCGGGACCGGAAGGGAAATTTCCTGAAGGCGAACGGGCATCGGGACCGGGGCGTTATGGTTAACGCCCCACCTTCCCGTGCAATCGTTACCTTCCGGCAAACATCGCCGGCCCGTCAGGAGATTTCGCGGCGGTTCCGGATGATCTTGTTGACGAGGCCGTAATCGACGGCCTCCTGCGCGCTCATCCAGAAGTCGCGGTCGGTATCCTTCTTGATCTGCTCAAGGGATTTGCCCGTCGCATCGGCAAATATCCGGTTCAGCCGCTCGCGCATCTTGATGATTTCGCGGGCCTGGATCTCGACATCCGTGGCCTGGCCGCCAATACCGCCGCGCGGTTCGTGCAGCAGATAGCGGGTATTGGGCAGCGAATAGCGGTTCTGCTTCTGCGCAGCGGCATAGATCAGCGCGCCGGCCGAGGCGACCCAGCCTGAGCCGAGGACTTTCACAGGCGCGGTGACGAATTTGATCATGTCATGGATCATGTCGCCGCTTTCGACATGGCCGCCGGGCGAGGACAGGATCATCAGGATCGGATCATCGCTCTCCGCCGACAGGGCCAGCAGGCGCTCGCAAACGACGCGGGCCTGTTTGAAGTCGATCCCGCCGGTCAGCAGGATCGTACGCGACTTGAACAGGGCGTTTTCGATGACATTCGGCTGAGTGGCCGTGGCGGGCTCTTTTTCGTCTTCATCCAGGCGGAAGTCCTGGTCGAGGTGGAAGCGGGTCATGCAGGCTCCGGTAGGGAATCTCTTTGAAATACTGGCCGTATAGGTGCGGCGCCGCAGGCCCCGGGTCAAGGCGCGCGGCTCACTTATCCCCAGCGCGGGGCGGTCAAACCGGGACAGATCGGGACAATCCGGGACATTTGGCGGACTTATCCGGCCGCCTCGATGACACGGGCGACCTCGTCGGCGTAGGCCTGCGCCTTCTTCTCACCCACCCCGCTGATCTCGCGCAGGGCGCCGGCACCGGCCGGCCGTTCCCGTGCGATTTCGGCAAGGGTTCTGTCATGAAAAATGACATAAGGTGGCACACCCCGGCTCCTGGCGAGTTCGGTCCGCCACTGGCGCAGCGCCTCGAACACCGCCTGATCACGCGCCGACAGGTCGGCCAGCACGGCCGCGCGCGCGGCGCCCCGTGTGCGGCTGCGCCGGCGCGGCGCGGTGACATCCTCGCGCAGCGAGACGGTGCGTTCACCCCGGAACAGGGCCTTGGCCGCCTCGGCATCGGGCACGACCAGCACGGGACGCATCGCCTCACCGCCTTCGGCCACCAGCCCTTCATAGAGCAGCGCATCGAAGACGCGGTTCCAGCCCTGCCGGGGCAGCTCCTTGCCGATGCCAAAGGTGGAGAGGGTCGAAAGGTCGGTATCGAAGGCATCCTTCGCCTCGCCGAGGAGGTGCTGGACGAGGCGGCCCCGCCCGATCCGCTGGCCGCAGCGCAGCACCGCCGAGACCGCCATCTGCGCCCAGCGGGTCGCATCATGGCGCGCGCCGATCTCGCCGCGGCAGACGTCGCAGACGCCGCAGGGCTCCACCGCCTCTTCCCCGAAATAGCGGCGTACGGCGGCGCGGCGGCACTCGTCGCCATTGAAGAAGGCGAAGAGCTGGCGCGTCTTGGTCAGCTGGACGTGTTTGACCTCATCGGGCGCATCGCTGGCATAAGTCCATTGCAGGGAGCGGTTCATGTCCGCCGGGCCGAACAGGGCGACGCCTTCGGCCGGCTCGCCGTCGCGCCCTGCCCTTCCAACTTCCTGCCAGTAGGCCTCCAGCGTCTTGGGCGGGTCGGCATGGATGACGAAGCGGACATCCGGCTTGTCGACGCCCATGCCGAAGGCGACGGTGGCGCACATGACGAGGCCTTCCTCCAACAGGAAGCGGCGCTGGCGCGCGGCGCGCACATCCGCGTCAAGGCCCGCATGATAGGCGAGCGAGGGCAGGCCGGCTTTCTCCAGCGCTTCGGCGATGTCCTCGGTCGCGTTGCGGGTGGCGGCGTAGACGATGCCGCTGGCCCCGGCCCGGGCCTTGACCAGCTGGACGACGCGGGCGGTGCGGTTACCTTCCTTGGGTTCGGCGGAGAGGATCAGGTTTGGCCTGTCGAAGCTCGCCACATGGACAGCCGGGTCTGTCAGATCGAGCTGCTGCAGAATGTCCGCCCGCGTGCGCGCATCCGCCGTCGCCGTCACCGCCAGGCGCGGCACGCCGGGGAACAGGCCCTTCAGACGGCCCAGCGCGCGATAATCCGGGCGGAAATCATGGCCCCACTGGCTGACGCAGTGGGCCTCATCCACAGCGATCAGCGAAATCTTCATCCGCGAAAGCCGGTCGGCCAGCCCGTTGCCGAGGCCTTCGGGCGAGACATAGAGCAGGTCCATCTCGCCGCGCTCCGCCGCCTCGATCGCCGCGGCGCGCGCGTTGAACTCCATGGAACTGTCGAGGCGTTCGGCGCGCACCCCGGCAAGCTTCAGCGCATCCACCTGATCGGCCATCAGCGCAATCAGCGGCGAGACAACGATGCCGACACCTTCGCGCAGCAAGGCCGGTATCTGGTAGCAGAGCGACTTGCCTCCGCCCGTCGGCAGCACGGCGAGCCCGTCGCGCCCGGCCAGCGTATCCGCGATCACATTCTCCTGCAGGCCCCGGAACGCATCATAGCCATAAACGCGCTTCAGGAGCGCGCGGGCATCGGCAAGGGTCGGCGGCGCAGGCGGCATGCCCAGCCTTCTGGGGTGATGCGCGGCGCGGGGCAAGAGTTCGGCGGACAGCCTCCTCCCTAGCATCAAACGGCCCGCTTCGAACCCCGCGAGACAAACAGTCCTCATAAGACCTTATGCTATTGTCATAATAATTTCACATAAGATATATTTGCTTCGTTAGGGGGATTTCATGAACTCAGCCGACAACCGTAGCGGACATCAGGAGCCCTTGCGCCCATTTGCGCTAGACCCGCTCAAGATCTGCCGCATTTTATTCAGCCTTATTGTGTTCCTGGTATTCATGCAGGGCGTGGTCCTTCTGATGAAGCATGCTCGGGGCGATGAATATGTCTGGGGGCTCAATACGCTGTTCCGGATGGACTCTGAAGGGAATGTTCCCGCCGCTGCGAGTGCTTTCCTGATCCTTCTGTGCGGACTGGCGGCATTCATGACCGGCGCCCTGCATCCGAAGGGCCATAGCGACCAGGCAGGCTGGCTGACTCTCGGAGCCGTGATGGCCTTCCTCGCCTTCGACGAGGCGGCGCGCCTGCACGAAAGTTTGGGAGCGTTCATGCAAACGCACCTGACTTTCAGCTGGTTGCCGCCAA
>CAYQRX010000120.1:0-9035 GCA_964419865.1 uncultured Hyphomonas sp. | reverse complement strand
CCTGATCCTTGAAGGCAGCGACTTCGCTGTTCTGTCCGACATCCTCGGCGACGAGGACCATCTCGGCGATATGGACTTCAAGGTCGCCGGAACCGAGAACGGCATCACTTCGCTGCAGATGGACATCAAGGTGGCTGGCATCACCAAGGACATCATGGGCAAGGCGCTGGAGCAGGCCAAGGGCGGCCGTCTCCACATCCTCGGCGAAATGGGCAAGGCGCTTGGCGCCTCGCGCGGCAAGCTTTCCGAGAACGCCCCGCAAATGGAGATCATGAAGGTTCCGACCGACAAGATCCGTGATGTGATCGGTTCGGGCGGCAAGGTGATCCGCGGCATCGTCGATGAGACGGGCGCCAAGGTGAACATTGACGATGATGGCACGGTCCAGATCTCGGCGCTTGATCGCAAGTCGATCGAGGCGGCGATCAAGATGATCAAGGGCATCGTGGCGGAGCCGGAAGTCGGCGAGATCTACGAAGGCAAGGTCGTCTCGATGAAGGACTTCGGCATCTTCGTGAACTTCTTCGGTCCCAAGGACGGCCTCGTCCATGTCTCGCAAATGGCCAACAAGCGCATTGGCCACCCGAAAGACATGGTCAAGGAAGGCGACACTGTGTGGGTCAAGCTGATGGGCTTCGATGAGCGCGGCAAGGTCCGCCTCTCCATGAAGGTCGTCGATCAGGAGACCGGTAAGGAGATTGCCGAGGAAGCCGCCGAGACCGCGGAAGACTGAGTTTTCCTGCATTTGAAACTTTGGTTGAGGGCCGCTCCTTGCGGGGCGGCCCTTTTCCATGAAAAGAGCATTGCGAGCAGAAGGGCGCCATGATGACCAAGAAGAAATCATTCCTGATCGCGATGTCGGGCGGCTCAGGGTCCGGCAAGTCGACGCTGGCGGTGGCGCTGCTGGAGCGGCTCGGCCCGCAGAAGGCCGTCATGTTCGGCGAGGACGCCTATTACCATCCGATGAAATATTATGGCGCGCCGAAATCGGAAGCCGAACGCGCTGCGCTCGTTGCCGGCATCAATTATGACGATCCCAAATCCAAGGAGGTCGACCTCCTGGTTGCAGACCTGAAGGCGCTGAAGGCCGGCGAGACGATCGAGCAGCCGATCTATGACTATGACCGGCATGACCGCTCGAGGAAGACCCGCCGCATCGAGTCCGCGCCGGTCCTGATCCTCGAAGGCATTCATGCCCTGTCGATGCCGAAGATCCGCAGCTTCATAGACCTTTCGGTCTATGTGGACACGCCGGATGACCTGCGCCTGGCGCGGCGTATCCGCCGCGATGTGATCGAGCGCGGGCGGACGGTGGATTCGGTGCTGGCACAGTATATGTCGACCGTACGGGCAGCGCATTACCGGTTTACCTATCCGGCCATGTTCGAGGCCGACCTCGTGATCGCCGATGAAGGGGTGCCGGCCTATGGCGATGTGAAGCCTTCGCCGGAAGCGATCGAGCGGATGCTGGCGCCGGTCCTGTCGCGCTTGCAGACAGCGGGCGTGATCTGAGCGGCCTTTTCGTGCTAGGAAGGCATTCATGCGCCGCGCCGCCGCCTTCCTTGCCTGCCTGATTTTGGCCTCGGCCCCGGCATGGGCCTGCGATCTGCGCCTGGAGGGGCGCCCGGCGGGCGTGGCAGCCTATGTCGAGGCCGCCGTGCCGTGCCTCCATCGTCCACCGGCCGGCTACAATTTCGAGGAAGCGCTGGAGGCCCGGTTTCTCGACCTCGTTAATACCGAGCGCCGCCGGGCAGGTCTGGCACCGCTGGCGCCGAGAGCCGAACTGCGCGATGCCGCCCGCTTTCACAGCCTCGATATGGCGGTCAACGGCTTCTTCGGTCATGTCGGCCCGGACGGGCGCGAGCCGAGCTATCGGATCGCGGCGCTCGACCGTACAGCGCTCGCCGATTTCACGGCCGAGAATGTCGCCGCCGTTTCACGCTCCGGCGGGCGGATCGGGTCGGACTTTGCCTTGAAACGGCTGCACCGCAACCTGATGGACAGCCCGAGCCACCGCGACAACATCCTGCACCCCAAGGCCACGCATGCGGCCTTCGGCGTGGTGCGCACGCAGGAGGGGGTCTGGGTCACTCAACTGTTCATGCGTGTTTCGGGCACCTTGCCGGAGGCAGCGCCGCTGCGCGTCGCGGCGAGCGGCAAAATGCGCGGCCGGCCGGTCGGGCTGAGCGGCTGGCGGTTCGTGCGCTACGACATGGTGGTGCCGTCCGGTGAGCCTCTGCCGATGCTCGGCGGCGCGCGGCCCGGCCATGACGCGCGCCTGGCTGCCTATGCCACCCAGCCGGGCGATGATCCGCTCTCCTATTACTGGATGCGCTTTCCCGGTCCGGCGGTGACCATCACGCCCTAGGCGAGGCGTCTTGCGGCGGCGCGGCCACGCGCCTCGGCCTGCTTCAGCCAGTGCTGGATTTTCCCGGGCGTTGCCATTTTCACGACGCCGACCTGAAGGGTGCGCACCGGTTTGATCCCGGCGAACTTCAATACCAGATTCTCCACCTGCAGCTTGGCCGGGCGGCCATAGGCGATCTGGTCAAACCAGGCCGGGCCATCGGCCGTCATCAGCACATCGGCAGAGCGCCCCTTCAGCAGTTTGTCCCACCACGGACCATTGTCATGATAGCGCATGGCAAACCCGGGAAGATAGGCC
Organism: uncultured Hyphomonas sp.; assembly: GCA_964419865.1. Lineage (GTDB taxonomy): Bacteria > Pseudomonadota > Alphaproteobacteria > Caulobacterales > Hyphomonadaceae > Hyphomonas. The sequence continues at coordinate 6,370 of CAYQRX010000120.1, read as the reverse complement.
CGGTCGATCACGCCTTTCATTTTCGCGGGCATGCCGCCCCACCATTGGGGATAGGCCCAGCAGAGATGGTTGGCCCACAGAATATTCTCGCGCCATGCCTCAAGGCAGGGCTCCAGGACTTTCCGGGAATGGTAGCCGTCATGCAGGTCTGGATCGAAGTGCATGTCTGAGAGGTGCATGCGCCGGATTTCGGCGCCGTGAGCCTCGGCCCCGCGCGCATAGGCGTCCGCCATGCCATGGCTGAGCGAGGTTTCGCGCGGATGGCCGACCCAGAGGAAGATGCGCGCTGTCATTCCGCATCCCCGGCAGGGGTGGTGGTCAGATAGGCCGTAAACCGCAGGAACTGCGACGTCTCGAAATCCAGATAGCAGGCATGTGAGAGATAGCGGGTCGCATCACCCGGCATTTTCACTTCCGCCGAATAGAAGGCTGAATCGGGCGGGCATATCCAGTCGCGATTGCCGCCCTTTTCGGGTTTCCGCAGGACCAGCGCGTAGCTGAAATTTTCCGGGCCGGCCCGGAAGCAGGGGTCCGCCAGGCGCCGGTCGAGCTCTGCGGCCTGATCGGCCGCCAGCGCAGACGTCAGATAAGGCGGCTTTTCCACCGGCTCGGGCGGCGGCTCCCAGTGGTAGAGCGGATTGCCGTCTTCATCCAGCGGCGGAGGCGGGGGATGGGGCGGGGGCGGCGGCAGGTTATACTGGATGTTGTTCGTTGCGATCTGCCAGGCGCCGTCGCCGTCTTTCCAAAGGGTCAGGCGCGTATCCCATGGCCACATCGCGGTGTCTGGCACGCGCACGCGGATGCGGGTTTCCGCCTCCTCGGCGCCCGGCGGCAGCGGGGTTACCGACGTCAGCCGTCCGATCAGTTCTCTCCGCTCGGCTGCCTTTTCGGCATTCTCCCGGCGAATGACAGCCACATCGAACTCATCGCTGCCGGGGCAGGACGAACCTGCAGTGCGGGCTTCGCCTGGCGGCAATGTCTGGGGCGCCGCGCAGCCTGGCAACATGAGCGCAAGGCCTAGGATGGGTGCGCCGAGGCGCTGCAGGCTGCGATGCATGAAGGCGCCTCCCCGCCGGATGAACGCACCAGTCGTCCAGCAATTCCGGCGGGGAGGCAAGAGGGGCAGGTTCAGCAATTGTCCGGCTGGGATCGGACGAGGCGCAGGCCGCGCCGTGTGATCCGGTAGGGACCGCCGCCGGTCGAGGCGATTGTGCCCCGCCGTTTCAGCTTGCGGAACAGGTCGATGTCGAGGCCCGGATAGATCCAGCCCTCGCGGTTGTAGCAGTAAAGCGCAGACGGCTTGCTGTTCTCGCCGCGGATGACATCGATGCGCCCGCCCTGGGCGAGCAGGTGGAGGATGCGCTGTTCAGCGCGTGAAATGTCCATTTTGAGTTTCGTCTTGTGTCCGGCGCCGTTTTGCGGCGCATGAAAACGTGTCCGGCGGTAAAGCCGGGGCGCGCGTTTTCATCGGGCCTGCCTGACACAGGTTTCTGTGCGTGAGCGGCAGGCCCCTTAACGGGACTCAGACAGCATGCGGAACATAGGCACCTCGGTAGAGGGTCGTCATTTCGGGTCGCGGCGCCCGGATGTCAAGACCGTTGCCGGCCTCACTCTTCCTCGCCCGCATCCGGCACGCCGACGGCGTGGAAGCCGGCGTCAACGTGGATGACTTCGCCCGCGATGGAGCGGCCGAGGGGGGAGAGGAGGTAGAGCGCGCAGCCGGCGACGCCTTCCATGCTGGTGTCTTCCTTCAGCAGCGACCATTGCCGGCCGGTGCCCATCAGGCTCTTGCCGCCGCGGATGCCAGCCAGCGACAGCGTGCGCATGGCGCCGGCGGAGATGGCATTGACGCGGATACCCTGCGGGCCAAGGTCGCGCGCGGCATAGCGGGTGGCGGCTTCCAGCGCCGCCTTGGCAACGCCCATGACGTTGTAGGAGGGCACGGTGCGCTCGGCGCCGAGATAGGTCATGCAGATGATCGCGCCGCCATCCGGCATGATCTCGGAGGCGCGGCGCGAACAGTCGATAAAGCTGTACACGGAGATGTCCATTGCACGGCGGAAGCCTTCACGCGAGGTGTTGGCGACCATAGAGCCCATCAGCTCATCCTTGCCGGCAAAGGCGATGGAGTGGACGAGGAAGTCGATCTTGCCCCATTTGTCCTTGATGGCGGCAAAGGCGGCGTCCATCGAGGCATTATCGGTCACATCTGCCGGGATCATCGTGTCCATGCCGATGGATTCGACGAGGGGGCGTACGCGCCGCTCCAGGCTTTCGCCCTGATAGGTGAAGGCGATCTCGGCGCCTTGCGCGGCCAGCTGCGTGGCAATGCCCCAGGCGATCGAATTCTGGTTGGCAACGCCCATCACGACGCCGCGCTTGCCCTTCATGAGGTCGCCCTTGGGCATGTTCCAGTCATCGGCCATGATCGCTCACTCCCTGAGATGATTATACTTGTGTTTTCGTCGTCCGGGCTAGGCGCGCCGGGGGCCCTCGTCAAGCAGCCGGCAGATCGCTCTCGCCGCCAAGGACATTCTTCAGGCCGACCTTCATGTCGATCGCGGTATAGACGTGTTCCCCGTCGACATAGACCCGGCCATCGGCAATGCCGAGATTGAGCTTGCCGCGGCGCACGCGCTTGATGTCGATGACATATTTTACGAGTTTCTTGTCCGGCGTGATCTCGCCGGTGAACTTCACTTCGCCGACGCCGAGTGCGCGGCCCTTGCCGGGCGATCCCGACCAGCCGAGCCAGTAGCCCACGATCTGCCACATCGCATCGAGGCCAAGGCAGCCAGGCATCACGGGGTCGCCGGGGAAGTGGCACTGGAAGAACCAGAGGTCCGGCGTGATATCGAGTTCGCCGACGACATGGCCTTTGCCGAAGGCGCCGCCATCCAGGCTGATCTCGGTGATCCGGTCCATCATCAGCATCGGCGGTGCCGGCAGCTGGGCATTGCCCGGCCCGAAATAGCCGCCGAGGCCGGACTGGATCAGGTCTTCCTTGGTGTAGGAGGATTTTGGCGTATGGAAGTCGTGCGGACCCTGCATGTGGGGGTGTCCTCGATCAGTTGGATCAGAGCGCCTTCCAGCCTTTGAGAGGCGCCTTGTCAACCATTTGTGGTGGTCTGGAGCTGTTCCGGCGGGGCTGTGCCCCAGAGCGTTGCGCGGGTAATCCAGCCCCTGTGATTGCCCGCCCTGACCCGGCAATGCGCGCCGTCGCAGCGCTCCACCTCGACCAGCACCCCTTCGCCGATCTCAGCAAGGCTGGCGGCATCACCGCCCGGCGCGTCGATCAGCAGTGTCGTCTCGGTCACCATCGCCATCGGCCCCGACACCAGCATCCGCTCATGTACCCAGACCTCGTCGCCGGCCGGATCGCGCACCCGGCGCCACTCGCCGCTTTCCTTGACGACCAGCATCGGCAGGCCCTTGCGGTTGTAGCGCCAGGCGATCGGATAGGACAGGCTGGGGCCGACGCGCCCGTTCACCTCGGCCCAGCGCAGGGTCTCGAAACGCGGCACAGGCTTTCCTGAAAACCGGCTGAAAGCGGGCTCCGCGCCAGGTTCTGCGGCGGCGGGAACCGTAAGGGCAAGCAGGGTGGCCAGAACGAGATGTGCCCGTTTCATGTGCAGTGCTTCCATCAATCGGGGAGGCGCTATCCTTGCACGATGGGGTGAATCCCCGGTAAAGCCCAAGATGATTGGTCTTTCAGGCCGGCTCTGCTAAATCGCAAACATAATAAAGAACTCTGATGGAACCCCCATGCCGGCCAGCAAGTTGAAAGTTGTCGTCACCCGCAAGCTCCCGGCGCCGGTTGAATTGCGGATGAAAGAGCTGTTCGACGCCCGGCTGAACGAGACGGACCGGCCTTTCACCACCGACGAACTCGCCGAAGCCATGCAGACGGCGGATGTGCTGGTGCCGACCGTGACTGACCGGATCGATGGCCGCCTGATGGCGCGGGCTGGCGAAAAGCTGCGCCTGATCGCCCAGTTCGGCGCCGGGGTGGACAATATCGACGTTGCCTCGGCCGTGCAGCGCGGCATCACGGTCACCAACACGCCCGGCGTGCTGACCGATGACACCGCCGATGTCGCGATGGCGCTGATCCTCGCTGTGCCCCGCCGGCTGCATGAAGGCGTGCAGATCATGGAGCAGGGGCGTTTCGATGGCTGGACCCCGACCTGGATGATGGGCCGCCGGCTCGCGGGCAAACGTCTCGGCATCATCGGCATGGGCCGGATCGGGCAGGCGGTTGCCCGCCGCGCCCGCGCTTTCGGCCTGCAGATCCATTACCACAACCGCAAGCCCGTCAGCAGCCGTATCGAGGAAGCGCTGGAGGCGACCTATTGGGACTCGCTGGATCAGATGCTGGCGCGGATGGATATTGTCTCGATCAATTGTCCGCACACGCCTGCGACGTTCCACCTGATCAGCGCCCGCCGCCTCGCCCTCATGAAGCCGGAAGCCTATATCATCAACACCGCACGTGGCGAGGTGATCGACGAAGCCGCACTTGCCCGGGCGATCCGTTCCGGCAAGCTCGCCGGTGCCGGCCTCGATGTGTTCGAGCGCGAACCGGCCGTAAACCCTGACCTTATGGGCCTGCCGAACGTGCTGCTGTTGCCCCATATGGGATCGGCCACGATCGAGGGGCGCACCGAGATGGGCGAGAAGGTCATCATCAACATCAAGACCTTCGCCGACGGCCACCGCCCGCCCGACCGCGTGATCCCCGCCATTCTCTGAAAATCTGCCGTGTCAGCTCGGCACGTCCGGTTCGCCGGCCATGACCGGCGCCGGCGCAAACCCCTGAACCCGCCTGTGCAGGAAGGTCCTGAGATCGCCAACCGACCGCGCGGCGATCTCCTCCTGCGGCAGATGACCGACATCCGGATAGAGGATCAGCTCGGCGCCGGGGATTGCTGCCGCGAACAGCTCGCCATGCGCCGCCGGGATCAGGTTATCCTGCTCCCCGTGCATGACCAGCGTCGGCGCCGCAATGGCGGCAAGGCGTTCAGCGGTGGCCGGGCTGCGCCGGTCGCGGCCAGCCGAGAGCGACAGCAGCGCCTCGCGGTGGCAGGGCGCCCGGGCGAGGGAGGCATAGCGGTCGACCATGTCATCGGTGACGAAGGCCGGGTCGGCGAAACTGTCCTCAAGGCCCGACCGGATCAGCGAGGACAAGTCGAGATCCTTCATGACCGCCCGCGCCAGCGGAATCTCCAGAAGCCGGAAAATGAAGGGCCGGCCTTTGCCGTCCTCACCACTCTGCGGCCAGCCGGCGGCGTCCACAAGCACCAGCCCGTCAAGCCGGCCCGGATGGGCGAGGGCATAATTCCAGGCCGCAGCGCCGCCCATCGAATTGCCGATCAGGGTGAAGCGCTCGACTTTCAGCGCGCTGGCCAGCTGGTCGATGACATCGGCGAACTGCGCCGTGCCGATCTCGTCATTGTCGATACAGCGCGACAGGCCATGTCCGGGCAGGTCGAGGCTGATGACGCGGTGATCGCGGCGCAGATCGGCGACCCAGGGCTCCCATGTGTGAAGTGAGGCTGAGAAACCGTGCACCAGCACGATCACCGGCGCATCGCGCGGGCCGACATCGCGGAAATGAATCCGCATCTCCTCGCCAAGTGCCAGATACCGGCTGTCAGAGTTCGCATAGATCTTTTCCAACCGGTCATAGGAGATATCGTCCCGGCGCAGTGTCAGCCATCCGGCAAGCAGGATGACCCCGATCGTGAGGATGACGGCAAGCAGGCGCGAAAACATGTGGCGGGCATATCCGGCAATTCGACTCTGCGAGGCAGTAATGCGCCCAAGCCCGCCGCTGTCAAACCCTGAAGCTCATCTGGAACATACCGGGCAGCGCGGATCACGCCGCAGACGGACGGTTCGCATCTCCGCGCGCAATCCTTCGATGAGCAGAATGCGCCCGATAAGCGCATCGCCTGCGCCGGTGATCAGTTTCACCGCCTCAAGCGCCATCATCGACCCTGTCAATCCGGTAATGGCGCCGACGACGCCGACTTCGTCGCAGGCCTCGGCGGCCGGCGGTGTGTCGGGCACCCAGCAGCGATAGCAGGGCGCCTCGGTATCAATGCCGGAGGCAAAGACGCCGACCTGTCCGGTCCAACCGCTCGCCGCGCCTGAGATCAGGGCACGGCCGCTGGCATGCGCGACCCGGTTAAGTGCGAACCGAGTTTCGAAATTGTCGGTCGCGTCGATCAGGAGGCCGCCGGCCGGGGTGTCATCCTCGCCGAAGCGCCGGGTGATCGTTGTCACGGTGATCGAGGGGTCGAGTGCGGTGAGGCGTTCGGCGAGCCGGACGGCCTCCCGCCCCAGGGCTTCGCCGCTGTATTTGGGG
>CAYQRX010000119.1:4621-9054 GCA_964419865.1 uncultured Hyphomonas sp. | reverse complement strand
GCCCTGATGCGGCAGGCGGTAGCGCAGCACATAGACCGTGCTGCCGGCGGCCGCTAAATGGCGCGCACCCTCGAAGCCTTCCTTGTCGATAACGACCCAGCGATAACCGCCACCGGGGATGATGAGGATGGCCGATCCATCCGGCGTGGTTGAGCGAAAGACCGACAAGCTGGGCAGGGTCACCTCATGCGCCGCCCGATCCGGCAGGCCGAAAGGGTTGGCGCGGTGGACAACTTTCTCCTCAAGGCCGGCCGGAACACTGCCAGGCGGCCCATCCGGCCACAGATGGATGACCTCATCCGGCTCGATGATCGCGGAAGGAACGTCCGCAACGGGAACCGGCGCCGTCGGCGCAGCGATACAGGCCGTCAGGGCAAGGCACAGGGCAAGAAAGCCGTGCAGGCGCGCCGGGATCATTTGCCGGGCGGATAGGCGATGATGAGGACGAGCGGCGCCTCGCCTACCTGCCGGATGCCGACATTTGCGCCGGTATAGAGATAGGCCGCCATGCCTTCCGTCAACAGCGCTTCCTCGCCATCAGAACGGACGACGCCCTCGCCTGAGAGGACATAGTAAATCTCGTCATGATTGATCAGGTGGAGGCCGATGGCGGCCCCCGGATGCAGCGCGCGCTTGCGGAACTCGAAGCTGCGCACAGGTACGGCGTCCGAGATGCGCCAGGCCGTGCTCATGCCGATGCGGCCGTGCGGCGGCGCTTCCTCGACCTTAACATCCTCCTCTGCAATGATGATCATGGCTGGCGCCGAAGCGGAAAGTCTGGGCTCAGGCCCGCTCACGCATGCTGCAAGGCCCGAGGCGAACAATGAAGTCATCAGAAAACGGATCATGCACCGGCTCCTCATCTGAACATGTTCGGAAGCGACATCGACAGGGCGGGAATGTAGGTGATCAGCAGCAGCGACAGGATCAGCGCGAGATAGAAGGGCCAGATCGAGCGCACGGCCTGCTCGACCTTGAGCCCGCCCACCGCCGCGCCGACGAACAGGACTGACCCGACCGGCGGCGTCACGAGGCCGATCCCGAGGTTCAGCATCATCACGATCCCGAAATGTACCGGATCGACACCCACCTCCATGACCACCGGCAACAGGATCGGCGTCGTAATGACGATCAGCGGCGACATGTCCATGAATGTGCCGAGGACCAGAAGGGTGATGTTGATGATAAGGAGCACGGCGAAGGGATTTCGCGTGATCGAGGTTATGAGTTCGGCGAGCTGCACGGGCGCTTCCAGGATCGCCAGCGCATAGCCAAACGCCGTCGCTGCGCCGATGATTAACAGCACCATCGAGGTGACTTTCACAGACTGCATCGAGGCTTCGACAAAGCGCCGCCAGCCGAGTGATCGATAAACGAAAGCCCCGACCAGGACAGTGTAGATGACGGCGACGGCAGAGGATTCGGTTGCGGTGAAGATACCCGACAGGATGCCGCCCATGATGATGATGGCCGCCATCAAGCCCGGTACCGCGATCAAGGTTGCCCGCGCGAAAGCGCGCCAGCCGGGGAAGGCCCCGCTCGGATAGCCCCTGCGCACGGCCACCGCCCAGGTGACCGCCATCAGGATCAGCGCTGTAACGATGCCGGGCACGATACCCGCAAGGAAAAGGTCCCCGATCGGCACACCAATGCCGGAGGCGGCCGAATAGATGATCATATTGTGCGAGGGCGGAATGAGCAGGCCGACGATGGCGGCCGAGGCCGTGACATTGACGGCGTAGTCTGCGTCATAGCCCTTCTGTTTCATCAGCGGCATCAGCGTCGAGCCCATCGCCGACGCACTGGCGATGGCCGAGCCGGAGACCGCGCCGAACATGGTGGACGCGCCGACATTGACGAGGCCCAGGCCGCCGCGCGTGCGCCCGAGCATCGCCTCGGCCACTTCCACAAGCCGCTGCGCAATGCCGGAGCGATACATGAGATCGCCTGCGAAAATGAAGAAGGGAATGGCCATCAGCGAGAAGACGCTGATGCCGCCGGCAAGACGCTGGAAGACGACGATCAGCGGAATATCCATCGCCACGAAAGTCGCCATCGCCGCGCCAAGCAGCGAATAGGCCACCGGCACGCCGAGCGCGAGCAGCAGGATCAGCACGCCCATCAGAATGATCAGTTCCATCGCGGGTCTTCCTCATCCTTGATCGGCTGGGCGTTGAGAAGTTCGAGTATCCGCTCGAGGGCAAACAGCGCCATCAAGGCGCCGGAAATCGGCAGGCCGAGATAGACGAGGCCGCGCGGAATGTTCAGTGACGGGACGGCATGGCTCCATGTGCGCAGCACAAGCTCGCCGCCCCAGATCAGCATGGCGAGCCCGCAGATACCAACCACAGTGTTGGAGAACACCTGCATGGCCCGTCGCAGTTTCGGACCGACAGCCTCCTCCAGCGCGACAATACGTATGTGAAACCCCTGGCGCACGCCGGCGGCGGCGGCGAGGGAAACATACCAGATCATCAGCGCCAGCGCGGCCTGCTCCGACCAGGACGGCGTCGAATTGAGCACATAGCGCCCGAACACCTGCCAGCCGACGATCACCGTCATCAGGACAAGGCCGGCGGCGGCGACTTTGACAAGAGCATCCGACGCAGCGTGCGTGACTTTCGACAGCATACGGATCATCAATCCTCCCCCATCGCTTCGATCTCATCGACAAGGCGGCGCTGCGTATCGGTTGTGATGTTGCGCTCCCAGACCGGGCGCATGGCCTCGGCGAAAGCGTCAGGGTCTTCGATCTCATTGACCTCGATACCCGCCTCCAGCAGCCGCGCGCGGGCCTCGTCGACACGCCGGTCCCACAAGCCGCGCATATAGGGCACCGAATCCTTGGCCGACTGGCGCACCAGAAAACGGTCGGCCTCATCCAGCTTGTCCCAGCGGCTTTTCGACATGACGAGGACTTCCGGCGCGATCACATGGCGCGTGAGGCTGTAATACCGCGCCGCCTCGAAATGGCGCCCGCTTTCATAGGACGGCCAGTTGTTTTCCGCGCCGTCGATGACGCCCTGGACAAGGGCCTGATAGACTTCAGAAATGCTCATGGGCGTGGCATCGGCGCCCAGTGCGCGGATCATTGAAACGTAAAGGTCCGAGCTAGGTACACGGATCTTGAGGCCGCGCATGTCGGCCGGGGTGTAGATCGGGCGACGGGTATTGTAGAAGTTCCGGTCGCCGCTGTCATAGAAACAGAGGCCGATCAGGCCGTGCGGCTCCAGTGAAGCAAGGATTTCGTCGCCGATCTGGCTGTCGAGCGCGCGGCGCATGTGCTCGTTCGAGCGGAAAAGGAAAGGTAGCGCCGGCACTTTGGTCAATGGCTCGATGGAATTTAGCGGCGCAAGATTGACCCGGTTCATGTCGAGCCCGCCGAAGACCGTGATCTCGAGCGTATCCAGCTCTGAGCCCAACTGACCGCCGGCATAAGTCTTGATGTCCAGGCGCCCCTCCGTCCGTTCCCGGAGCAAGCGGGCCATTTCGTGCACGGCCTCGACAGTGGGGTAGCCTTCCGGATGCGTGTCGGTGGAGAGGAATTCGCGCGCGCCCCGCGCCTCGCAGGCCGACAGGCTCGCCGCGGCCGCGCCCGCGATCAGCAGGCTGCGCCGGTTGAGACCGTTTCGGCCAGCTGGTTGAGGCTTCCTCATCACCGTTTCCGTGCCCCCGTTGGGCGCCGGGATCACGGGCCCGGCTTTTTCATTTCCGCCGCCATAGTGGCGCTCAGGAAACCGGTGTCAACACCGATTCTGCGGCCATCTCAGCGGCGCACATCGAGGCTGCCACCGGCCATGGCGGCCTCGACTTCGGCCACACTGACCCGGGTAAAATCCCCCGGAATGGAGTGTTTGAGAGCGCCGGACGCGATCGCGAAATCGATTGTGTACTGCCCGTCCCTGCCCTCCATCAGACCGTGCAGCGCGCCCGCCGCGAAGGCGTCGCCGCCGCCGATCCGGTCCACAACACCCGGCAACTCATGCTCCGGCGAAACCCAGCGTGCTTCCCGCGTGACAAGTTCGCCGGCGATGGCCTGATCGTCTACGGAAGACTGCTGGCGCGTTGTCGCAGCAATCGCCTGAAGGCGCGGGAAGGCGTCAAAGGCGGCCGCATAGGCGCCCGCGCGGTCCGCGAAAGACTGGCCCAGGATGAGGGCGATGTCGCGCTCATTGATGAAGGCATAGGTGGCGCAGGAGAGAATTTCCCTCAGAATGGCCGGCCCGTCGCCGTCCCAGGCATCCCAGAGCAGCTTGCGGTAATTGCCGTCAAACGATACCGGCACGCCCACAGCGACTGCCGCCTTCACCGCGCGCACAGCCGCCGCGGCGCTCTTCGGCCCGATGGCCGGGGTGACGCCGGATATATGGAAAAGCGCCGTACCGGGAAGAATCGGCGCCCAGTCAATCGCCTTGGCATCTGCCTCAGCGAAG
>CAYQRX010000119.1:1699-4611 GCA_964419865.1 uncultured Hyphomonas sp. | reverse complement strand
GAACCGGCCCGGTCATAGGTGATGCTGGATGGCCGGCGCACCGCGCCCGGCTCAAGAAAATAGAGCCCCATCCGCCCGCCGGCGCGCTGGACAGAGCCAGTCTCCACGCCATGCCGGCGAAGCTCGCCCAATGCCGCCTCCCCCAGCGGATTGGACGCAACCACGCTCACAAACCGGACCGCATGCCCGAAGCCGGCCAGCGCGACGGCGACATTCGCCTCGGCCCCGCCGGTGCAGACATCCAGCGACCAGGATTGCAGCAGCCGCTCGCTGTCGGGCGCGGTCAGGCGCAGCAGCAGTTCTCCGAAGCAAACGATGCGCGCCATGGACCCTTTCCTCCCCGGCGCAACTTAGCGCGCCAGCCAGCCGCCATCTACGGCAACAATCGTTCCGTGAACATAGTCCGCCGCGCGCGAGGCGAGGAACACGGCGGCGCCCGCCAGATCACTCGGCGCGCCCCAGCGGCCTGCGGGAATGCGGCCGAGTATTTCGGCATTGCGCTTCTCGTCGGCGCGCAGGGCATCGGTGTTGTTTGTGGCGAAATAGCCGGGCGCAATCGCGTTCACATTGATGCCGTGGCGGGCCCATTCATTGGCCAGAAGCTTGGTCAGCCCGGCAATGCCGCTCTTGGAGGAGGTATAGCTCGCCACCCGGATACCGCCCTGAAAAGACAACATCGAGGCGATGTTGATGATCTTGCCACCATTGCCGCTGGAGACCATCGAGCGTGCCACCGCCTGGCTGAGGAAGAACACGGATTTGAGGTTCACATCCATGACCTCATCCCATTCAGACTCGGTGAAATCGAGCGCATCATTGCGCTTGATGGTGCCGGCATTGTTGATGAGGATGTCGATCGGCCCGAACGGCGCCTCGGCCTGCGCGGCGACTTCCGCCGCCATCGACGGCTTCGAGAAATCCGCCGGCACGAAAGCGAACTTGCGGCCGAGCGCCCTGACGGCCTGCTCGGTCTCGACCGGCACCGAACGCCCGGCTGCGACGATGTCTGCGCCTGCTTCGGCAAGGCCGACCGCGAGGCCCTGGCCGAGACCGGTATTGGCGCCGGTCACGAGCGCGACCTTGCCTTCAAGGCTGAACATGCTGAGGCTCAAGGGTTCCCTCCAGAGATTCGGGCTTCACATGCGCACTGGGCCGCGCGGCGGTTCACGATGCCAGGACGCCCCTCAGGTAACCGGAAATCGCTTCATCCTGCGAATTGGCGAAAAAGTACTCCTGGAATTTTTTGCCCGAAATGGCGGTCTTCAGAAGGTCCTGGTCAATCGTCTTCAGAACGGTCAGCATATCGTGGCACGAAGCCTTCTTCAGCTCACTGAGAATACCGCGATTCTTGGCCATGACGGCGGCGCGCTCCTTCGGATAACCGACACCGCGCTCGACCTCGAACAGTTTGCGGTAGCAGTCCTGCAGGTTGAGTTCGGCGGCCCAGCCGAACCCCTTTGCATAGGGCATCGAAATGGCGTTGCCGTCATTGATCTGGCCGAACAGAAAGGCATCGGTCGGGTCAACCACGAGGCCGCAGAAAATCCCCGGCATCGAATTGCAGGCAAGATTCGATCCCATCCCCGTGCCGCAGCCGGTGACAATGAAGTCGGCGGCCTTCGAGTTGATCAGGATGCCGGCGAGAATGCCGATCATCGGATAGGTCAGGTGGGCTTTGTCTTCCGGCGTGTACATGCCGTAGTGGAACACTTCATTGCCGAGCGGCTCGGCGACCGCTTTCAGCGCGTCGTGGACGATGCTGCTCTTTGCGGCCTGGCTGTTTTCAATGATGAGTGCGATTTTCATGCGAATATTCCCTAGCGGCGTATCATTTGGTAACCGGTGTCATAACGCGCCGGGCGGCAAGCCGCAAGCCGCTAAGCGGAAGTCCTGCTGAATTTCGCCGTAATCAGCTCCCGGCCACGGTCGCTGGCGCTGCGGCCGTCGAGTCCCTCACGACAATTTCGGGCGTGAAGCTGATGATTTCCTTGGGCTCGACACCGGCAGCCTGGTCAAGGAGGAGCCGCGCTGCCGCCTTCCCCATCTCTCGGATCGGCAGGCGTACGGTGGTAAGCGCAGGCCAGAGGCGCCCCGCAATCGGCGTGTCGTCGAAACCGACGATAGAGACATCTTCCGGAATCCGCAGCCCAGCCTTGCGCACGGCGACATAGGCGCCAGTCGCCATCTCGTCATTGCCGGCGAAGACGGCGGTCGGGCGGCGCTTGGCATAGAGCAGACGCTCCATCGCCTGCAGCCCGGAATCGAAAGTGTATCCCCCTTCGACGGTGAGGGCCGGATCGAGCTTGCGGCCGGCCTCTTCCAGGGCGCGCTGGAATCCGCCGCGCCGCTCGTGCGATGACCGGAAGGAGTCCGGGCCGTGAATATGCGCGATATGCTCATGTCCCAGCGCGCAGAGATGGCGCGCCGCCTGGGCGGCGCCTTCGCTGTCATGGGTCAGGATCATTCTCGCGCGTTCGTCCAGCATGCCGGAGGCGATACGGACATAATCCACATCATGCGCCCGCAACATTCCAGCGAGGTCCTCATCTTCCGACACGGACGGCGGCAGGATCAGCCCGAATGGCTTGTGCTGCTGGATGAACTGGAGCAGCCGCCCCGGATAATTGGCGTCAGTCCGGCTGACCGGGCGCAGGACAAGCTGGAAATCTGTATCGTCCAGCGCATCAAGAATGCCGCGCTGCATGTTGACGACATATTGCGGGCTGGGATTGTCATAGACGAGGCCAACGAGGAATGAGCGACGCAGCGCCAGCGCCCTCGCCTGCGGATCGGGCGTATATCCGAGCTCGGCAATGATCGCCTTGACGACATCACGCGTGCGCGGTTTGACTAGGGGGCTGTCATTGATGACCCGCGACACGGTCTTCTTTGAGACCTTGGCGATGCGCGCA
>CAYQRX010000119.1:0-1689 GCA_964419865.1 uncultured Hyphomonas sp. | reverse complement strand
TTTTTTTGATATGTGACAAAATTTGTCACATCTGCGCAATATCATTGATTGTCGCCCGCCCCTGCTGCCGGAATTCGGCGGCCTCGCGCACCGCCGCAGCGATCTCGGCATCAGGATCAGGAATGGTTTTGTCGCTCACCGCAGCCCCTTATGAGGATAGAATGTCCTCTTTTGCCCGGCGGTGGACATTTTGCAAGCGTCCCCGCCGGGCAATCGGGTGTCAGGTGCCCCGTCCGCGAGCGCTGGAATCCAGGGCCGCGGGTGATTTCGGCAGCATGGTCTCCAGATCCCAGAGATCCGGATCAAACGCGCGGCGGGTTGGCTCGAAGCGCGGATAGCCGCCAACTTCCTCTTGGGAATCGATGATCTCGCCGCGCCCCTCGGCAGCGTTGGCGAAGATGCGGACATCGTGCGAATCCCGGTCCCAGGGCCGCGCGCCGGCATTCGCCAGCACATAGCGCTCCACGGCACTGGCCGGCAGAACCGGCAAGCCCGCCGGAAGCGGCATCGGCTCGGCTGCGTCTATGAAGCCTGCTGCTCCCGTGGTGTAACGGCCCCGCTCCGGCAGCGGATTGCCCCAGCGGTCGACCGCGAGATTGTCCCGTGAATAGAGCGCCAGATCGCCGTCGCCGCCCAGCATGACCAGTGGCAGACCCTCCGGGGTCGACTGGCCGGCCCGCAGCACATTCCCGATCAGATCCATCTTGCCTGTTTCGAACGGCACATCGCCCCATTCCAGCCCCTGAAGATTGTAATGCACCGCGCGCTGGCCCGGATCATAGATGAAATTGTTGACGATCTGCCCGTGCACGCCGCCCTTGAAGAGGGGGCTGCGCTCATAATTGTGCGCATACAGATTTGCATAAATCAGGATGCCATTGACATTGTCATGGATGAGCGAGCCCTTGGAGTGCTCGAACTTTGCATGCGTGGAGTCCGCCAGGCCTTCGGCAATCAGATTGTGGCTGAAGAGTACATTGTTCGAGGTGCCGGCGCGCCATTCATCCGGCGTTTCGCCGGTAAAACGCGGACCAGATGACGACAGGTTCTCGTCTGTCGCCCAGGTCAGTGTGCAGTGATCCACAATCACATTGCGGGCGCTGACCGTGTTGATCGAATCATCGTCCCAGCCAGAAGCGCGCGGCTCAAGATTGTCACCTGGCCGCACGCGAAGGTGCTGGATGATGACATCACTGGTGGCGATGTTGATCCCTCCACGGATCAGCGTGATGCCGGGTGACGGCGCGGTCTGGCCGGCGATCGTGATGTTCGGATTGGTGATGTTCAGCGTTTCCTTCTCAAGGTCGATGACGCCGCCGACCTCGAACACGATGATGCGCGCGCCCTCTTTCGAGACGGCTTCGCGCAGGCTGCCGGGCCCATCGCCCGCCAGCGTGGTGACGCGCACGATCTCGCCGCCGCGCCCGCCGAGCGTGTAGGCGGCCCAGTCGATCGCCGGGAAGAACCAGACCGGCCCCTGCTGGACGGAAACCTGCGCCGCTGCCGGGGCCGCATTGACGGCCGGCGCCAGCGCGATGCCGGCACACCCCGTCAGCAGGATTGCTGCCGCCGCCACACCGGCCCGGGCCGAAATTCGAAACGTCTTTGCCATGAAGCCCTCCGCAAATTGGCGCCGCAAGATCAACGCCTGTCCTATTTTGTCTGCCAGGCCGACAAGAAACCAGTTGA
>CAYQRX010000118.1:0-9066 GCA_964419865.1 uncultured Hyphomonas sp. | reverse complement strand
TTGATGCGCGCACGGAGCGACATATGGACTGCGCCGCAATGGTGGGTTACGCCTCCGGCTAACCCGCCCTACGGATCGCGAAGCGATCCATTGCTGACGGACCTCTATAATTCCCCCGTGACACGCACCACGAAGAACGGCATGTTGGATATTATCAAAAAGTTCCCGAGGGCCGATGGCAATGGAACCTATAAAATGGGCATAAGGATCACCCCTGCCAAGCCGGATGGAACCCATGATCTGGTCACGGTTTTGACGGGGCAATAATGGAACACCAGTTTATATGCCCGTGCTGCGGATATGATGGCTTGGTCAGGCGCGCCTATGAAGATTTGCAGGTGTTGCCGGTAGGTGAGGAATTGGAGCCACCATACTCCCAGTATTTTGGCATGCCTTCCTATGAGGTTTGCAGTTGCTGTGGCTTTGAGTTTGGCAACGATGACGAGCCAGGAACGAGGGAGCCTGACACATTCGCCAGCTATTTGGCCGAATGGATTACCAATGGGGCGGTCTGGTTCAACCCGGAAAAGAGACCGACTGATTGGTCCCTGGATCGTCAGCTTCGGGAGGCAGGCATTTCGTCGCCAATTTGAGCAAGCAAGCCGTAGGGCGGGTTGAGCTTCGCGATACCCGCCTTGGCGCGGCGTTGGCGGGTTACGCCCTCCGGCGGGCCCGCCCTGCGGATCGCGAAGCGATCCATACCTGCCAGCCCCTAGCCGAGCCCGGCCATTCCGCGGATTTCCGAGGTAAACACCGAAACCAGCGCGCCCGCGCCGAACCAGAGGAAATTGCTGGCCCAGGCGAATTTTGCCGGTTTGGTGTGTTCCTGCAGCGCCTGTTCGATCATGGATTTCGAGACCAGGAACGTCTCCTCGCCCGGATCGGCGTCAAGGGCTTCAGCCCGCATCCGCCCCAGCCGGGCGATCCGCTCGGCGGTCTCCTTCAGCTTGCCGGACCCACCGGCGACAAGGCTGCCGATCCAGGCCGCGATCAGGCCAAGGATCAGCGCCAGTCCGAGATCAATCACGCTCATTCTTGCGACACCCCCTTTTCGTCTGCGCCCCGGTCGGTCATCTTCAGGCGCCTGGGAGGGGAGAGCTATCATGTTCAAATGGTTCACGAAAGGCGCAGGCAAGGCGAGGGCGGGCACCGGGGATGACTGGCGGCGCGTCATCGGAGACCTGGAATACCTGCAGAAGATGTATGCCCGCTCGCACCCCTGGCTTGCCGAGCTTGAGCCCGGTGCGACGGATGCGGAATTCACGGCGCAGTTCATGGCGCATTTCCATGAAACGATGCGCAGCGCCGGCATCACCCAGGCCGGTTTCGAGGAATGGCGCGGCCAGATGGAGGCGAGCTTCAGGGCGCGCCCCTTCAGCCGCTATGAAGACCCGATGGCGCATTTCTGGCTGCAGCAGATGCAGGGCCAGCTTGAACAGGCCTGCCAGCGGCTGACCATCGCCCTGCCGAAACAGCCGGTCTTCGGCAGCCTGCAGACCGGCCGCATCAACGGCATTGCGGCCGATGTCGACAATCCGTCCTATTATCTCATCCTGATCGATGACGGCATCATGGGCTTTGCCAACCTCCTGGCGAAGATCGTCGCGGTCTTCTTCCCGGTGGTGCAGGCGGAAGACGGCACGCTCAACTTCGCCACCGATGAGGCCAGCATCATCCGCAGGCGCATGGAATCCTCCGAGCCCGGCATGCGCTTCTTCGACCTGCTGACCGCCTATGCCGTCAGCGGCGCCCCGCATGCGGCCCGGCCCTATCTCCTTGCGACGCAGCATGTCCAGCTCGTGAACATTTTCCGCGATGCGATGGAGCTGTTCATCTTCGGCCATGAATACGGCCACTGCGCCGCCGGCCACCTCCAGGGCGCCTTGCGCATGTCACTTGCGATGGCCGCTGACGGGGCGGGCGAGGGGGGCAATATCCAGCTGCGCATGCCGGAAAGCTGGGAGAAGGAGCTGGAGGCGGACTATATCGGCCTCGCCCTCGCCATGGAGGCCCTGCGCGCGCAGGGCTACGGCCCGACGCTGACCTATGCGGGCATCGAGCTCGTTTTCACCGGCATTGACTATATGCAGCGCACCCTGAGCATTCTGGAACACGGCGAGGCGCGTGAGCGCCCGCTCGACACCCACCCGCCTGCGGCCGTCCGCCGGGAGGCAATGCGTGCCAATGCCGGGCAGATGCTGGGCGAGGAGATGGCGGCCAATGCGCTCGACCTTGCCGAAACGGTCACCAACTGCCTTGAATACTACTGGCGCCCGGCCATGCCGGCGCTTCAGCGGATGCATGAAGACGGCATCCGCCCCCACGCCCGCTGGTCCCAGCGCCAGCACTGATGCGGGGGCGGAGCGAATGTTGATGGCGTCGGAACGGCGGGTTACGCCTCCGGCTAACCCGCCCTACGGATCGCGAAGCGATCCATTACTTCGGCCAGGACAGCATATTGGAAATCGAACGGTCCAGGTGGCAAAGCACCCACCCGGGAAGTTCTCGTTCAGGACAGCCGTACGGGCCGGGTGTATCGTCGGATCGAAACCAAGGAACTCGACCATATAGTTCCGCGGCGATCCGGGGGCACTCACGATCCAACGAATTTGAGGGAAGTGTGGCCGACAGAGCATGCGGCCATTGATCCCTACCGGCACACCGGCTACCAATTGCTTCGAATATTGTCAGGGACGTAGCCGATGAAATCACTCCGGCCAATCGCAGCTGGAACCGTTATTCCGCCAGCGGACTTGCTGACTTGGGAGAAGCCAAGCTCATGGCAGGGCATGCGGGTTGAATGGTCTTCAACAGCCGCTCCTGTTCCTGTACTTCTTGGGAAATTGCCGGCTCTCGATACTGAAGGTGGTGGCGAACTGTGTATCTTTGGATCTCGCTACGAACTTTCAGATGCGCTGATCGATGGGCAGCCGCTCGGTGCAGGGTACTTCGTCGAATACGTTATTGTGTGGGAAAGATCGGCAGGGGATTGGGTGAGGCATCGGCTGTTGCAACACGAAAGCGTCACTTTCTCCGAAGTCGGCGAGCCCGATGACTATCTGGCAGCCAAAGTTGTTGTTGATCGAGAAGCGTTCTGCCCGAACGGTCCGCCGAAGTGGAAAGACAGCGAAGCGGTTTGGCCGACATGCGGTACGAAGCCGATGATGTTCCACGGACAACTTGCGCTGCCCGATTCAAAGGTAGCCCGCGATCTGTTCACTTGGGGCTTGAGTATCTACCTATTCTCAGCGCAGCGCGGCGATTCTATCGTGTTCAAGATAATTGAACAGGAGACCGACTTCCAAACCGCTGACGAGCACTACGCGTCTGAGTGAGAAGACAATTTTAACTAGGGTCTGTTGAGTGGGTAATGTCAGCAAGCTGTAGGGCGGGCTGAGCGTCGCGACACGCGCCACAGGACGGGCCGGAGACCCAAGGTTTCAGAAGCGCCAGGAATGGGCCACGCATGCTTCCTTTTGTCCGCCTGATGTCCTGATCTGTCCCGGATTGTCCTGTCACTGACCGGCTGCGGGCCCGTTCCGGAACGGCCAGACCAGTTCAGCTCCGGTGGCCGGTTTTGATCCGTCGGTGGCGCAGATCACGTCCTACAATCAGGGCTCGTCGGCCGGCGGCTATACCGTGCGGGCGGGGGAGACGCTGTCTTCGATTGCGGCGAGCCTCTGGGGCGACGCTTCGCTCTGGTACCGCCTCGCGCAGGCGAACGGGCTTTCGGGCGATGCGGCGCTGATGGAGGGGCAGAGCCTGCGGGTGTCCGCGGGCGTGATGAAGAATACCCACAACGCGGCCCTTCGGGCCTTCTGCGCCTCGATTTGATCCCCCGGATCAAATCGCCTGCCTGCGGCAGACCGGCTTGAAGCCTACCGGCCCTACGACCCCGCCGAAACCATCGGCGACACCGCCCCGACCACACCGAAGCAAGCGGTAGGGCGGGTCCAGCGAAGCGATACCCGCCACAAGGCCGAGCGGGTGGACCCGCGCCAATGGCGGGCCCACCTTGGCCAATCCTAGTTCCGGCTCTTGTCCACCAGGCGGTCGTTCTGGGCCCAGTGCATCATGCCGCGGAGTTTTTCGCCGACTTCCTCGATCGGATGGCTGGCCATCCGCTGGCGCATGGCGTGGAAGCCGGGCGCGCCGGCCTGGTTTTCCAGCACCCAGTTGCGCGCAAAGGTGCCGTTCTGGATGTCTTCCAGCACCCTCTTCATTTCCGCCTTGGTGGCGCTGTTCACAACGCGCGGGCCGGTGACATATTCTCCGTACTCGGCGGTGTTGGAGATCGAATAGTTCATGTTGGCGATACCGCCTTCATAGATCAGGTCGACGATCAGCTTGGTCTCGTGCAGGCATTCGAAATAGGCCATCTCCGGCGCATAGCCCGCTTCCACCAGCGTCTCATAGCCCGCTTTGATAAGCTCGACGATGCCGCCGCAGAGCACGGCCTGCTCGCCGAAGAGGTCGGTCTCGGTCTCTTCGCGGAAGGAGGTTTCGAT
This sequence comes from uncultured Hyphomonas sp., assembly GCA_964419865.1. GTDB lineage: Bacteria > Pseudomonadota > Alphaproteobacteria > Caulobacterales > Hyphomonadaceae > Hyphomonas. Next base: position 4,558 of record CAYQRX010000118.1, on the reverse strand, counting down.
CACGCCCGCGCGGGTATTGCCGATGGCCTTGGAATAGGAGAGGGCAACCGCCTGCGCCGTGCCGCTGGCGTCCTGATGAATCGCGATCAGGCCCGGCAGGCCAAAGCCCATCTGGTATTGCGCGCGCAGCGTATGGCCGGGGCCCTTCGGCGCCGACAGCGACACGTCTACATCCGGGCGCGGACGGATGAGATTGTAATGGATGTTGAAGCCATGGCCGAACATCAGATGCTGGCCGGCGCGCAGGTGCGGCTCGATCTCATTGGCATAGAGCACGGCCTGTTTTTCGTCGGGCACGAGGATCATCAGCACATCGGCCCATTTCGCCGCTTCGGCCGGCGTCACGACTTCAAGCCCGGCCGCCTCGGCCTTCTTGCGCGAGGCCGAGCCTTCCTGTAGCGCGACCCTGATCTGCTTGACGCCGGAATCCTTGAGGTTCAGCGCATGCGCATGGCCCTGGCTGCCATAGCCGACAACGGCAACCTTCTTCTTCTGGATCAGCGAGATGTCGGCATCCTGTTCGTAATAGATCTTCATTGGCCTGAATAAGCTCCGGTGGGGTTGTTGGTATCTGGGAGTTGGAGGGTCCGGTCAGCGAGTGTTGCAGCTCCAGCCGCTGCTGCGATTGGCAACATCGATGACAAGATTGTTGAGATGGGTCACGTCATCCTCCGATCCGGCATGACGCGAAAAATGCCGCGCCTCACCGGAATTTTCGATACGGGTGATGATGTCATGGCTGTCGAGAATGAGGCGCACGCTGCGCGAGCCGTCGGGATTGATCGTCACCTCTTCGCGCGGGCCATAACCGGGCACCTCGCCATTGCCGATTTTCGTGACGGCGGCGCTGATGGCGTTGGCAGTGCTGTCGGCGACCCATGTGCGCAGGCCGCAGACGGGCGGGCTGCCATTACGCGCCGGGTCCGGGATGGAGCGCGCGTCCAGCATCGTATTCACGCCCGTCTCGAAGATGGTGTAGACATAAGCTGCCCCGCTCGGGGAGGTCGTGTCGACGATCTCGATGCGGACGCCCTCGGGCGGGGGGCCATGAAGCCGGATGGCCGCCTCGCGGATTTCGCCCGCCCGGTCAATGTCGCATTGCAGGCGGCCCGCATCGTCCAGCATCACCGCGCAGCTGTCAGGCTGCGCCAGTGCGGCAAACGACCCGCAGGCCGATGCCGCGATGGCGGCCAGAATCCCCCGTACACGCATCATCCCTTTTCCTTCCCCCGTTTGATCGACAGAACGCCAGTCCGGCTCACCTCGACGAGACCGAGCGGACGCATCAGATCGACAAACTGGGTCAGCTTCTCTGACGCGCCGGTGACTTCGAAGATGAAGCTTTCATTGGTCGTATCTATCACATGTGCGCGGAAAATTTCAGCGATGCGCAGCGCTTCGACGCGTTTTTCCCCGGTGCCGGCCACTTTGACCAGCGCCAGTTCCCGCTCGATGCCGCGTTTTGAGCGGGTGATGTCGAAGACTTCCGCAACCGGAACGAGCCGGAGGAGCTGGGCCTCGATCTGTTCGAGGATATGTGGTGTCCCCTGCGTCACGATGGTGATGCGCGAGCGGTGCTGGGTTTCGTCCACTTCGGCGACGGTGAGGGAGTCGATATTGTAGCCGCGCCCGGAGAACAGGCCGACCACCCGCGCCAGCACGCCTGGCTCATTGTCGACCATCACCGCCAGGGTGCGCCGTTCGATCGCCTCGTCCTCATGCGCCAGGAAATAGGCGGATTTCGGCGCGGGGCCGGGCGGGGGTGTGCCATCGCTCATTGGGGACGCTCCGGTGTTGAATTGCTGGCAAAGCCGCGCTCGAGTGAAATATTCGGCCGCCGGGTCAGCAGCCTGCCGCGCAGCGCACGCGCGCGCTCAAGCGCGCCTTTACGGGCTTCCTGCGACTGCTGGTCGTAGCGCTCGAAGATCTTTTCATGCCGGCGCGGATCGAGATGTGCCTGAAGCTCGGAGACGAGCAGGCGGCGGCAGTCCTCGATGAAAGCGGCCGACTCCTCACCCGAAGCGCCGCCTTCGCGCGTCTGCGCCTCGATCTCGTGATAGGTGAACATCACCGCATCCAGGATCGGCGGGCGCACGCCCTGATAGGCGCCTTCCTTGTCGGCCCCTTTCTGGTCCGGCGACAGGTTGGGGAAGAACATCCGCCCCCGGTCGACCAGAGTCGACAAAAGGATCAGCATATTGGTCTTCGCGGCCAGGAAAGCAGCATCATTGGGGTGCATATGACGTGTGCGTACAAAGACCCCGCAGCGCGCCAGCGTGTCGATGGCCGCATTGCCCCAGTCGAGGCTCGCCGCATCGATGCTCTGGCGCAGGCGCTCGGTCTGCAGCTTGCGCTGCCTGGCCGTCTCGCCCCGCGCCACCAGCGCGCTGACCAGCGCGACGATGGCGGAGAGAACGCCAATCACGACTTCCGCATTGCTGCGCAGCAAATCGAAAAGGGCGCCCGCGTCCATTCTGTCCCCGTACTCCGGTCCTGCGTCCGAGATCCTAAACCAGCTTGCGGCCGGCTTCGCCGATCTCGTTACCCGTTATCTCGCCGAGGATCATCTGGTTGTGTGCAGAGCCCGACGGGATCATCGGCAGGCAGTTCTCGGCCCGCTCGACACGGCAGTCGAACAGCACCGGGCCCGGATGGTCAATCATTTCGAGGATTTTTGCGTCGAGTTCGCCTGGCCGGTCACAGCGGATGCCGTGGGCGCCCATCGCCTCGGCGAGTTTCACAAAATCCGGCAGGCTCTCCGAGTAGGAGTGCGAATAGCGCTCCCCATGCAGCAATTCCTGCCACTGGCGCACCATCCCCATCCACTCATTGTTGAGGATGAACACCTTGACCGGCAGGCGGTGCTGCACCGCTGTCGACAGCTCCTGCATCATCATCTGGATCGAGGCTTCTCCGGCGATGTCGATGACCAGCGCCTCCGGATGGGCCGCCTGCACGCCGACGGCGGCCGGAAGGCCATAGCCCATCGTGCCGAGCCCGCCGGAGGTCATCCAGCGGTTTGGTGCCTCGAACCGGTAGAACTGGGCCGCCCACATCTGGTGCTGGCCCACTTCGGTCGTGATGTAGGTATCGCGGTCCTTGGTCAGCTCGTACAGGCGTTCGACCGCATATTGCGGTTTGATGACCTCATCGGAGCCGGCATAGGCGAAGCAGCGGCGCGCGCGCCAGGTCTCGATCTGCTCCTTCCAGGGCGCAAGGTCCGGAATCTTCGCCTTGCGTGCCTTCAGCTCCTTCAGCATCGCCGCCAGAACCTCGGCGCAGTCGCCCAGTACCGGCACGTCGACGCGGACGATCTTGTTGATCGAGGACGGGTCGATGTCGATATGGATCTTCTTCGATTTCGGCGAGAAGGCATCGATCCGACCGGTCACCCGGTCATCGAACCGCGCACCGACACAGATCATCAGGTCGCAGTCATGCATCGCATTGTTGGCTTCGAAACTGCCATGCATGCCGACCATGCCGAGCCAGTCGGGATGGGCGGCCGGAAACGCGCCGAGGCCCATCAGCGTGGAGGTCACCGGAAAGCCGGTCACCGCCTGCAGTTCGCGCAGAAGCTCGGAGGCGCGCGCGCCGGAATTGATCACGCCGCCGCCGGTATAGAGGATCGGCCGCCAGGCCTTGGTCATCATGTCCACGGCCGCGCGGATAGCCTCCGGCGCCGGCTTCGTCTGGGGCATGTAGGTCGGCTTCAGAATGCCCTTCTTGCCGACATAGGGGCCGGTGGCGAACTGGATGTCCTTCGGAATATCGATCACGACCGGGCCTGGCCGGCCCGTGGTCGCGACATAGAAGGCTTCATGCATCACATGCGCCAGCTGGTTCACATCGGTGACCAGATAGTTGTGCTTGGCGCAGCTGCGGGTGATGCCGGTCGTGTCGCATTCCTGAAAGGCGTCGGTGCCGATCAGATGGGTCGGCACCTGGCCGGTAATGACGACCATCGGGATCGAATCCATCATCGCATCGGTGATAGGGGTCACCATATTCGTGGCCCCCGGGCCGGACGTGACCAGTGCCACGCCGCATTTTCCGGTCGAGCGGGCGTAGCCTTCGGCCGCATGCCCGGCGCCCTGTTCATGGCGCACCAGGACGTGACGGATGTCATTGGCCGAATAGAGCGCGTCATAGATCGGCAGCACGGCCCCGCCCGGATAGCCGAACATCACCGATACACTCTGTTCCCGCAGCGCTTCGACAACGATCTCGGCGCCGGTCATCATGCGCGGAGCGGTCGTTTCTGCCGGGGTTTCGGCCGGCTTGGCCTTGGTCTTGGTGGTCATCGGTCTGGCTTCCGGGAGGCTTTGGGACGGTTGGGTTGAAGGGGGATCGGCCAAAGAAAAAAGGGCCTCCGGAGGAAGCCCTTTTCTGCGCGCACCCGCAACTGCCTGGTCGAAGGGCAGTTACGGGCGCCGAAGAATTACTACGGTCATAGCGCGCACTTGGCGTTTCCTCATTCTGGGTCGGTCAGGCATAATCTTCCGTTTGAGCTATGTCAATCTCCCTGTAAAGGGCAAAAATCACCCTCATCCGGTCC
>CAYQRX010000117.1:0-9084 GCA_964419865.1 uncultured Hyphomonas sp. | reverse complement strand
TCGTGAAGCGCGGCGGGCGGAAGGAAATGCAGCTGCCCGAGGGCGCGTCCACCCAGCGCCGCCCCGACGATGCCCTCGTCAAGGCGCTGGCGCGGGCCTTCCGCTGGAAGCGGTTGCTGGACTCGGGCGAGTTCGCCACCATCGCCGAACTGGGTACGCGCGAGGGGATTACGCTGTCCTACCTGACCCGCATCCTTCGCCTGACTCTGCTCGCCCCGGAGCTGGTCTCGGCGATCCTCGACGGGCGACAGGGGCCGGATGTCACGCTTGCCCGGCTGATGGAGTCGCTACCGGCGAAATGGTCCGAACAACGCGCCGCACTCGACCCATAGGCGAGTTTGCGGCTGACAAAAGGGCTTGCGGGCAATACCTTCGACGCAACAGCTGTTTATGCCGAAGGTTTCATCGATTCTCATGTCAGATTCCCTGCGCGCCCATATCCTTGCCCTCGTTCCCCAGGACGGCTCCACCATCGGCAATCAGGCGCTGATCACCGGCATCCGCTACCATCTGCCGGATCTGGACGAGGGGGATTACCACGCTGCCCGCGATGCGCTGGTTGCTGAAGGATTGCTGGTCAAGGGCAGGGGCCGGGGTGGATCGGTCGCGTTGGTAGATGGCAAGGCGGCAGCAGCACCCACACAGGCAAAACCCAAGCCCGCGCCGATGCCGGCCGGAAACGGGGCCGCAGCCTATGCGCATGCGGACGAGGCCGTGCTGCGGCCGGATGTCGGGGTCGAGGCGCAGTTCTCGCATCGCAAGCCGCCCAGGACCTATCGCTACGATTCCAGCCTTTCGCCGGAGCTGTCCTGGGACGAGAACGGCGAGCGGCCCTTTGCCGAATGGCTGCTGAACCTGGTGGCAGACGCCGCCGAGAAGGGCGAGGCCGTGGTCTTTGCCGAACCGCAGGTCTGGCAGGGCACGGGCGAGCGCTTCACCGCGCTTTCGCAATGCGCAGCGCGGCTGCGCAGCCTGACGAAGCCCTTCCTGAACTGGGCCGGAAAGGCCGAGCGGCAGCAGATCTCGGTGCCGACGCTGCCCCTGTTCGTGCACGAGCGGCATTCGACGCAGGCGATCCTTGAAACCCTGCGCTCGCACAAGGCGCGCGGGCAGACGCTGGATCTGTTCGGCGATCTCGATCTCGATATCGCCGACCGGCTCGACGCCTATGAGCACAAGGGCCCCTGGACCAACCGGCTGATCCTTGGCGACTCGCTGCAGGTGATGAACTCGCTGACCGAGTATGAGGGCATGGGCGGTCAGGTGCAGATGATCTATTTCGATCCGCCCTATGGCGTGAAGTTCGGCTCGAACTTTCAGCCCTTTGTGCGCAAGAACCGCGTCGATCACGGCAAGGACGACGAGATGATCCGAGAGCCCGAGATGGTGAAAGCCTATCGGGATACATGGGAGCTTGGCCTGCATTCCTATCTGGCCTATCTGCGCGACCGGGTGATGCTGGCGCGCGAACTGCTGTCCGAGTCCGGCTCGCTGTTCGTGCAGATTTCCGACGACAACGTTCACCATGTCCGCGAGGTGCTGGACGAGGTGTTTCCCGGCGGCTTCGTGTCGCAGATCAGCTTTCAGACGACGTCGGGTTTTGAATCGACGACCTTGCCGACGCTTGGCGACTTTCTGCTCTGGTATTCAAAGGATAAGAGTAAGGTCAAATACAACGCTCTGTTTCAGCCGCAGCCGGTTGAGCTGGGAAAGGGAAATGCCCGCTGGGTCTTGTTGCCGGACGGTTCCTATCGGGGTGTCACGGCAGCAGAAAAACGCGGAGAGGAGCTGATTCCAGAGGGCGCGAAACTCTACAAGCCCGACAACATTCAATCTCAAGGTGCATCATCCGCACCGCAGCCATTTGAGTATCAGGGAAAGATTTATAATCCAGGTGCCAATTCTCACTGGAAGGCGAACTATCCGACAGGCATGGAGCGGCTCGCTGCGGCCGGGCGGATTCACGTCGCGAAGAACAGCATCCAGTATGTCCGCTATTCCGATGATTTCCCGTTTCAGCAGATCGGCAATATCTGGACCGACACGATCACCGGCAATTTCACCGACGACAAGATCTATGTCGTCCAGACCGGCTTCAAGGTCATCGAACGCTGCATACAGATGACTACCGATCCCGGTGAACTGGTTCTGGACATAACTTGCGGCTCGGGAACGACGGCGGTCGTGGCCGAGCAATGGGGCCGGCGCTGGATCACCGTGGATACGTCGCGCGTACCTGTGGCACTGGCTCGGCAGCGGCTGCTCACGTCCGCCTTCCCGTGGTATCGGCTGAAGGAGCCAGCCAAGGGGCCGGGCGGCGGCTTTGTCTATGAGCGCAAGCGCAACAAAAAGGGCGACGAGGTTGGCGGGCTGGTGCCACGCATCACACTGAAGTCGATCGCCAATGACGACGACCCGAAGATGGAGGTTCTGGTCGATCGCCCCGAGGTGAACGACAAGATTACCCGCGTTTGCGGCCCCTTCACGGTCGAAGCTACGATTCAGGCCGCGATGAGCATGGAGGAGGATGCCGACACCGCCACGACGCAGCCGCAATCCTCAAGCCCGCGCGCCTATCTCGACCGGATGATCGAAGTGCTGCGGCAGAGCCAGTCCCTCAGCCTGCCGGGTAACGTCACCCTGCAACTGGCCAATGTCCGCCCGCTGGCCGACCGCGAGTATCTGCATGCCGAGGCCGTGGCGAAGAACGGCGGCGAGAAGACCATCGCCATCGCCTTCGGCCCCGAGGACGGCGCCATCGGCTCGGACTATGTGTTCAACGCGGCGATGGAGGCGATGCAGCAGGGCTTTGGCCATCTGTTCCTGTTCGGGTTCGCGATCCAGGCCAAGGCGCGCGAGTTGCTGGAAAAGATGAAGATCCCGACCGCCTATATCGCCATGACGCCGGATGTGGTGATGTCGGACCTGCTCAAGACCACGAAGAACAGCGAGATCTTCTCGATCACCGGCCTGCCGGATGTGCGGCTGGAAAAGGCGGGCAAGCGCGACGACGGCACGACGCTTTTCCGCGTGGTGCTGCGCGGGCTCGACATCTTCCTGCCGCATCTGATGGACACCGATCATATCGACGCCGAGAACCTGCCGTGCTGGATGCTCGACACCAATCACAACGGCATGGCCTTCTATGCCAGCCAGGTGTTCTTCCCCAAGACCAGCGCCTGGGACAACCTGCAGAAATCGCTGAAAGGCCAGTTCGAGGACAGCGTCTGGTCGCATCTGGCCGGCACGGTCAGCGAGCCCTTCGCGCTGGGTGACAAGAGCCGCATTGCGGTCAAGGTGATCGACGAGCGTGGCAACGAGCTGATGGCGACCCGCAGCGCCGAGGACGCCGTCTGATGCCGCAAGCCGCACCGCAAAACGCCCCGCTGACCGTCACCGAGGTCGAGTCGCCCATCATCAACTCGCCCTTCCGCGAGCCGCTGCTGCACTGGAAGATCGAGAAGGCCAAACCTCCGCGCAAGGCCGAGGGCCGCCGCCGCGCCAGCTATTTTTACCGCGTGCCGGAACATTCCGGACGCGGTCGTGCCAGTCGCGATCAGGCCGAGCTGTTCGAAAGCCAGGCCGGCGAGGAAGTCGAGCTGGAGATCGTCAATGCGATCCGGGGTCGGGTGAAGGACTGGCGTGCCGGCGTCCACAGCGGCGGCGTCGCCTATGACGGCGCCTCGCCGGTGACGCGCGAGCTGCTGGACCTGTGGCGCAGCGATCAGCGCATGCAGCGCCTGTTCTTCGCCCAGATCGAGGCCGCCGAGACGATCATCTTCCTGGTCGAGGCCAAGGAGGTCTATCGCAAGGGTCTGCCCGAGGTCCCGAAGGACGAACCGGGGCTGGAGGCCAAGGCGGCCGGGATCCGCGCCTTCCTGCGCTATGCCTGCAAGATGGCGACCGGCAGCGGCAAGACCACCGTGATGGGCATGCTGACCGCCTGGTCGATCCTGAACCGCGTGGCTTCCCCGCGCGACGACAGGTTCTCGGACACCGTGCTGATCGTCTGCCCGAACGTGACAATCCGCGAACGGCTGCAGGAGTTGGACCCCGCGCTTGGCGATCTGAGCCTCTACCGCACCCGCCAGTTGGTGCCACCGCACCGGATGGAGGACATGCGCCGCGGCGAGGTGATGATCGCCAACTGGCACCGGCTGGCGAAGAAGGAGACCAACAGCGTCAACGGCGACAGCGCAAAGGTGGTGAAGACCGGTGAGCCAGTCGAGGTCGTAAAGAACGCCGGCAAGGCCAACCAGAGTTTCGAGGTCAAGTATTTCGAATCCGACCAAGCATGGTTCAAGCGCATCCGGCGCGAGATGGGCAGCGGCAAGGGCCGCAGCCCGCACTGGCTGATCTTCAACGACGAGGCGCATCACGCCTATCGGCGTGGCGATGCCGCGTCCGAGGAAAGCCTCGACGAGGACAAGGATCTGGCGAGCAAGAACGCGCGCGAAGCGACGATCTGGATCGAGGGGCTCGACCGGATCAACAAGCTCGCGGGCGGCAGCCGACGGCGGGGGATCAATCTCTGCGTCGATCTGTCAGCGACGCCGTTCTACATCCAGGGATCGGGGAACGAGGTCGGCAAGCCGTTCCCGTGGGTCGTCTCGGATTTCGGGCTGCTGGACGCGATCGAATCCGGCCTGGTGAAGATCCCGCAGCTTCCCGCCCGCGATGTGTCCGGTGCCGAGGAAGCGGCCTATTTCAACATCTGGCGGTGGGTTCAGGCGAAGGCGAAGGAGGATGGCCTCGGCACCAATATCACGCCCGAGATCGTGATGAACTATGCCTCGGCACCGATCAACCTGCTGGCGCTGGAATGGCATGAGCGGTTCGTCGAATGGGAGCAGCATTCCAAGCAGCAGCACAAGCATCCGGTCCCGCCCGTTTTCATCGTCGTCTGTCGCGATACCGCGGTGGCAAAGGAGGTCCACGACTGGCTGGCGAACGGGGATGACAGCTATGGCGTCTCTCCCGCGTGGTTCCGCAACGCGCCCGGCCAGGAGGTCACGGTTCGCATCGACTCGAAGGTCATGGAAGACATCGAGGAAGGCGGCTCCAAGGATGAGACCAGACGCCTCAGGTTCATTCTCGATACTGTCGGCAAGGCGGAATGGCCGGGCGGCAAGGTTCCCGAGGACTGGTCGGATCTTGTCCGCAAGCACAACGACAAGGTCGCCAGCGACGACAACGATGGTTCGCTGAAATGGGTTGATGAGCGCGTCCCGCCCGGCCGCGATGTCCGCTGCATCATTTCGGTGGCGATGCTGGCGGAAGGATGGGATGCGAATACGGTCACGCATATCGTCGGCCTGCGGCCTTTTGGCTCGCAATTGCTGTGCGAGCAGGTGGTTGGCCGGGCGCTGCGCCGCAAGAGCTATGCGCTCGACGAGGAAACGCAGATGTTCGCCGAGGAGACCGCCAAGGTCTTCGGTGTCCCGTTCGAGCTGATTCCCTTCAAGGTGAAGCCCGTCGGCCCGCAGCCGCCCCAGCCTGATCCGAACCACATATTCTCGGTTCCAGAGAAATCGGAATATGAGATCACGTTCCCTGTAGTCTCGGGTTACCACCAGTCCGGCCAGTTCGATGTCCACATCGACTGGAGCAAGGTGGCCAAGGTCACGATCGACCCGATGAAGATTCCTCAGATCGTCGAACTCACCCCGCTGACCACACCCGATGGCACTTTGGCTGCCTTCGGCCCCGGAGAGCGCCCGGTGCTATCCCTCAAGGAATGGCGCAATCGCTTCCGCGATCAGCAGGTGGCGTTCAGGCTGGCGCGTGAAATCTGCGAGCAATGGCTGGCTGACAACGGAACCGAGGCTGTTCCGGTCCAGCAGTTGTTCCCCAAGGTCGCTTTCGCTGCCAAGCGCTTCCTGTCTGAGAAGCTGGAGCGAAAAGGCGATAGCCGGCCTTGTGACGTGCTGCTGGTGGGTGAGTACATGAAGGCCGCCACCGGTTCGCTCATCGAGGCCATCAAAAAGGGCGCAGCGACCGGCACAGGAGAGGTCGCAATCATTCCTCAGGGCGCCGCGGGCCGTGGGAGCACGCTTTACGTTGATTTCCACACCACGAAACCGATCTATCCTGTCACGCGGTGCCACCTGAATGCGATGGTCGCGGACACGAAGAAATGGGAGCAAAGCGCAGCCTTCCTCCTGGACAGCCATCCGGGCGTGGTGCGGTGGGTGAAGAACGACAGGCTGGGCTTCACTATTTCCTACCGGCACCGTGGGCTTCTTTCGAACTATGTCCCCGACTTCATTGTCGTCACGGATCGCGGTGAGAATCTCATCGTCGAGATCAAGGGGAGAGTGGACGATGACGCCGATGTCAAGGCCAAGGCCGCCCAGCGCTGGGTGGAGGCGGTCAACAGCCTCGGCGACCAAGGTGTCTGGCGGTATCTTCTGGTTGAGGATCCGGGCAGGACTGGACAGCTATTGAACGCGTTCGTTGACCAGCAATGGGACGGCGGACCATTCGAGCTCACCGCGACATAGAAGTGTGCATGGCGGGAGGTGTGCGGACGCGAAGGTCGGGCTTGGATGGCCTGTCGGCCGGTGAAGTCGTTGGACTTCAGTCCCTTCTCCAAACGCGACCCCCGTCGAAGTGATCAGGTCTGCCCTAAAAATGGCCGTTCAACTTCAATGGAATGCAGAACTTTACCGAAACCGGGCAGTCAACAGGTCCGGAGAATATCGGCCCTGAGAGACCGCTTCCGGGCCTTCTGGCGCCGGGGTCGGTGCTCAGCCCCTCCCGCATAACCCTCGAAAACAACGAGAAAATCCGGCCGCAGCCGGACGGGGAGAACGCTTTCGTGGGGGCAAGTGGCGGAGGGAATGGGCCTGATATCCAACCTTCTCCAGTCGGAAGGCATTGTGGCGAGGTTCGAATGGCGAAGGGTAAGAACCCGTCGATGAACTCTCTGCCCATCAATGCGCGGCCGGTGTTACAAGCCGAAATCCTCGCGGAACCGATCGATTTGGTGCATGCGCTGGTGGAGGATGGTAACGATGCCGATATCTCGGTTCGAGAGACGGCGCCAGTAGACGAAATGCTGTTCGTAGCGGAAGAAATATCCCGCAACATCGAACTCTGCAGGGATGGGCTTCGACATGACATGGTGAGTTTCGATCTTGCCGAAGGCATCGAACAGTCCGGTGATATACCGATCCGCTTGATCGGCACCCCATCTTTCCTGCGTGTAGCGGTAGATCTCGTCGAGACGGTGAGAGGCGGCCTCCTGAACACGGACACGAGCCATCAGGCCCGGTTCCGCGCGATAACCTCGTCCGCAGTGAGCGGCTTATACGAATCTTCGGGCGCGGCGAAGGCGAGTGTCAGCTCACTCTTCAGCCGATCAAATGCTTCCGACTCTGCCCGCTCCTTGTCGCGACGGATCAGATCTCGGACGTATTCGCTGATGTTTTCGTAAGATCCGTTCTCGCTGACATTGGCGGCAACGAAATCGCTCAACGCCCCACTGATGCGGACCGTCATCGTCGTCGTTCGAGACATTGCTGCGCTCCCTTTCATATCAGTGTGTTCAATATAACCAAAAATGCACACGCTTCAATCCCGTGGCCTGCGTGACGGCCGGCTTCGAGAATTCTCTACGGGTGTGATGTGCACTGAAATGCTCCCTAAACTCAGCGGCGCATGCCGGAGCCAGATGGGACGGATAGCTATCCGCGTGTGAACTTGCTCGGCCCTTCTGGGATGATGAGCCAACCATCTTCATCAATGTACGGAATGATGGCTCGAAAGGTGTCGGCCGCGACTTGGTAAATTCGGTCGAAATCATCCGGGCCGCGACCGATAGTGATGATCACTACGTTTACGCTATAGCCCTATGATATTCAAAAAGTGACGGGAACGAATTCGAGCAGTATGAGCTAATCTTCGGTGGAGGGAATGCCGCTGTCGATTAAGGCGGATGTGCTAATCGGTGTCAGCCGCCGAACCGCTCCCAGCACGCCGCACGCATCGTTCTCGCGGCGATGGCAGATCCCTTCAGGCGATAGGTGGCGATTTCCCCGTCGATCGCCGAAGCATCGAAACGCATAGTGGCGCCTTTTGCGAATGCATCGAGAAAGGAGCGCGGCATATCGTATCCGTCCGTGCTCCATTCCTGCTCGTCTGCATCGTAACGCAGGCCGACATAGAATTCGGAACGATGGCCGTCTCCGTTGCGGATGACGATACGGACCGAATAACGTTCGCCATTCGTGCGACCCAGCGCCGTTCCCCAGAAATCCCGCAGCGTGAAGCCGACGCCGGCCAGATCGTGGCTGCATTTCACGATCAGGGCCGTATTGAAATTGATCCCCTGTCCGTGAGCTTCGGCCCAGCCGCTGCCCTTCGGTGCTTCGACCTCCCAAGGGCCCGGCCAAGCATGCGCCTCCCGCAAGCCTATCGCGCCGGCCGCCAGCGCCGCTGCGGAAATGACAGCCTGTTTCAGAAAGCGTCTCATGCGTATCCCTACCCGTTTGCATCAATCTTTCCGAAATTCGAAACATCTGGAAATTCGGACAAATGCACTAATTGACGGGCGAGGTTGGCTGTTGGGCGGAAACCCAGCGGGTCGGTGAATACTAGCACATTTGTCCGAATGGACATCAGGAGAGGGGGCGCAGACCATCCCGTGAGAATATGGTCGCACCTGGAGGATCGACATGAAACGTAGTCGCGCTTTGGCTCTTGCCGGAATCGTTCTTGGTCTTTTTGAGGTTACCTCTGCCCAAGCACGTGATCTGTACATAGTCATTGACTGGGGAACCGGAAGTTGGGCGCACATGGTCAACGATGATGGGCGCGGCGCATATCTCGGAGCAGCATGTGGATATCAGTTATATGCGACTCAGAATAATGTTTCTGTTAGGGTCATTACCGGAGAGAATAGATCTCCGGGGCAAACGTCCACCTTGGCTGAGACAGATTACACCCCGATCTGCCGAATATATTAAGAGGATTTATATGGAGAAAATTATAATTATTTCCAATATAGAGTTAAGAAATGGGAAGATTTAGGTGTTTTATTGATGCTTTAGGATTGGGGATATTTCTGACACTATCCTCTAT
>CAYQRX010000116.1:0-9125 GCA_964419865.1 uncultured Hyphomonas sp. | reverse complement strand
CGCCTTGATCCTGGACCACCTTCAGCTGAGTTGAACAAAGACGACAATTTCTGCGCCAAGCACACCGCGCGCCCCTGGGGCGCAAATCCTGCCTAGAGCCGTTTGAACGGCATCGGGATCGCCGTCGCCGTCGCGCGGGCGACAAGTTCGCCCCCGGCATCGAAACAGTCCGCTTCCATGAAGGCGGCCGATTTGCCCATGCGCAGGATGCGCGCCTCAACGCTCGCCTTGCCGGGCATGAGACGCTTAAGATAGCTCGTCTTCATTTCCAGTGTCGGCGCGGTCATCGTGACATTGGAGGCGATGATGACGGCCGTCGACATCGCCTCATCCATCATCGCGGCGATGAAACCGCCCTGCACGGCGCCGGTCGGATTGGCGAAGGACGGTGAGACATCGAACTCCATCCGCACCCATTTCTCGTCCTGGCTCAGCGCCGCAAGGCGCATGCCGAGCGTATCGGAACAGGGCGGGCGCTTCTTCGAGTTCTGGAACCGCGCCAGCATGTCGGCGTCGGAGACGCGGGGCTTTTCTTCTGCGCTCAAAACGAACCGGACCGGCTTATTTGCGCCGATAGGCGTCGAGATTGACGACCGTCTCGCCGGGCGGCTTGGCTTCATATTCGGCTGCCGGCGCGGCCGCCGCTGGGGCGATGACCCCGGCATCGCGCGACTGCGTCTCGAAGGCGAGACCAAAATTCACCGAAGGGTCAACGAAGCGCGTGATCGCCGCCAGCGGGATCGACAGATGCTGCGGAACGCCCGAGAATTTCAGGACGATCTCGAAATGCCCGTCATGCACTTCCAGATCCCAGTACTGGTGCTGGATGACGATCGTCATCTCCTCCGGAAAGCGCTGCACCAGATGCGGCGCAATCTTCACGCCGGGCGCGCGGGTGCGGAAGGAAATGTAGAAATGATGCTCGCCCGGAAGGCCGCCCGATGACTTTGCGCGCCGAAGCGCCTCGCGCACGACACCGCGCATCGCGGCCTGCGAGAGCGCATCATATCCAATATAGTCCGTCATTCTCGCGCCCACTCGAAGTCGTTAATTTTTTCTTTCAGTCATAATTATGCCGGAGCGCATATCCCCGCAACGGGCTTCGCACAACGGGCGAGGATTTTCTTTCCGCTCGCGCTTTTCCAGCATCTCCGCGCCGGTGCGGCTGGCAAGCCTGCAGCAAGGCGTCTAGTCTCCGGAAAAAGCTGTGGAGGAAACCAATGCAGATGCCGGAAAGGGGACGCGCCTGGGATGATGTTCGCCGGGACATGATCTCGCGCGGAGCGGGCGATGTCGCCTGGCGCGACGGGAAAACCGCCGTCTATGTGTTCAATGCCGGCGAGGATGTGCATGCGCTGCAGCATGAAGCCTATGGCCTGTTCATGGCCGAGAACGGGCTCGGCCCCCTCGCCTTCCCCTCGCTCGCGCAGATGGAGAAGGATGTGATTTCCATGGCGCTCGGCCTGCTGCATGGGCCGGAAGGGTCAACCGGCGCGATTACCTCCGGCGGCACCGATTCGATCACCATGGCGATCAAGGCGGCCCGCGACCATGCCCGCGCGGCCGGCAAACCTCGCGATGGCCAGAACATTGTCATCCCCCGCTCCGGCCATCTCGCCTTCCACAAGGCAGCGCTCCTGATGGACATTGAAATCCGCAGCGTGCCGCTTAAGACGGATGGCAGCTATGAGGCCGATCCCGCTGCAATGGCCGAGGCCATCGACGGCGCGACGATCATGCTTGTCGGCTCCGCGCCGCAATTTCCCCACGGCATCATCGACCCCATCGCGGAGCTCGCAAAGGTCGCCGAAGCGAAGGATGTCTGGCTGCATGTGGATGCGTGCGTCGGGGGCTATTTCGCGCCCTTCGCCCGGATGAACGGCGTCGCCGTGCCGGATTTCGACTTTGCCGTCCCGGCCGTGAAGTCGATGAGCGCGGACCTGCATAAATACGGCTACTGCGCCAAGGGCGCCTCGACCGTGCTGTTCCGCTCGGCAGAGCTCTACAAGCATATGCCCTTCAACCTGCGGGACTGGTCCGGCGCGCCGATGAAGACGCCGACGCTGGCCGGCACGCGGCCGGGCGGCGCGATCTCGGCGGCCTGGGCGGTGATGAGTGTCCTCGGCATCGAAGGCTACCGCGAGAAGCAGGGCCTTGTCTGTGCCACGCGCGAGCGGATGGAGGCGGGCGTCAAGGCGCTCGGCTTTGAAGTGCTCGGCAAGCCGCTGCTCGGCCTGATGGCCTTCCGCCATCCGGAGGCAGATTCCCTCGCCCTCTACAGCGCGATGCGGGCGCGGGGCTGGTTCACGTCGATTACGGCCGAGCCGCCCAGCCTGCACCTGATGCTCTCGCCGAAGCATGCTGAAGTCGCTGGCGACTATCTGGACGATCTGGCGCAGAGCCTCGCCGACGTGCAGGCTGGCATCGCGGCGCCGAAGGCCGAGGTACGCTATTCCTGATCCGCAAGGGTTGCTCCCCGGGAAGCAACATGATTCACTTGAACACACTTCCGCTGAAGGGGACATCAGCCATGAAATCTCACATCCTTGCCGCCGCCCTGCTTGCCGGGGCCCTCAGTTTAACCGCCTGTGGCCCGAAAGCCGGCGTCGAGGGCAGCGACATCACATCCTCGTCTTCCCCTGCTGCCATTGGCGCAGCCTATGTGACGGAAATGACCCGCATCGCCGATGCGCTCGACACGGTTAAGGACGAGGAGAGCGCGCGGGCGGCCGCCATAGAAATTCGCAAGGCCGCCGATGGCCTCAAGACGATGGAGGAAGCGCTCGGCGGCGACATGTCCGGCCTGCGTGCCATGCAGATTCTCGGCAGCAATTATCAGGGCCTTGTCGCCGCGCAGACGCGGATGATGACCTCGATGATGCGGATTCAGTCGGAGAATCCCGAGCTGATGAACTATATCGGCGAGGAAATGGACCGGCTGAACGATTAGCGCGCCGGGCACTGCCCGCCGGTAACAGCCTCGACCACGGCCGGATCGCCGTCGGTCTCAGCCGGCTCCAGCCCCAGGGCGCAGGCGATGAAGCTGTAGACGTTCACATTCTCGAACGGCGCGACGACTTCGCCTTCCGGAAAAATGTGGCCAGCGCCGATGAAGGTCGCGCCCATCACCGGCTCGAGATTGTCGAAGCCGTGCATGCCGGGGATCGGCGGGCGCCAGCCGCCGAGATTGGCATTGCGCACCGTCCAGCCCGGATCGCCGACGACGAACAGGTCCGGCCCGCGCGTCGGATGGTCGAAATGATAATGCGCCGGCATCGTTTCGCGCGTGTAGACATGGATGTTCGGGTGAACATCCTTCAGGGCGGCATAGGTCTCGGCGATGGCGCCGGCTTCACCATAGATCTGGATGAACGGATGCGCCGATCCGCCATAGGGTCCATTGAACTGGGGCACGGTCAGCGCGCCGAGATCCATGAACGCGCCAATGTCGACCACCTGCTGCGGATCGATCCAGGCCATGCCGTGATCGGAGACAATGATGATCGTCGTGCGCCCGATCAGGCCGCGCGCCGTCAGGCCTTCGACCAGTTGGCCGACATACCCGTCCACCTCGGCGACGGCTTCGCGTGTCGCATTGGAATTGGGGCCCGTATAATGCCCGGCTGTGTCGACCCGGTCGAAATACAGCGCCGCGAAACGGGGACGGTCGGCTTCGGCCGCATCATACCAGGCCAGCACCTCGTCCACACGGTCCTGATACGGCTTGTCATGTTCATAGGGCGTCCACCGCGTCGGGCGCACACCGTCATGGGCGACTTCCGAGCCGAGCCAGAACATGATCGAGGCCGGCAGGCCTTGTTTCTCGGCTGTCACCCAGATCGGCTCGCCCTGCCACCAGCGTTCCTGCTGCGGGCCGGTGGCCGGATCGAAAAACTCATCGGCTGCAGCATCATAGGGATAATTGGCGACCATGCCGTGGTGCTTGGGGTAAAGGCCGGTGGCGATCGAATAGAAGTTCACAAAGGTCACGCTTGGCATCACGGGAATCATCCGCTCGGCCATAACCCCGCGCGCCGCAAGCGCCTTGAGATTCGGCGCCTCCCAGCGCTCAACCATCGACGGGTGGAGGCCATCCAGACCGATCATCAGAACCAGCGGCGCCTCGCTCTCGCTGGGCGAGACAGGCGCGTCGACAGGCGGCGCGGGCTCCGGCGTCCTGTGAGTGCAGCCGGCCAGTGCCGCTGCCAATACCACCGCTGCCCAGACCTTTAACCGCATCGCCTCTGCTCCCTTGGACCGCCCTGCATGTTGCTGTGCCTTAGAGACCGATTGTAGCGGTGACGTGAAGCCCGCCGCCTGAAAAAGGCGTGACGTGCAGATCGAACGCACTAAACAAACCGTCATACAAACCTTCTGACGGGGAGACCGCCATGAAAATTCGCCATTCCGGCCTCGTATCCATCGCTGCCCTGGCCGTCGTGCTGGCCGGCTGCGCCCAGACGGCGGCCGCGCCGCCCGCAACGCTGACTGCGGAGACTGCGGCGCCCGCCGAGACGGCACGCGTCACACGCGGCAATCTGGTGATGGAAGATATTCCTGCCATTCCAGCCGATGTCTCCGAGCGACTGGCCGCGTTTGAGAATGTCCGCAGCCATGCCTTCCTTGACTGGACCGGCGATGGCGGGGTCCTGATCACCACGCGCTTTGGCGACGTGAATCAGATTCACGAGGTACGCACACCGGGCGGCGCGCGCCGGCAACTGACCTTCTTCAACGAGCCGGTGGGCAATGCGACGGCCAGCCCGGCCGGCGGCGCCTTCCTGTTCGCGCGCGATACCGGCGGCGACGAATACTTCCAGGGCTACCGGTTCGACATGGAAACCGGCAGCATCACCCGCTTCACGGAGCCCGGCACACGCAATGGCGGCGCGCTCTGGTCGGATGATGGCCAGTTTGCCGCCTGGGCCCGCACCAATCCCGGCGACCCGAACAATGACGTCATCGTTGGCAACCCCGCTGACCCGGCGAGCGTCCGCGTCGCGCTGGAAGGCGAAGGCGCGATCGGCCCGGTGGACTGGTCGGATGACGGCACAAAGCTGCTGCTGCAGCGCTATATCTCGATCGCCGAAAGCCACCTCTTCGTACTCGACATCGCCTCGGGCGAACTGACCCAGGTGAACCCGGACGACACCGTCGCCTATTCCGGGGGGCGCCTGCTGGCGGATGGCTCGATCCTGACTTCAACCGACAAGGATTCCGAATTCACGAACCTCGTCCGGATTGCGCCGGATGGGACCTTCACGAATTATACCGCCGACATCGAGTGGGGCGTGTCCGACTGGACGCTGTCTCCGGATGGGCTGACCGCCGCCTTTACGCTGAACGAAGGCGGGCTTGGCACCATCCGGCTGCTCGATCTCGCCAGCGGCCAGGTCCGCCCCGGCCCGACCCTGCCGGTCGGCATCGCTTCGGGCCTGACCTTCTCGCCCTCCGGCAACCATGTCGGCTTCACCTTCAATGCCGCAACCAGCCCGGCCGATGCCTGGTCGTTTGACCTGGCAACACTGAACCTGACGCGCTGGACGGAAGCGGAAACGGGCGGCCTCAATCCGGACATTTTTGTCGAACCGGTCCTGTTCGATTATCCGAATGCAGACGGAATGGATATTCCCGCCTTCATTTACCGGCCGCAGGGCGATGGCCCCCACCCGGTCATCATATCGATCCATGGCGGCCCGGAAGCCCAGGCACGCCCCGGCTTCTCCTCCACCTTCCAGTACTGGGCCGCGGAACTGGGTATCGCCGTCGTGGTTCCGAATGTGCGCGGCTCCTCCGGTTACGGCAAAACCTATGTCTCGCTCGACAACGGCCTGAATCGCAAACGCTCCGTCGAGGATATCGGCGCACTGATCGACTGGGTCGAGGCCCAGCCGGATCTCGATTCGGACCGGATCATTGTTTATGGCGGATCCTATGGCGGCTATATGGTGCTCGCCTCGATGATCGACTATGGCGACCGCCTTGCGGGCGGGGTCAACATTGTCGGCATCTCGGATTTCAAGACCTTCCTCGAGAACACCGAAGGCTATCGCCGCGACCTGCGCCGGGCGGAGTATGGCGATGAACGCGATCCGGAGATCGCTGCCTTCTTTGAAGAGATTTCCCCGCTTCGGAATGCCGACCGGATCAACAAGCCGATCTTCATCATTCACGGCTACAACGACCCGCGTGTTCCGTATACGGAGGCGGAGCAGATCCTCGAGGCGGTCCGCGCAAACGGTGTGCAGGCCTGGTTCCTTATGGCGATGGATGAAGGCCACGGCTTCCGCAAGAAGTCGAACCGGGAGTTCCAGCGCGAGGCAGAAACCATGTTCCTGAAGGACGTGCTCGGCCTCGACTGAAACCGGCCGGCTGGACTGATGCCCGGCAAGGCGCTCCCGAGGCGCGGGAGCGCCTTGCCGGCCACAAACGAGCGGGTGCGTGTCGGCGCGCCAGATGATAGGAAATACCTGCCCGGCACGGAGAGCCCGTCATGATAACCCTGCACCATCTTGAAAAGTCCCAGTCCATCCGCATCCTCTGGCTGCTGGAGGAGCTCGGCGTTCCATACGAAATCAAACTCTATGATCGCGACCCGAAGACACGCCTCGCACCGGCAGAGTACAAGGCCATCTCGCCGCTCGGCACCGCGCCCGTGATCACCGATGACGGCCTTACGCTGGCCGAGACCAACGCCATTGTCGACTATATCTGCGACAAGCATGATGACGGGCGCCTGCGGCCCGCGCCCGGCACGCCCATGCGCGCGCGCTACCTGTTCTGGTTCCATACGGCGCAGGGCAGTCTCCAGCCGCTCCTGACAAACAAGTTCGTGATGGCGGCGATGTCGGCCCGGGCGCCTTTCTTCCTGCGCCCATCAGCGAAGATGCTGAATGCGGGGCTTGAGAAGGCCTTCTTTGGTCCGCGCCTGGCGGCGCTGTTCAGCGAGATCGAGCGGGCGCTCAGCGAAACGAAATGGTTTGCCGGCGACCAGCTGACCGCCGCTGACATGGTGATGGGCTATTCGATGGAACTCTGCGTCCACCGCGCCGGCATGGCAGAAGCCGATTTTCCCAATGCCTATCGCTTCCTCAAGCAGATGCGGGAGCACCCCTCCTATCTCCGCGCGATGGAGAAGGATGGCAAAGGCACCATCCTCCTCTGAAATGATCCGCAGGCGGTACTATTCCCGCTCCAGCACATCCTTGACCCATGGCCCCAGCGGCGAGTTGCCGAGCATGGCGAGCTGCGCTTCGCGGCTCGCTTCATTGATCCCGGTCTGCGGCTTGTTGCCGGGGTGGACCGCGCGGCGCAGGGGACGCGTGCCGCGCGGCATGGCGATGATCTCGGCAATGGCGTTGGGCACGTCCGCCGGATCGGTCGTCCCCCCACCCCCGCCCTCGCCCATGCCGGCGGTCAGTTCCGGATAGGCGGCCAGCAGCTCCGGCGGCGTGCGGTCCTTCAGCGCGCCGGTCAGCGCATTGCGGTTTCGCCAGATCTCGGTCGGGTAACCGCCCGGCTGGATGATGGTCACCTCGATGCCGTGCGGCACAAGCTCATAGGCCATCGCCTCGCTCATGGCTTCCAGCGCAAACTTGGTCGGTGAGTAATGGCCCGAACCGGGCAGGATTACGCGGCCGAGCTGCGAGGATATCTGGAAGATCTGCCCCTTCTTCGCCGCCCGCATCGCCGGCAGCACGGCGCGCGCCATCCGGTGCGGACCGAACACATTGGTGTTGAAGGCGAGCTTGGTCGCCTCCATGTCCTGCACCTCGATGGGGCCGCTGATGCCGATGCCGGCATTGTTGACGAGCACGTCGAGTGTGCCGCCGGTCTTCTCCAGCACGGCCGCGACGCCTGCGGCGACGCTCTCATCGGAGTTCACATCGATCTCGACCACCTCGATGGCGAGCCCCTCGGCCTCGGCCAGCGCCTTCAATTCCTCCGCTTCCGGGCGCGGCAGGTTGCGCATCGATGCAAACACCGTCGCACCGAGCCGGGCATAGAGCTCAGCCCCGATCCGCCCGAAGCCCGAGGACGAGCCGGTGATCAGGATTGTCTTTCCGGCCAGCGGTCCCGGCCCGCCTGGCTGCGGGCTGGTCTCGCCCATCGCCTGCGGCGCTCCGCTCATCGCGCCGAGCACTGCCGCCGACCCACCCAGCATCTGCCGGCGATTTACACCTTGCCTGGTCATGATTTCTCTCCCTCCGGTCCTGCTTGCCAAAACAATAGGTCCACAGCCCCGGGAGGCAATGAAAACCGGACGGCAATGTGAGAGAAGGTGGTGGCTTCTGTTGCCAGGCGCCACCGGGCCCCGCCTAGGGGTCTGAAGCCCTAGGAGTTAAGGTCGGAAAACATCCGGCCGCTTACGCAGCCATCAGTTCGCCTTCAGCAAAGTTGTCGTTTGCAACTATTTGCTTGTGAGCTTCTAACGCAGCTCATGCGAGCGAAAGCCTCGTCTTTACACGTCCGTCGACACTATTTCGGCCCCGTCAGAAACAGACCTTCAGAGAGGTCTGCTTGTGGTGGAGCCGCCGGGTACCGCCCCCGGGTCCGAGCCGCTTATTACACGCGCGTTTATCGCCATAGTCCGAAGACAACGCCAATATAGGCGATCAGGGCGGCCCTGATAAGCCCCAGAGCGCGTTGAGACTCTCAGCCGGCCGCCTGCGCCGGCACGGCCGGGCGATACTCTTCCGCATTTGTTGTGAATTCCGCATGGCCATAACGCTTCAGGAGGCGGCGAATCTTCGCCACCAGCCGCCGGTCGGCGAGGCCCTTCAGACCCGGTGTTTTCAGAGCGAGCCCATAGAGCGCCATCTTCAGCGTGATCCAGGGCAGCACGGCGAGCGCGACGGCATAGTCAAGCGGCCCGATGGGCACGCCCATATCGCGCGCCGCCTGCGCGCTGCCGCCGAGAAAGTTCTTCACCAGCACGATCCGCCCGACACGGCGCTCCATAGCGTGGCGCAGGCGGCTGAAGGGCGAGCGGTCCGGCAGGAGGTAGGCGTCCAGCGTTGCGCGCACCAGTGCCCCGCAGGTCTTGTCGTCAAAGCCGGCCCGGATCGAGGCGCTGCGCGCATTCATGATGTCGATGATGCCCTGCGGCGTATCCATCAGCAGGT
>CAYQRX010000115.1:0-9151 GCA_964419865.1 uncultured Hyphomonas sp. | reverse complement strand
TGAAGGACGCGCCCGTCCTGATCCTCGACGAGGCCACCTCGGCGCTGGATTCCGAAGTTGAGGCCGCGATCCAGGACAATCTCTTCCGCCTGATGGAAGGCAAGACCGTCATCGCTATCGCCCACCGCCTCTCCACCATCGCCGCCATGGACCGCCTCATTGTGCTGGATGAAGGCCGCATCGTGGAGGAGGGCAGCCATGACGAGCTTGTCGCGTCCGGCGGTCTCTATGCGGAGCTCTGGGCGCGCCAGTCGGGCGGTTTCCTGGTCCAGCCGGCTCCGGCGCCGGAAGAGGAAGTCGCGGCCGAATAGGATGCCCATGAAACTGACGATCATCGAAACCGGCCAACCGCCGCTCGCCATCCGCGATCAGTTTCCGGACTATCCGGAAATGTTCCGCAGGATGTTCACTGCTGTCGATTCTGGGCTCGATTTCGAGACCGTCTCGGTGGTCAGGGGCGAGGCGCTGCCAGACCCGGCCGGCCTCGAGGCCGTGCTCTATACCGGCTCGCCCGCCGGCGTTTATGATGACGAGCCCTGGATCAGCCCGCTGATGGACTTCGTCCGCGGCGCGGCCGAGGCCGGCCGCCCGCAGGTCGGCATCTGTTTCGGCCATCAGATCATGGCCGAAGCGCTCGGTGGGCGCGTCGAGAAATCGGCAAATGGCTGGGGTGTCGGGCGCCATACCTATGACATCACCGCTACGCCCGGCCTGGGGGCGCAAGCCGCGCCGCAGCGCATGCGCATCGCCGTCAGCCATCAGGATCAGGTTGTGGTCCGGCCAAAGGCGGGCGACATCGTCGCGCGATCGGCCTTCACCCAGTATGCCGGCCTCAGCTATCAGGGCTTTCCCGCCCTCAGCTTCCAGTGCCATCCGGAGTTCGAGCCGAAATTCGCCGCCGCCCTGTACACCGCCCGCCGGGGCAAGGGGCTCGGCGAGGATATGGCCGATGCGGCGGTCGCGTCCCTGGAAGGGGAATGCGACCGCCATTTTCTCGCCGGTTGGATCGCCAGCTTCCTGCGTGCAAACGCGGCAAGCTGACGATCCTTGAGGCGCAGGATCAGTAGGCGCCGAAGCGGAACCGGCCGCCGACGCTCAGCGTCGTCTGCTTGTTCTCGATGCTGAGATTTCCCGGGAACAGCTGGTTGTCGAACGTAACGTCATCGGTCGCCCGGTAGGCGACTTCCGTGAACAGATCGAAGCTGTCGGTCAGCGCGAAGGTCACGCCGCCTTTGACCTGCCAGGCAAACTTCGTTTCGCTGTCATCAATGATGCCGATATTGGACGGCTTGTAGTTGACGTCGACATTGGCAAAGCCGAGGCCCGCACCGGCATAGGGTGAAAAGCGGCCGCCGCGATTGAAGTCGTAATAGACGTTTGCAAACACGCCGGTATTCTTGATCTTGCCGTCATCGCTGGCGACCACCTGGCCGACCGTCGCGCCGAGCTGGTCCGGCGATCCGGCGATCACGGCCGCATCGACGCCGTCGATGACCGTGCCGGCGACGTTCACGCCGGTATGGGTGTCAACATCCGCGCTGGAATAGACAAGCTCGAGGCCGGCGCGGAAGCCATTGTCGAACGACCGGCCGAACTCGCCGGAGAGCACATAGCCGGTGTCGAATTCGGTTTTCCAGCCATAGGGCGTGCCGGCCGCGATCGGTGTGCCGTTCGGGATAACCGGTTCGCCGTTTCCGGTGTTGAAGGCGCCGGTGGCGCCGCTGTTGCCGCTGTCATCCTGCATGTTGAAGCCGGCGCTGACGCTGCCATACCAACCCTCGGCAAAGGCCGGCAGGACGGGCAGGCAAAGCAGGCCGCTCGAGGCGATCAGAACCTTCAGTTTCATGAGCTCACTCCATTCTGACAAATTGGCCGCCGGGGGAGGGGCCATCGGCAGACATGCCGACAGGGCGGAGCTAGTATTCCCTATTGCGACGGCAATAGGATATATTTGAATTTTTGGTCATGTGCGCCTTTGTCTCTTTCCCCTGTGGCGCGAAAGCTGCACTCAGGGGTAAGCAAACCCTTCCCGGCCGCGGCCTGCGCGCCGAAACCGTTTCACGGAGAGACACATGCTGCCGAAACCGCTCGCCGACATCGCCCCCAACACGCTCGAATTCGAGATTCTGCCGCTGGTGAAGCCCACCGGCTTCCGGGAATATGATGCGCGCTGGTGGTTCAACGGCATCGGCCATGCGAAGGCGCCTGAGCTGAACCTCATCGGTGTCCAGGCGCTCGGCCTCGGCATGGCGGCCCTGTTCCATGAGATGGGCGTCAAGCCCACGGTGGTGACCGGCCATGACTTCCGCTCGATCAGCCAGCCGATCAAGAATGCGCTCACCCTCGGCATGGTCGCCGGCGGATGCACCGTGCTGGATGTCGGTCTCGCCCTGTCGCCGATGGTCTATTGGAGCCAGTTCGAGCTCGACGCCGCCTGCTGCGCCATGGTCACCGCCTCGCACAACGAAAACGGCTGGACGGGTGTGAAGATGGGCGCCAACCGTCCGCTCACCTTCGGACCGGACGAGATGGGCCGGCTGAAGGAAATCGTCATGTCGGGCAGCTTCCAGCCGCGTGCCGGCGGCGGCCATTTCCGCGTCGACGGCATCCGCGAGAAATACATCCAGTCGATCATTGGCGACACGAAGCTGAAGCGGAAACTGAAGGTCGTAGCCGCCTGCGGCAATGGCACGGCCGGCGCCTTTGCGGGCGATGTGCTGCGCGGCCTCGGTGCAGAGGTCATCGAGATGGACTGCAATCTCGACAACACTTTTCCGAAATACAATCCGAACCCGGAAGACCATGAGATGCTGCACGAAATGTCGCTCGCTGCGAAAGAGCACGGCGCCGATGTAGTCCTCGGCTTTGACGGCGACGGTGACCGCTGCGGCGTGGTCGACAATACCGGCGAGGAAATCTTCGCCGACAAGATCGGCCTCATGCTGGCCCGCGACCTGTCGAAACACTATCCGGACGCCAAATTCGTCGTCGATGTGAAATCTACCGGCCTCTACAAGACCGATCCGGTGCTGAAGGAGAATGGCGCCACGGTCGACTACTACAAG
Source organism: uncultured Hyphomonas sp. (assembly GCA_964419865.1). Taxonomy (GTDB): domain Bacteria; phylum Pseudomonadota; class Alphaproteobacteria; order Caulobacterales; family Hyphomonadaceae; genus Hyphomonas. The sequence goes on along the minus strand of CAYQRX010000115.1, from coordinate 6,086 downwards.
ACCGGCCATTCCTACATCAAACGCCGTACCACAGAGCTCGGCGCGCTGGCAGGCTTTGAAAAGTCCGGCCACTTCTTCTTCCGCCCGCCGATCGGGCTTGGCTATGATGACGGTCTTGTCGCCGCGAAAGCCGTCCTTGAGATGCTCGACCGCAACCCCGGCAAGACGATGGCCGAGCTGAAATCCGAACTCGGCACCGCCTGGACCTCGCTGACCATGGCCGCCCATTGCGGCGACGAGATCAAGTATGATGTCGTGGGCCGGATGGTCGAGGAATACAAATCCCTGGACGGCAAGGAAATCCTTGGGCGGAAGGTCGTCGAGGTCAACACCGTCAACGGCGCCCGCGTGACGCTGGAAGACGGCTCCTGGGTTCTCGTGCGTGCCTCATCCAACAAGCCGGAACTCGTCATTGTGGTCGAATCCATGGTCAGCGAAGCCGATATGAGAGACCTCTTCCACAAGGAAGTGAAGCCGCGCCTCGGCAAGCATCCGGAAGTCGGCGCCTATAATCAGGAAATCTGACGCGCGGTCGCGCTAGGACCAGAGCGTAAACAGCCCGGCCAGCACAAGGCCGAGGCCGAGGAAGTATTTGAGGTTCAGCGTCTCGCCGAACCACAGCATCGCCGCGACCGGGACCAGAAGATAGGTCACGGCCATGAAGGAATAGGCATAGGACAGCGGAACGACCTTGAGCACATACACCCAGAGCAGGGTCGCCCCGGTGTAGAGCGCCATCGCCGCGATGAACACCGGGTCGATCACCAGCTCGCGCAGGCCGCTGCCCGGAAGGGTCGCCAGGCGCTGGCCGGCGAGCTTGAACATCACCTGACCCGCCGCGATCAGGAACGGCGTGAGGATCAGGATGCCGAGGGTCGGAAGCGGCAGGTCCTTCACGTCGCCATATCCTCCCGGTAGTAAATGTCGCGGCGGATCTCGCGGCAGACATGCGCCTCCGGCACAGGCATCATGGCCCGCAGAAAGCTGTGTGTATACGGAAAGAAATTGAGGTGCGGGTTGAAGGTGTAGCGGTATTCGCGCTCGCGCGGCACGACGATGATCAGCTGCCGGCGCGCCACCCGGCGCAGCTCGGCAATCGCGGCCCGGTAATCGACAATATGTTCGATCACATGAGTGCAGACGACTGTGTCGAAGGCGCCGTCCGGAAAGGGCAGGGCCTCAACCTTCTCGGCCAGATACTCGATCCCCTCATCGCGCGTCTCCGGATCGATGACGAAATCGACGCCGGTCAGGCGCCCCACATCCGGGCGCGCATCGCGGATACGCCGCAGCAGCGCCCCGGTGCCGCAGCCGACATCGCAGACGCTGTCGCCGACAATGTCCTCAAGGATCGCGCGGATACAGGCTTCGGAATTGTCCGTCTCCTCATGCACGCGCGGATGCTTGCGATAAAGCTCCTCATATTCCTCATCGGTGAGGAAGGCCGCCCGCTCGCGAAAGCGCGCAAGGTCGGAGACATGCCGGCCCCAGGCCATCGACGCGGCCGCGCGGAACAGGTCCGAATCCCGCAGCACCGGCGGCACCACATCTTCCAGCACGAAGCGGATACGGTTTGTCGTCTCGCGCCGCATCAGTAGGTCTGGCTCCGGGGCTGGGCGGGCGGCAGGCGTTCCTCGATCGGCTGGGCGCCATGAAAGGCCCGCTCGCCGCGCGCCGGCATCTGCGACAGGTAGAAGATGCGCTTCTGCTCGATCCGCCCGCGCGAGACCGAGTCGAGGATCACCCCGCAGGCCAGCGCCAGCATCGCGCCGAGCACCAGCGTCATCGACAGCACAAAGGTCGGCATCCGCTCCACCAGGCCGGTGGCGAGATATTCCGCAAATACCGGCAGCATCAGTCCCGCCGAGGTCAGGAACAGGCCGCCGGCAATGATCCCGAAGAAGGCGAACGGCTTGGTCTCCTTCAGCAGCATCGCCATCATGATGAGAATGCGCAGGCCATCGCGCAGGGTCGAGAGCTTGCTGGCCGACCCTTCGGTCCGGCGGCCATAGGCGGTCTCGATCTCGACCACCGGAAGACGCAGCGTTGAGGCGTGAACGGACATTTCCGTCTCGATCTCGAACCCGGCGGACAGGGCCGGGAAGCTCTTGGCAAAGCGGCGCGTGAACACGCGGTAGCCGGAGAAGATGTCGGTGAAATCGCGCCCGAACAGGGTCTGATAGAGCCGGTTGAACAGGCTGTTGCCCAGCGCATGCCCGGCCCGGCCGGCATCGGCGCGAACATTCTTCCGTGTCCCAACCACCATGTCGGCCCGCTCTGTCAGCAGCGCCTCGATCATCTGCGGGGCGCTGGCGGGATCATACGTGCCGTCGCCGTCCGCCATCAGGTAGATGTCAGCCTCGATATCAGCAAACATCTGGCGCACGACATTGCCCTTGCCCTGGCGCCGGCAGGTGACGACGGTCGCCCCGGCGAGCGCCGCCTGCTGGCCCGTATCATCGGTGGAGTTGTTGTCATACACATAGATCCGCGCCCCCGGCAGTACCTTGCGGAAGCCGATGACAACCGATGCGATCGACAGCCCCTCATTGTAACAGGGCAGCAGAACAGCGAGCGTGTAGCGATTGAGGTCGGGCGCAGTCATCCGTCTTCAGTCTTTTGTGAATATTTCCATGTCATAGGCATGCACTCGTTAAGTTTGCCTTGCCCGCCGCGGAGTTCTTATGAACAAACCCTTGCCGATAGCCGAGCTTGCTGTTCAGCGGGCGGGTCTCCTGCTGTCCGTGGCGGTTGTGGTGAGCCTCGCGGCGGTCAGCCTGGTATCGGGAAATTTCGGCGCCGTCGGCCAGGACAGCGACGATGTCATGCGTCTGGTCCAGGTGCGCGAACTCCTCGCCGGCAAGGGCTGGTTCGATCTCTCCCAGCCCCGTCTCGGCCCGGAAGGCGGCACGCTGATGCACTGGTCGCGGCTGGTTGACCTGCCGATCGCGGCAATCACCCTGCTGCTCACGCCCCTGCTGGGGCAGGAGACGGCCCTGTCGGCGGCGATCACGCTCTGGCCATTGATCAGTGTGCTGATCGTAACCTTCGCGATCGTCGCCGGCGCCCGCGCGCTCGGCGGGTCCATCCTTGTGGCCTTCGCGGCCCTGCTGGGCTTTGCGCTTCTGGCCAACCATTTCCGCTTTCTCCCCGGCGCCATCGACCACCACAACCTGCAACTCGGGCTCTTGATGATCGCCGTGGCCGGCCTGCTGTCGCATCAGGGCAGGGTGGCCAGATATGCGCTGGCCGGCGCCGCCCTCGGTCTGGCCGCAGCGGTGGGGGTCGAGGTCTATATATTCGTCGCCGCCATCGCAGGCTTCGCCGCGCTGGAATGGGCGTTGTCCGGCGCCGCCGCGCGCCAGGGCGCGGTTGCCTTCGGCGCGTCCTTTGCCGGCGCCCTGCTGGCCGCCTTCCTGCTTACCGTCGGCCCGCGGGATTATGGGGTCGTGCATTGCGATGCGCTGTCCTCCGTCACGCTGCTCGCCGGCGCTGCGGGCGGGGCGGGCTTCGCTCTCGCCGCGCAGCTCGCATCCAGCCGCCCGTTGGCCGTCCGCCTGGGTGCGCTCGGCGTCATCGCCCTGCTGTGCGCCATTGTGGTCCTGCTGGTCGGGCCGCAGTGCCTGTCCAATCCGCTGAGCGCCCTGTCGCCCGAGGCCCGGCTGCTCTGGCTCGCGCGCGTCGACGAGGCCCGGCCGGTACTCGAGGACTGGCCCGCCAAGCCCGCCAATATCCTCTACCGGCTGGGTCCGGCATCCCTTGGCCTCGCCGCGGCCGCCTTCCTGGCCTGGAAGGGGATACACCGCCGGGAAATGCTTCTTTTCATCCTTCTGCTGACGATCTGCGTCGGCTTCACATTCTACCAGGTCCGCTTCTTCGTGTTCGGCCAGCTTTTCGCCGTCCTGCCGCTGGCCGCACTCGCCGCCGCCATCCGGGCGCGCGAGACCGGCCTGCCACGGCTCCTGTATCTGCCCGTCCTGCTGCTCGGCATCCCGACCAGCTGGGCGGCGGCCGGGATCGCGCTCACCCCGAAATCCGACTCCAGCCCGGCTGACGAGATCGTACTCTGCCTCACCCCGGAGGCCATCGCCGCCCTTCAGCAATTGCCGCCGGGGCGCATCCTCGCCTCGCCCAACGACACGCCCGGCCTGCTGCTTGAGACCGCGCACAGCGCCCTGCACGGCAATTATCATCGCAACACCGCCGGCATCGACGCGGCCATCGCCGTCTTCACAGCCCCGCCGGAAGCCGCGCGTGACCGACTGGCGGCCGCTGGCGTCGATTATGTCATGGTCTGCCCCGGCGATCCGAACTTGCGCTTCTTTGCCGGCCATGCGCCCGCCGGCCTGCTTGGCCGCATTGCGGCCGGCGAGGTTCCCGGCTGGCTCGAGCCGGCTGCCAGCGCGGGCGACACCGTCATCTATACGCTCCGCCCGCGCTGACGCGCTTCACCCCGCGGGGCCGTATTCGGCCGCTGCGGCATCATCCTTCTCATTGCCGCGCTGATAGGCCGGGCGCGACAGGATACGGGCAAGATAGGCCTCGATCTCCGGCGTCTTCGGGATCGAGCCGAACTGCACGCCCCAGCTGACCTGCGCCCCGGCATAGACGTCGGCCGCCGTGAACCGATCGCCGCAGATATAGGGCGCGCGCGTCACCGCTCCGGTCAGCGCCGCCAGCGCCCGGTCGAAATCGCCATAGCCCGCCATCACCGCCCCCTCCGCCGGCACCTCGAAGCCGAGCGCCCGGTTGGTCGTCGCCGCTTCCCATGGCCCGGCGGCGAAGAACATCCAGCGGTAATAGTCCGCCCGCTCCTGCGGGGCAGGGGCCAGGCCCGCTTCGGGAAAGGCGTCCGCCAGATAGGCGCAGATCGCCCCGCATTCGGTCACCACACGTCCGTCATGCACGATCGCCGGCACCTTCCGCATCGGATTGATTGCGGCAAACTCCGGCGCCTGCATCTCGGGCCCATAGCGCAGGAAATGCGTCTCATACGGCGCGCCGGTCTCCTCCAGCATCCAGCGGACGATCCGGCCCCGCGACATCGGATTGGTATAGAAAGTCAGGCTCATCATCCACTCCTCATGTTCATGTTTTGATCCTTTTCGATCCGCCGGCCGGAGTCAAGCGCGCCTTTCCCCGCGGCAATCTCCCCTTGATTCTCTGGCCTAAAAAATGCACGCCGCGCATGTCTGCCCCGCTTAGTGAGTGTTGAGGGAATCCCATGCGTGTTGCGATCATCGGTACCGGCTATGTCGGCCTCGTTTCCGGCGCCTGTTTCGCCGATTTCGGCCATACGGTGACCTGTGTCGACAAGGATGCCGGCAAGATCGAGAAGCTCGAAAACGGCATCATGCCGATCTATGAGCCCGGCCTCGACAGCCTGGTCGCCAAGAATGTCAAGGAAGAGCGTCTCTTCTTCACGACCGATCCGGCCAGCGCCATCCGCAATGCCGATGCCGTCTTCATCGCCGTCGGCACGCCGTCGCGCCGCGGGGATGGCCATGCGGACCTGTCCTATGTCTATGGCGCGGCCGAGGAGATCGCCCAGCTCATGGACGGCTTCACGGTCGTCGTCACCAAGTCCACCGTGCCGGTCGGCACCGGCGACGAGGTCGAGGCAATCATCCGCCGGACCCGGCCCGACGCGGATTTCGCCGTCGTGTCGAACCCGGAATTCCTGCGCGAAGGCGCTGCGATCAAGGATTTCAAGATCCCCGACCGGGTCGTCGTCGGCACCGAAGAGGAACGCGCGCGCGAAGTGATGCGCGAGCTCTACCGCCCGCTTTTCCTCAATGAGACGCCGATCCTGTTCACCTCGCGGCGCACCTCCGAACTGATCAAATACGCTGCCAACGCCTTCCTGGCGGTGAAGATCACCTTCATCAACGAGATGGCGGACCTGTGCGAAAAGGTCGGCGCGAATGTCCAGGAAGTCTCGCGCGGCATCGGCCTGGACGGCCGCATCGGCGCGAAATTCCTCAATGCCGGCCCCGGCTATGGCGGCTCCTGCTTCCCGAAAGACACGCTCGCGCTGACCAAGACGGCCAATGACTATGGCAGCCCGGTGCGCATCGTCTACACTT
>CAYQRX010000114.1:0-9170 GCA_964419865.1 uncultured Hyphomonas sp. | reverse complement strand
AACCAATCGGCGGGCCGTTCTGCTTTGCGGCTTGTGTGCGGGCTGATCAGCGCTTCGAGAACTGGAAGCTGCGGCGGGCTTTCGCCTTGCCGTACTTCTTGCGCTCGACGACGCGCGGGTCGCGGGTCATGAAGCCGAACGGTTTCAGCACCGAGCGCAGGCCCGGCTCATAAGCCACCAGCGCGCGGGAAATGCCGTGACGCACAGCGCCGGCCTGACCCATCAGGCCCGAACCCTTGACCGTCGCGATGACATCAAACTCGCTTTCACGGCCCGCTTCGATCAGCGGCTGGGCAATCACCATGCGCAGAACCGGACGCGCAAAATACTGCTCCTGGTCACGGCCGTTGATGGTGATCTTGCCGGTGCCGCGCTTGATCCAGACGCGGGCGACGGCTTCCTTGCGGCGGCCGGTGCCATAGGCGCGGCCCTGGGCGTCGATCTTCGGCTCAGCGGCTTTCACCGGCTGGGCGGAAGGCGCGCCGGTCATGGCGCCAAGGTCTTGCAGCGAGTTGGAGGTGTCGGTCATGTTTGTCAGGCCGTTTTCGAGTTTTTGCGGTTCATCGCCTTGAAGTCGACGACATCCGGCGACTGGGCAACATGCGGATGGTCAGCGCCGGCATAGACGCGCAGCTTGCCATACTGTTTGCGCGACAGCGCGCTTTCGCGCGGCATCATGCGCTTCACGGCGAGCTCGATGGCGCGCTCCGGGAAACGGCCCGACAGGATCTTGCCGGCGGTGGTTTCCTTGATGCCGCCCGGATAACCGGTGTGGCGGTAATAGACCTTGTCGGCCAGCTTGTTGCCGGTGAACACGGCCTTCTCGGCATTGATCACGACGACGTGATCGCCGGTGTCGACATGCGGAGTAAAGTCAGGGCGGTGCTTGCCGCGCAGGCGCTTGGCGACGTAAGAAGCAAGGCGTCCGACGACGACATCGCTCGCGTCGATCACGACCCACTTATTCTCTACCCCAACGGGTGCGTTATAGGTTTTCATCGCTCTGCTCAGAGCCTCTACTTTCGGAGTTCCAGGAATGCAAATTAAGGGCTGGCGTTTAAGCGCCGCATTCCCCTTTGTCAACGCGGCCGCCGGGCTGAGTCTGCTTTTTGCGGCGACCGCCTGCGGCCGGCCGGATACCCTCGCCGAGCCCGACGCCCAAGGCCTTGAAATTTCTGGCAATATTGAGCTTCCGGCCGTATGGGCGACGCGCCCGCTGCAGGGCGAAGTCGCCGATGTGGCCCTCTCGACCGGCTCCGGCGCCGTGCTCGCAGTGGCCTACCGCGCTGGCGGACTTGAATTTTTCAACATGGAAGGCGAACGCCTCGGCGAACCGACCCGATTCCAGCTGAAGGCGCTGGCCGATGGCCGCGCCGCCCTGATCGACGGCGCCCAGCTGACCCTCTTCCCCGCCGTCACCGCCGACGGCCAGCTGAAAGCCTATGTCTTCAGCGACGGGCTGATGGCCCCGGCCCAGATCGACCTGCCCATCCCCGAAGAACGCATGGTCGAAGGCATCTGCACGGGCGACGCCGGCACGCAGGGCCTGATGCGCATTGCCTACTGGACGCTGTCCACCAATCGCCTGCTGCGCACCGGAATTCTCGGTGAAGCCGGCGGCGAGCTGACCTGGCAGGAGGAAGACTCCACCGATGCCGGCTTCCCGGTCACGTCCTGCGTCTTTGCGCATGACACCCTCATCGCCTCGCCCCGCTCCACCGCAGCTGCCTCGCTCGTGCGCGGGCAAACCTCCGCCCTGCTCTCCGTCGAGACCGGCGGACCGCTGCAGATTTCAGGCGATCTCGGCATGACCACCGCCGACATCACCCTGCGCGACGGCATCACCGTCACCGCGCCCGATGCGCCCACGGCCGTCACCGCCCACGGCGCCCTGCCGGCGGGTGGCTATCCCGGCGGGGTCATCGTCGTCGCCGGCGAAACCAGCGCCGGCACCCATCAGGTTGTCTTTGTTGACCCCAGCGCGATCACGCTGAACGGGCAGTAGCCATCTCCGCCGCCGGGCCGGGTTCACCCCCGGCCCGCCAGGCCACATAAACCGCCCACAACGTCAGCGCGACGCCGAGGCCCTGATGCACCAGCGCCAGCGCCATCGGCGCCGCACTCAGCAGCGTGAGGATGCCCCACACCGCCTGCGCGCTGACCAGCACGGCCAGGAACAGGAACTCCCGCGCCAGCGCCCCGCGCCGGAACGCCCAGGCCGCGCCAAGCGCCCCCGCCCACAGGATGTAAGCCAAAAGGCGGTGATTGAACTGGGTCGCCTCGCGCCCCTCGAACAGGCTGCGCACGCCCAGATCGGCGTGCATATAATGTGCGGGCACAAGCTCGCCCGCCATCAGTGGCCAGTCGGTATAGGTCCGCCCCGCATCCAGGCCCGCCACCAGCGCGCCCGCTGCCATCTGCACGAAAATCAGGACCAGCAGCGCCCAGGCCGCCCGTTTCTCCGCCGGCCGCGCCGGCGCGCGCGCCTGCTGCCCGAGGCTCAGCCACAGCCAGACGATCATCGCGAGAATCAGCAGCGCGAGCGTAAAATGCGTCATCAGCCGGTAAGGCGCGACCGACACCCGCTCGGTCTCCCCGATCCCGCTGGAAACCATCCACCAGCCGATCGCCCCCTGCAGCCCGCCAAGCCCGATCAGCACGGCCAGCTTCCACCAGAGGCCCTGCCCCAGCCAGCGCCGGGCCGCGAACACCGCAAATCCCGCAATCGCCACCAGCCCGATCAGTCGGCCGATCTGCCGGTGGCCCCATTCCCACCAGTAGATGAACTGGAACTCGGCCATCGACATGCCGCGGTTCTGCAGCTGATACTGCGTCGTCTGGCGATACTTCTCCAGCTCCGACACCCATTCGGCCTCGCTCATCGGCGGCAGCGCGCCGCGCAGCGGTGCCCATTCGGTGATCGAAAGCCCGGAATCGGTCAGGCGCGTTGCCCCGCCGACCAGGATGATGGCATAGACCATCAGGCCGAGCAGGATCAGCCAGCGCCGGATCCAGCCTGCGGCAACGGGAGAAATTGCGTATCGGCTCATGCTGCCTAGATCACTCAGGCAGCCATCCGATCAAGGGTCGCTGTGGTCGCAGCCGCTCCGGCTGATGAGGAAACCGTCCCATGCGCAACCCGCGGAAACCTGTCGCCATGCTGGCGCTTCTGGCCTTTCTCGCCCTCTGGGTCTGGGGGGTGGTCACCCTGGCCGGCCATATCGGCGCCATGCCCTTCTGGGCCGAACTCATCTTCTATATCGTCGCAGGCACCTTCTGGGTAATCCCGCTCCGCCCCCTCTTCCGCTGGATGAACGCCATCGAACCTCCGGAAGAGGATTGAGCGCGCCGGTCAGGAAAGCCGCTCCAGCCGTCCCTTCCTCTTCACGATATTCTTGTAGTCCCACTGCACGGTTCTCGCCTCGGCCAGCCAGCGTTTCAGCAGCGCCTCGTCGACTTCCTCCACCGCCGTATAGCGTGCCTCCGCCGCCTTGAACTTGCCCTCCGGCGCCAGCCCCGGCGTCTCGAAAGACTGGCCGCTCCAGAACAGGAGGCGGATACATCCCTTCAGCTTGCTGTATCCCGCGATGGGGTTACCCTCCAGAAACCAGACCGGATGGGCATGCCAGATCTTGCTCTCCGCCCCGGGCAGCCCGGCATCGATCACTCGCCTCAGCATCTCGCAGGTCTCCCGCTCGCCCGGCGCCTGCACGGCGTTGTAGGCTTCGATGGTTTCGGCCTTCATGGTTTTCATCTTCGCCTCTGAACCTGATGCTGCAGTCTGGCCTGAAGCCACCGGGCCTGTAAACGCCCCGCAGGCTCGAAGCCCTCACTCAGGCGGACCGCGATTGCCTTGCCTGGTGCGGTAAGTCCGCCCGAAGGCCGTCACATCGGCGCCCGGCCCGGCGGCGGAGCCGGTATAGAATGGCGGTGCAGAGGCGCGCATGATGCCGGCATCCTGCCTGACGTCCACGGCGTGGGACTTGATCTCGTGCGGGGCGTCCTCGCTGGCAGCCGCCTCGTCTGAATGGCGTCCCGCCGCTTCCGCCCTCGCCGCATCTTCTGCGATCAGGCGATCGATCTCATCCTCGATCTCATCGCACCAATCGTCGACATCGTCCTCCGCAACCCTTACCTCATCCGCCTTCCGCTCCCGCGACACCTGCTGCAGCGTCCGCGTGGCGCCGGCCATCTTCTGCAGGGTACTGACGACATCCTTCACCACCGGATTGTCGCCGCAGAGCACCCCCTCGGCAATCGCGTCGTTCATCGCCTCGGCGATCAGGCGCGCCTGCTCGCCCGGCGTCTCCGGGCCTTTCAGCTCATACCGGGCAAGGCGCCGGCGCACGGTGCGCACACTGTCGCCCAGCAAGGCCGCCATATCGGCGGTGCTCCATCCCGAAAGCCAGGCCAGCCGCAGCAGCCTCAGCTCCCGCTCGCTGCCGGGCCGCACCCGCAGGCGGGGTTTGATAAGGGTCATGTCATCTGTCATGCCCCCATCCTGTCACGGGGCTGACCCGGTCGGATTCGTTTACGCGTTTGTGCTGTAGAGTCAGGAAAACGGGAGGGGACAGGCTCGCCCCAACCCCTGCGATCAGGAGAGGGATTTGTCGCCTCTGCACCCCTTAACGCCTCTCCCATGCAATGGGAAAGGCTGCGGAGGATCAGCGTTTGCACTGCAAATGCCCGGAGCAGGCCCGCCGCCGCAGGCGGTGGGCGGTGAGGGCTGCAACAGATCGGCCAAAGAGCAGCCTCGCCATATATTGACATTCATACTGCCATATGTTTCTCTCCCATCAGAAACCTGGGAGGGGGAACGCATGCGCCTGTGGCAATGGGGGCTGGCCGCCATCCTCGTGATCCTGCTGGGTCTGCTGGGGATCCGGCAGGTTTTCGCTGTTCAGATCGGTGAGGCCGCCTTCCGCCGCGCGGTGCAGCAGAATGTGGGCCAGGACCCGTCCGCCGCCCTGCCTGACGGCCTCCACGTCTATCTCTGCGGCACCGGCTCGCCCCTGCCCGACCCCGCCCGCGCCGGCCCCTGCATCGGCGTGCTGGCGGGGACACGCGCCTTCATCTTTGATGTTGGCGCTGGCTCCATGCGGCGGCTTTCGCGCATGGGCTTTCCGACCGGGCGCACCGAGAGACTCTACCTCACGCATCTGCACTCGGATCATTTTGACGGCCTCGGCGAGCTGATGGTCACTGCCTGGGTCGGCGGCAGCCGTTCAGAGCCGCTCCCTGTCGCCGGCCCTGCCGGCGTCGAGGAGATCACCGCCGGCTTCAACGCCGCCTACCGCATCGACTCCACCTACCGCACCGCCCATCACGGGCCAGCCGTCGCAAACCCGGAAGGCTACGGCCTTGTCCCCGAAATCATCCGCCTGCCCGCCGGCCCCGGCGGCCATGCCGTCCTGCTCGATGACGACGGCGTGCGCATCGCCGCCTTCGCCGTCGGCCATGCCCCGGTCGAGCCCGCCTTCGGCTACCGGATCGACTATAAAGGCCGCTCCGCCGTCATCAGCGGCGACACGATCTATTCGGAAAACCTTGTACGGATCGCCGCCGATACCGACATCCTGTTCCATGAAGCCCTCCACCCCGGAATGGTCGCCGAAATGTCGAAGGCCGCAGCCGCCGCCGGCGCGGCGCCCCTCTCGAAAGTCTTCGCCGACATCCTCGACTATCACGCCTCCCCGGTGGACGCGGCCCGGGCCGCTGAAGCGGCCGGCGCCGGGCGCCTCGTCCTTTACCACATCGTGCCGCCGCTTCCCTCCAGGCTGCTTCACCCGGTTTTCCTCGATGGCACGAAGCCGGCCTATGGCGGGCCCGTCGAGATCGGCGAGGATGGCCTCATCTATTCCCTTCCGGCCGACTCTGGCGCGATCCGGCGCGCCCGTGGCCGCAATTGACCCGGTTTGTCCTTATTTTGTCACATCAGATGTGCGATAAGGGCGGCGGTCAAAACGGAAAAAGGGAAATGCCATGAACCGCCTGAGCCTCGCCGCCCTCGCCGCCGCCGGCAGCCTGTTCCTCACCGCCTGCGACAACCAGGCGCCCGTTCCTGCAGTCCCGCCAACAGTTCCGGCCGAAGCTGCCGAAGATGATCTGACCGTCGCCCCGGAGGCCGCCCCGATGGAAGAAACCTGCGACATCCTCGACTCCCGAGACTGGGAAGCCTGGCTCGACGTGATGCCCGGCATTGACCCCACCCCAACCATCCATGTCGTCGGCAAGGTCGATGTCCGCACTGGCGGCTACACGTTCGAATGGCAAGAAGGCCCGCTGGACCGCTCCGCCATGCCAGCGCTGCGCCTCAATCTGATCCCGGTCAAACCCGACGACATGGCGCTGCAGGCGATCATGACTGAAGAGGTCCATTATTCCGCCCCCGCCACAGTCAGCTACAGCCGTGTCCTGGTGGCCTGCGGCGGCGAGACGATCGCCGAGATCGACGAGATCACCGAAGCCCACTGACACGCCGCCGCTGACGTGAAAACCGGGCCCATGGGTGCAGGAGAGTTTGCAATGATAATCGGCCTGTTTCGCAAGGCCATGCCAGCCCCGCTCTTGCTGGCTGGAACAGTGGCCGCGCTGGCCGGGTGCATTACACCGCCATTGCCGGAAAACTCTCTCGAAGCCGCCTCACTGGTAGTGACCGGCTCGGCGACCTATCGCGAGCGGATGGCCGCGCCGAAAGGCTCTGTCCTGAAGGTCGAACTCAGCGACACCTCCCGCGCCGATGCGCCCGCCATCAGCCTCGCGGACTGGTCAGACAGTCTGGATGATGGCGGTGTGCCGAAGCGTTTCACATTGCGCGTGAACGACACGCTTGATCCGCGCATGACCTACACCCTGCGCGCAACCGTGAAAGGTCCGGACGGAACCCTGCTCTGGACCACCGACACGGCCTACCGGCTCGGTGCGGTCTCCGGCAATGTCAATGCGGACGAACTGGTGATGGTGAGGGTCGCGAAGCCGGCCGCGAAGGCGCCGCCGCTCGCCGCAACCAGCTGGCTGGTCGAGACGATGGGGGCAGCAGCCATCATATCCGGGCACGAACCGCAGATCAGCTTCTCCGGAGACGGACGGATTTCCGGCACAACCGGCTGCAACCAGTTCTTTGGCACCTACACGCAGACCGGCTCGAGGGTCGCGTTTTCCGGGGTCGGCATGACCAAGATGGCTTGCCTGGATGATGGCATCATGGCGCAGGAAATCGCCTTTGGGGCCATCCTGTCCGGCGAGGCCGAGGCCAGCATCGACGCTCATGGCAACCTGACCATCCGCGGGGAGAAAGGTGTCGCCTTCACCGCCCGCCCCCTGGCTGCCGAACAGCCGGACGGCGACCCCGCCGTGTTGACCGGCGCCGCCTGGCGGGTGGAAGACCTCAATCGCGGCGGAATCATCGACAATTCAAACCTGACGCTGACATTCGGCGAAGACGGGACAGTGACCGGCTCGACCCACTGTAACAGCCTGTCGGGCGGCTACACCGCCACGGCCACAACGATTACCTTCACCCCGATCCGGACGACCCTTCGGGCCTGCCTGTCGGACTCGCTCGGCGAACAGGAAGCGAGATTTGTCGAAGCCCTGCGCGGCGACATGCAGTGGCGCGAGACGCCGGACGGCGCGATCGAGCTCAGCCGAGAGTTCGGGCACCGAATCCTGCTGCGGCGCTGAGAGGGGGCCTCAGCCGCCGACCGGGCCGCCGCCAATCTTCGTGACCACCACGACGCTGGGCCGCGGCGGCATGTCCGCCCTGAAGTCCGGCCAGCGCGTGCCGGGTGCCTCGAAGCTGGCGCCGTCGGTGTCGCCCGGATGCTGGACAGCGAGGAAGAAGGCATCGCCTTCCCGATTGAAGCGTGGCCCACACATTTCCGCGCCGGCCGGGCAGCGGAAGAAGTGGCGCCCCGTGCCGCGCCCCGCGTCGCTCGTCTCCAGTGCCCAGATGCCATCGGCGGCGCCGGTACGTTCATTCCCATCGGTTGAAACCCAAAGGCGACCCGCAGGATCGATCGCGCAATTGTCCGGCGCGGCAAACCAGCCATTCTCCGTGGTCTGTGGATTCCAGGCCGCCCCGAGCTCCGGTACGGACGGGTCCCCGCATTTCACGAGGATCTCCCAGCGCGAGCGGGTCGCCGTAAAGTCCCCTTCCGGCTCAATGATCTCGATAATATGGCCAAACAAGTTTGCCGCGCGCGGATTAGCAGGATCGATCTGCGCTTCGGTGCGCCGTTCATTGTTGGTGAGCATCACATAGACGCGGCCCGTCTTGGCGTCCGGCTCGACATCTTCCGGCCGGTCCATGGGCGTCGCGCCGAGCAGGTCGCCCGCGCGGCGAGCCTCGATGACGACATCGGCTTGCGAAGCAAAACCGTTTTCCTGCGTCAGTGGTCCCGTGCCATGCACCAGCGGCAGCCAGTCGACGCTTCCATCCGCGTCGAAGCGGGCGACATAAAGGATGCCTTCGTCCAGCAAATCCATGTTCGCCGCACGGTCGCCAGGCACGAACCGGCCATGGGTTACGAACTTGTAGACATAGTCGAAGCGCTGGTCGTCACCGGAATAGACGACAACCCGGCCATCAGGGGCCACAACGCTCTCGGCGCCCTCATGCTTGAACCGGCCGAGCGCTGTGCGTTTCTTCGGCGTTGAAGCCGGGTCGAGCGGATCAACTTCAACAATCCACCCGAACCGGTTGGGCTCATTCGGCTGCTTGCCGACATCGTAGCGATCGAAGAAGCGGCCCCATTGATACCAGCCCGAGGGCACGCTGTAGCGCTTGTGGTTATCAGTCTCGCGGTGGCCCTCCGGCAACTCGCCCAGGAAGTTGCCGTTGAAATTCTCTTCCGCCATCAGATAGGTGCCCCAGGGCGTGATCCCGCCTGCGCAGTTGTTGATTGTGCCGGACACAAGCGTTCCGGTTGGGTCTTCCGCAGTCTGAAGGCGCGCATGACCCACTGCCGGGCCGGTGATCTGCATTGGGGTTGTATCGGCAGTGATGCGGCGATTGTAGGGCGAGCCGATCACGGGTGCCCATCCATCGCCAGTCTCTCGGATTTCCAGCACGGTGCCGCCATGCGCCGCCATCTCGATTTCACACAGCTCCCGCGTCATCGACGCCGGATAGCCTGCGGTCACGCCTGGCAGCATGAGATTGGTGGAGG
>CAYQRX010000113.1:0-9208 GCA_964419865.1 uncultured Hyphomonas sp. | reverse complement strand
GCCCCCGCCGCTGGAGGTGAAGCCGGCCGGTTCACAGAAACTGAAAGCTGCGACAGCCGCCGATCCGGCTTTCGCCCGCTGGGTCCGCATCAATACCCATCCCCACAAGGTCGCCGGCTACACATCCGTCACCGTTAGCCTGAAGCCGATCGGTGTGGCGCCGGGCGACGCCACCGACCGGCAGATGGAGCTCGTCGCTGATCTCGCCGAGCGCTATGGCCATTCCGATATCCGCGTCAGCCATGCACAGAACCTCATCCTGCCGCATGTCGCGCTCGATCACCTGCCGGAACTCTATGCGGCCCTGGACGGGGCCGGTCTCGGCGCGGCGAATGAGAGCCGGATCACCGACATGATCGTCTGCCCTGGCCTCGACTATTGCAACCTCGCCAATGCCCGCTCCATTCCGGTCTCGCTCGAGGTCCAGAAGGTCTTCGCCGATCCGGCCTATGAGGAAGATATCGGCCGCCTGCACATCAATGTGTCGGGCTGTATCAATGCCTGCGGCCACCATCATGTCGGCCATATCGGTATCCTCGGCGTCGACCGGAAAGGGGAGGAATTCTACCAGATCCTTCTCGGCGGGCGCGCGGATGAGAAGGCGGCGCTCGGCAATATCGTCGGCCCCGGTCTGCGCGCCGAAGATGTGCCCGGCGCCATCCGCCGGGTCGTCGAATATTACCGGGCCAACCGGACGTCCAAGGACGAGAAGTTCATCGACACGCTTGAACGCCTCGGTCACCAGCCCTTCCAGGAGGCGCTCTATGCCGCTGATTAAGAACGGCGCTGAGGTCACCAATGAGTGGACCTTCGTGCCGGATGGAGCCGTGCTGCCGGAGGCCGGCAAGGTCACCGTCTCGCTCCTGCGTTTTCTCGGGATGAAGCAGGGACAGGAGAACGGGCCGCTGCCGCAGGGGGTCCGCCTCGGCCCGGCTGATGATGTGGCTGAACTTGAGCCTTATCTCTCCGAACTGTCCCTGATCGAAGTGGATTTCCCCCGCTATGTTGACGGGCGTGGCTACAGCCAGGCCCAGCTGATCCGGCGCCGCTATGGGTATGAGGGCGAGCTTCGCGCCGTCGGCCATGTCCTGAGGGATCAGATATTCTACATGAACCGTTCAGGCTTCGATGCTTACGAGACGCGCCGTGCGAGCGTATCTGAGGTGATGGAAGCCTTGAGCGAATACAGCGTCGTCTACCAGCCCGCTGCTGCGCCTTCGGTCCCGGCCTTCCGCAAACGTCACCAGTAAGGATACGCGGCCGATGGCCTTTGAAAGCCAGCTTCTCCAGGACCCGAAAGAGCGGCTCGTCCGCCTCAACGGAGAGCTGCGCCAAGCCTCGGCGCAGACCATCCTGCGCGCCGCGATCGTCCGCGAATGGCCGGGAGAGCTCACCTATGTGTCGAGCTTCGGTGCCGAGAGCGTGGTCATGCTGGCGCTGATCGCTGATGTCGACCCCTCCCTGCCGGTCGTCTTCATCGACACCGGCATGCATTTCCCGCAAACGCTGGACTATAAGGACGAGGTGATCGAACGCCTCGGCCTGACCGGCGTGCGCACCGTCACGCCGAGCGAGACCGAGCGCAAGGTGCTCGATCCGAAGAACAATCTCTGGAAGGCTGACACGGACGCCTGCTGCGCGCTGCGCAAGGTCCGTCCGCTCGAGCCGGCATTGGAAGGCTTCGGCGCCTGGATCACAGGCCGCAAACGTTTCCATGGCGGCGCGCGGATGAGCCTGCCGGTATTCGAATTTGCCGACGGCCGCTACAAGGTGAACCCGCTCGCCAGCTGGACCCAAGGCGATGTTGACCTGTTCATGGAACAGCGCGACCTGCCGCGTCATCCGCTGGTGGCCCAGGGCTATCCTTCCATCGGCTGCTGGCCCTGCACCCAGCCGGCGGCGGATCCCGCCGATCCCCGCTCCGGCCGCTGGGCCGGGCTGGACAAGACCGAGTGCGGCCTGCATGTCGAGCGTAACGCACGTCCAAGAGTCTTTTGAGTGTTGCTCGCGGCTGTCGCTGAGCCCTATGGGCTCAGCGCCGCTGCGCCTTGCTTGTGGGGCGCTCCGCATTTGAGCTAATCTTGAGCGAAGTTAAAGGGTGCGGGTGGACTCGAACTATCCCCGCGCCGCAAACACATGCGCCAGCGCAATTGCCGCAGCGGTCGCCACATTCACACTTTCAAACCCGTCCGCCATCGGAATACGCACCGGGCGCGCCCGCGCGATCACCTCCGCTGGCAGGCCGGGACCTTCCGCGCCCATCAGCAGGGTCACTCGCTCGGGCACCTTCAGCGAGGGAAGGGCTTCGGCGTCTGCGCGCGGTGTCAGCGCCCAGACCTCATGGCCCGCGGCCTCCGCCGCTTCGATCAGGCCCGCCCCATCGCCGCCCTGGGCATAGGGCAGCCAGAGGCTTGCCCCGGACGAGACGCGGATCGCCTTGCGATACAGCGGGTCGCAGCAGGCCGCATCCAGAAGTACGCCGTCCGCCCCGAAGGCCGCTGCATTGCGGAAACAGGCGCCGACATTGTCATGGTTGGACAGCTCCGAGAGCAGCAGCGCTGTCGATGGTCCCTCCGTAGACAGAATATCGGCCGGCATAAGTGGGGCGCCCTTGCGCCCGCAGGCGAGTACGCCTCGGTGCATCGGGAACCCGGCGACGGCATCCATCACGCCCTGCGGCGCTACATAGACGGGCACGCCGTCCGGCACATGTGACAGCGTCTCCGCCAGCGGCGCCAGCCGCGTCTCACAGAGGAAGAGGCTTTCGATCTCGAACCGCGCGCGCCTCAGCAGCGTCTCAAGCGTCACCTTGCCCTCGACGATGAAACGCCCGCCATGGCCATTCGTCAGATCGCGCTCGCGGATCGAGACATAGGCTTCCAGGCGCGGGTCAGCAGCATCGGCAACGGGAATAACGGGCATGGTTTCCCATGCCCGTTTGGCGCCGCCGGTTCAATGTCGGGCTCAGTCGATGAGCACGCCGATTAGCGCTTCGGCGATCAGGCCGCTGGCCACCTCGACCAGATAGGCGTCGCGATCGACGCGGACCCAGCGATAGCCGGCCGGCGCGGGGCGCAGCTCGTAACGGCGCCAGTCATCGAAGTAGACCTCGCGGTATTCGCGCGGAAGGTACTGGCCCTTGCCCCAGATTTTCTTGGCGTGCCCGGGCGGTATCTTGCCCTGCTTGGCAAGGCCCGGTGGCAGTTCGTGCCCACGAGCATGACCCGGCGGATCGGCGAATGCCACGCCGCCCGCGCCAAGCGCGGCGGCCAGCATGACGGTTATGGTTCTGAAAGACATCGGCTTCGAGCCTCCTTTCTTTCCCCATCAACGCTGGGGCAGGAAGGCGGTTCCCGTCAGGCGCCGACCGGCAGGCCCTGTTCCTTGGCCATCCGCTTCATCGCCTTCTGCAGTTTCTCGAACGCGCGTACCTCGATCTGCCGAATACGTTCGCGGCTGACATTGTACTGTTCGGACAGCTCTTTCAGCGTCTTTGGTTCGTCCACCAGACGGCGCTCCGTCAGGATGTGGCGCTCGCGTTCGGAAAGGTCTTCCATGGCCTGCGTCAGCAGTTCCATACGGGCGTCGAGCTCCTGGCGGTTAGCGAAGGTTTCGGCCGTGCCGGGCTCATCATCGGCCAGCCAGTCCTGCCACTCCATGTCGCCATCGGTGCCCATCGGGACGTTGAGCGAAGCATCCGATCCGGACATGCGCCCGTTCATCGAATAGACCTCGTCTTCGGTGACGTTGAGCTTCTCGGCGATCAGCCGGGCCTGTTCGGGCTTCAGGTCGCCTTCTTCCAGCGCCTGCATCTCGCCCTTCAGGCGGCGCAGATTGAAGAACAGCTTCTTCTGCGCGGCCGTGGTGCCGAGTTTCACCAAGCTCCAGCTGCGCAGGATATACTCTTGGATGGCGGCGCGGATCCACCACATCGCATAGGTGGCCAGACGGAAGCCCTTGTCGGGGTCGAATTTCTTCACCGCCTGCATCAGGCCAACGTTACCTTCGGAAATCACCTCGGCCATCGGCAGGCCATAGCCGCGATAGCCCATGGCAATCTTCGCGACGAGGCGAAGGTGCGAGGTGACCATCTTCTCGGCTGCCTCCGGGTCTTCATGATCGCGCCAACGGCGCGCCAGCATGAATTCCTCATTCTTCTCCAGCATCGGGAATTTGCGGATCTCGCTGAGATAGCGGCTGAGTCCCTGTTCCGGACTGAGGGCAACAGATGTCGTCTTTGCCGTCGTGTTCGCCATGTCTTTCCTCCATCTGGGGCCGGCCCCGGCTGTCCGGCAACCTGCCCCCATCCTCAGAGCTCACCTGGAGCCTAGCCCCGCATGGCGGCAGCGTCGTCACCAAGCGTGCGCAAATCACTCATCGCGCTGATGCATAAATAGGAATTGCGGCAAGCGTGTGGAAGAGGGCCCCGCGTGGCAATCCGCGCAGGATCACATTGATGTGTTGCAACAGGGGCACCATTGGGTACGGCCCGTTCCTTTTGTCAGGTAAGGGCTTCGCGGGCCGCCGCAAGGCGCGCGGCTTGCAATTTTCTGCCGCAGGCGGTCCTCTCCGGGCCTGCCCTGGCCGGAAATGACCCGAGATGACCCGATTTGTCCTGAGCCTGGCGCTCCTTTGCGCCGCCTGTACAGCGCAAGACCCGCCGGCGCCGCCGGAAGGCCATATCCGCATCGAGGGGCGCGCATTGTTCTCGGAGGACGGCACACTCACGGTTCACTGGCCGGGCAGCGGAGCAGATTTCCGGTTTTCCGGCGAAGTTCTGGAAGCTGTGATCGAGGCGGAGACAGGCGACTCCTGGCTGACTGTTACGGCAGGCACGGACTCCCGCCCGCTGAACCTCCGCCGCGGCCGCCATGCCTACACCATTGCCGCCGAAGCCAGTGCGGAGCCGGCAGACATCCGCCTCGTCCGGCGCACGGGTCCACAGACGGGCGCGGTCACGTTCATAGGGTTTCGCGGCGGCGTGCTCGAGCCGTCAGAGACACCGGAGCGCGGTGTCCTGATCTTCGGAGACTCGATCACCGTCGGCTACGGCGTCCTCGGCCCGGATGAGACCTGCACCTATAGTGCAGATACGGAAGATCACGCCGCCACCTATGCCGGCAGCCTCCGCCGTGCCTTTGAGGCGGAGGTTCACGCCATCGCCATTTCCGGCCGGGGTCTCGTGCGCAACTGGGATGGCGGGGAAGGCGCGCATATGCGCGAGGTCTGGGCCTGGCTCACGCCGGAGGGCGGCGTATGGGACGCTGACCTGTTTCAACCGGACGCCATCCTGATCGCCCTCGGCACCAATGATTTCAGCGCGGGCGATCCGGGCCCCGCCTTCACAAGGGAATATACCGCGCTGCTGCGGAAGCTGGGGAAGGCGTATCCGGACGCGGCGCTCTATACCGTGACCGGCCCGCTCCTGCCACCCGACATCCGCAGCGGCCTTGAAGCAGCGGTAGATCACGCCGTCGCCGATTTCATCTCCGGCGGCGGGGCGGCGTCGCGTGTCTCCCTTCCGCTTGCGGAGGAGGGCCGTGTCTATGGCTGCGACTGGCATCCTGGAAGCGACACCCAGGCCTTGATGGCGCGCATCCTCATTGACCGGCTCTCTGATGATCTTGCTTGGACCGCTCAGGATTTCTGACTGGCGGGCAGGTCAGCAATCTCCACGTCCCGGCGTTCCTCTGCGAGATAGTCGCGCGAGCGCATCTCGAACAGGCGGCTGGCGGTGCGTTCGAATTCGAAGGCGCCGTCACCTTCCGGGTAGAGATCACTCGGTTCGGCCTCGGCGCTGGCAACGAGTTTCACCTTGGCCTCATAGAGTGCGTCGATCAGGCTGACAAAGCGGGCGGCTTCATTGCGCCGGTCGGGTGTGAGAAGCGGCACGCCCTCAAGGATGATCGTGTGGAAGGTTGCGGCAATGGCAAGATAGTCAATCGGTCCCAGCGGGCGGGCGCAAAGCTCGGCAAATGTGAAGCGGGCGACGCCGGCCGCCTCGCGCGCGACTTCGAGTTTTCGGCCTTTTACCGTCAGAATGCAGTGCTGGGTTTCGGCGCCCAGCGTCAGGCGTTCCCAGGCCTTGTCGAGCGCGGCGGCACTGTCCCCGTCCAGCGGCGTGTACCAGACCGGCGCCTCAACCAGCCGGTCGAGCCGGTAATCGCGCGCCGAAACCAGTTCCATGATTTCGCAGCGCTCTTTCAGTTCCCGGATGAAGGGCAGGAAGAGCTGGCGGTTGATCCCGTCCCGGTAGAGATCATCGGGATGGCGGTTTGAGGTGGCGACGACCGTAACGCCGCGCTGGAAAAGCTGGTCGAACAGTCGGCCGAGGATCATCGCATCGGCGATCTGGGTCACCTGGAATTCGTCGAAACAAAGCAGGCGCGCTTCGGCCGCAACCTGTTTGGCGACGGGCGGGATCGGATCATCTCCTGCCGATTTCACTCGCCAGGGTGAGCGCCGGCGCTCGCTGGCATCCATCTTTCGCCAGGT
Source organism: uncultured Hyphomonas sp. (assembly GCA_964419865.1). Classification (GTDB taxonomy): domain Bacteria; phylum Pseudomonadota; class Alphaproteobacteria; order Caulobacterales; family Hyphomonadaceae; genus Hyphomonas. The sequence continues at coordinate 2,713 of CAYQRX010000113.1, read as the reverse complement.
GTTCAGACGCTCATGCACCTCGGCCATGAATTCATGAAAGTGGACCCGGCGTTTCGGCTCAGTCTTCGCCTCGGCAAAGAAGAGGTCCATCAGCATCGACTTGCCGCGCCCGACGCCGCCCCAAAGATAGAGCCCGGTTACTGATTCCGGCCTGGAGAAAAATCGTGGCCGCCGCTGGCGGGCAAGGCGCTCGGCGAGCGCGTCGAGCTTTGCCGCCGCCTCAGCCTGCGCCGGATCGACGCTGAGGGCGCCGCTGTCCACCCGCGCCTGATACCTCGCCGTAACGCCGCCCATGCCGTCTCCCCGCTCAGCCCAGCCGTTCAGCCAGCTGATTGACGAAGTTAGGCCAGACCCGCGCATCGACCAGAACCGTGGTCACGGCCCCAGCCACCGCACCGCCGAGATGCGCCTCATGCCCGATCACCCGGTTTGCGCGTTGGGAGAAAATATAGCTGACGACAATGTACAGCACGCCGAACACGATGCCCCACATCGGGATCAGGAAAAGCAGATAGAGCATCTGGAACGGCGCGATCATGCAGAAGGCCAGGATGATTCCCGACAGCGCGCCGGACGCACCGGCAGCCCGGTAATCCGGTTGATTGCGGTTCCAGAAATAGGCCCAAACATTTCCGGCGATCAGCGAGGCCAGATAGACGATCAGGAAATTCGTCCCGCCAAGTGTGTGCTCAATGATGGGCCCGAACATGTAGAGGCCGAACATGTTCAGAAACAGATGTGGCCCGTTCACATGCAGAAAGCCGGAGCTGATCAGGCGGTGCCATTCGCCCCGCTGCTGCATCGGGCCGATCCAGAGGATGTTCTGCTGATTGAAGGCGACGTTGCGGAAGGCCACCAGGCTGGCAATGACGTTCAGCACGATCAGGGCGAACGTTGCTGGGAAAGCGATGAATTCTGCCACGCGCGCTCGTCTCTCCCGCAAATGAACAGCCGCCCGAAAGGTCTCCGGGCGGCTTAGCAACTCCGTGCGGGGCGCGGCAAGCGCCGCGCCGCGTCAGGCGGCGCGAATCGCTGAGCGCGCGCCGGCCGCTGGCATCAGCTCCAGCAGGAAATCTTCAAACGATTCCGGCCGCTGAATGAAGCGGTTGAAGTTCAGTCCAGCCTTGAAAACGGCCTGTGGATGGACATTGGCCCCGCAGCGCACCGCTGAGGCAACGACATCGTCGCGCTCGGGCCGCGACGAGGCAACCGCAATCCGGTGCTTGCCCATATTGGCGATGCGGGCGACTGCCATATCCACATCATCGCCGGTTTCCGGCAGCTGCAGATCGACGACCACCAGATCAAAGCGCTCCAGGCGCAGGCGCCGTTCGGCCGCCAGCAGGCCCTCCGCCATGACAAGATCGACCGGAATGCGAGCCCGCGCAGCCTTGTCGGCGGCGTGCGTCAGCATCGTGCGGACCGGTTCGTGATCTTCGACCCAAAGCACCTTCATGAACTACAACCCCGTAGAAAGTTTCTGAATGCGGCCGGGTGAGAGGTGTTAAGCCGCCGCCCGTCTGAGATTCACCTTGCCACGCGCTTCTTGCGTCTTGGTAAAGCGAAACTTTCCGAAGTGTTGATATTTCAACGTATTCCGCTTCCGCGAGTCCGTGCGAAGGGCGTCTTCCGGAATGGCCGGCAGGGCCTTATGCTCGCAAGGTAACCATTACGGGTGGAAGGCCAGGCGCCGAACATGACCGATGAGCCCCTCCTGCCGCCCCGTCCGGGTGGCGCGCTGTCCGCATTCCTGCCGGCGGAGGAGCGCTCGGATGCGCATATTGTCGATGTCCTGATTGAGGAGCGCTGCCCAAAGCTCAAGGCAAGCCCGGTCTGGCCGGTCGCGCGGCCGCTGCTCTATTCGGTTCTCGGCTATGGCAAGGCACGGTCGATGGCCGATGAACTCGTGCGCCTGACGGGCCGGGAAAGTTTTGACCGGCTTTCGGCACAACTTGCCTTCGACCTCTCGATCGACCGGATCGACCGCCTGCCGCGGACAGGGCGCTGCATCGTGGCAGCCAATCACCCCACCGGTCTTGCCGACGGAGTCGCGGTCTGGGATCTCCTCAAACAGGTGCGCGAGGACATCGTCTTTTTCGCCAATGCCGATGCGATCCGTGTCAATCCGCGTTTCGAGGATGTCATCATCCCGGTCGAATGGGTGCAGGAGAAACGCTCCCCCGCAAAGACGCGCGAGACGCTGAAGCGGGCAGGGGAGGCCTTCGCTCAGGAAAAATGCGTTGTCATCTTCCCGTCGGGGCGCCTCGCCACGAAGCAGGGTGGCCGCATGATCGAAAAGGACTGGTTCCCGACCGTCGTCGGTCTCGCCCGAAAGCAGGAAGCCCCGATCATTCCGCTCAATCTCGATGCCCGCAACTCGGCGCTCTATTATCTCTTCTGCGATATATCCAACGAGCTGCGCGACATCACCCTGTTCAATGAACTTCTGAACAAGCGCGGCTCCCGGTTCCGCATGACCTTCGGCAAGGAAATTCCGCCCAGCCACCTGGAGGGCGATCCGCAACGCCTCACCGAGGCGCTGAAGCGCCATGTTGCCTACACGTTGCTGGAAGACCCGGACGCGCCTTTCCGCCCGGCATGACGCCCGCCCCTCCGGCGCCTTAACATTCCGCAGCTTGCAGCCAGGGCGATTGCGCCCTAGCAGGCTGCTGAAAAATCCTGTTCGTGCGTTGTGATATATAGGTTTTTTGGA
>CAYQRX010000112.1:0-9262 GCA_964419865.1 uncultured Hyphomonas sp. | reverse complement strand
GGCCGCCTTCTCGATACGGACATCGGCGGCGGGCGATCCGAACAGGTCGGGCTGGTCGAGCAAGGCCGGGGCGATGAACTCGTAAAGAGCCCGGCCAAAGGCGATCTGGTTGTGGTCGAGGCGGGCATAAGCGATGATCCCATCCGTCAGCGGATCATCCAGCGGCATGCCGAGTACATCATGCAGCACTCCCTCGCGTACACCTGTCGCCGAGATAATGACACTTTCCAGGGCGCTCTGCGACAGGATCTCTTCCATCAGCATGGCAGCCATCGGCAGATGCTTTGCCCGCTTCTTGTCGATCGCCTCAATCATCTGCCGCGCACTGGCGTTGGAATAGGAGTCGAGGCAAAGCTTGGCCGCCCGCGCCACCTGCCCTTCCGTCAGCTGATAGCCCTGCAACACGTGGAGGGGATAACGCTCAATCTCCATAACCAGTCGGCCGAAAGCCCGCCATGCACCGCCGACGGCATAGAACCGGCCCCTGGTGGCCGGCATCACTTCGCTGGCTTTCAGCGCCTCGCGAATACGTTTGCGCAATTCCTTCGGCTCGTTGATCGTATCGCCAAGGGCCAGCGGACCGAGCATCAGGCTCTCGCCGGCGTCCGGGCCGTTATCCTGGCCGATCCGCTTGAGCTCGAGACTGGAGCCGCCGAGATCACCGATCAGGCCGACAGGGTTGTGAATGCTGAGATCGACACCGCGGGCTGAAAGCCGCGCCTCATCCTCACCGCTCAGCAGGCGCACCGGCCGGCCCAGAACCCGGCCTGCCTGTTTCAGGAAACCCGTCCCGTCGCTGGCCACCCTGACCGCTGCCGTCGCCACGGCCTGCCAGGCTTCAACATTCAGCGCCCGGAGAATTGCGCGGTAACGGCTGAGCGCGCTCAACGCCGCCTCGACCCCGCCTGGCGAGAGATGCCCCGTTTTTGGCAATCCCTCGCCAAGCCCGGCCATGACTTTTTCGTTGAAGCTCTGAAGAATGGATGCGCCCATCACTTCACAGATCACAAGCCGGACGGAGTTCGACCCGATATCAATGATTCCGACAAGCTTTGACTTCGGAAAACTCATCGGGGCCCGCTCTCACGATAGGAAAGCCGGGGGGGCAGGCTGACTTCCAGCGCGCTGCCGCGCCCCGAGAGGCTGGGATTGGCCATGAAATATCCGTGGGCAGTAAACGCGTTCTCGGAGCCGGCGTCGCGGAAACGCTCATAGCTGCCATCCGAGCGCATCAGCCAGCTCTGGCGCTCATCATTGAGATTGGCCACCATGATCTGGTTGAGAACCTGGCGGTGAACGGTCGGATTGGTCAGCGGAACCATCACCTCGACACGGCGCGACAGATTGCGCGGCATCCAGTCGGCCGACGACAGGAACACTTTTGCATTCGCCGAGGGCAGCGGCTCACCATTGGCGAAACAGACGATCCGCGCGTGTTCGAGGAAGCGCCCGACAATGCTTTTGACAGTAATGTTCTCCGAAACGCCCGGGATACCGGGCCTCAGACAACAGATGCCACGCACAACGAGGGCAATCGGCACTCCGGCCTGGCTCGCCTTGTAGAGCGCATCGATCACGTCCGGATCGACCAGCGAATTCATCTTCGCCCAGATTCCGCTCGGCTTGCCCTTGCGCGCCGCCTGCGCCTCGGCTTCGATCAGGGCAAGGAGCTTGGCCCGCAGGTTTACCGGCGACATCGAAACCGCTTCGAAACCGGGCGGCTGCTCGGGCGGCTCCCGATAGGCCGTCACATAGTTGAACAGACGGTTGGCGTCGCGCCCCAGCGCCGGCTCGGCCGTGAACAGCGACAAGTCGGTATAGATACGCGCATTTATCGGATGATAGTTTCCTGTCCCATAGTGCGTATACGTCCTAAGGTCGTTGCCCTCACGCCGCACGACGAGCGAGACTTTCGCATGTGTCTTGTATTCGATGAAGCCGTAGACAACCTGCACACCGGCCCGCTCGAGATCCCGCGCGAGTCGCAGATTCGCCTCCTCATCGAACCGCGCCTTGATCTCAACCAGCGCCGTTACAGACTTGCCTGCCTCTGCAGCCTCGATCAGCGCCCCGACGATCGGAGAGTTCACCGTGGTGCGGTAAAGCGTCTGCTTGATAGCCACGACGTGTGGGTCGGCGGCCGCCTGACGCACAAACTCCACCACCACATCGAAACTCTCGAACGGGTGGTGGACGAGAATATCCTTTGCCCGCACTGCCGCAAATATGTCCCCACCCATCTCCCGGATACGTTCGGGATAGCGCGGCTCGTAAGGCGGAAAGAGAAGGTCCGGCCGGTCATCGACAATCAGTTCGACGAGCCGCGCCATGCCGAGGATGCCGTCATACAGCACGATATCCGATGGCTCTGCGCCGATCTCGCGCATAATGAATTGACGCAGATGCTCAGGTGCACTGGACTGCATCCGTAGGCGGACGATGCGACCGCGCCGGCGTTGCTTCAACAGCACTTCAAACTCGCGGATGAGGTCTTCCGCCTCTTCCTCGATCTCGATATCGCTGTCGCGCACAATCCGGAACAGGCACCGCCCGGCCTCTTTGAACCCGGGGAACAATGCCGGGAGGAACATGCCGATTACATCTTCCAGCGCGATAAACCGGATGCCTGGCTTGGCACCTGTCTGCAGACGAATGAAGCGGCGCACAAAGGTCGGCATCGGCACGATACCCACCTGCCCCTCACCGCCATGCTCTGCCTCCAGTTCGAAGGCGATGGTAAATCCGAGATTGGGGATGAAGGGGAAGGGATGGGCCGGGTCCACCGCCAGCGGCGTCAGGATGGGAAATATGTTGGCATGGAAATAGGCTTCAATCTCGCTGCGCTCCTTGCGCGTCAGGTCGCCCGGCTCAAGGACGTGAATGCCCTCGCCTTCCATTTCCGCCTTCAGCTTGCGCCATTGATCCAGCTGGCCGCCGATCAGCTTCAGCGCGGCTGCCTCGATCTCGGCCACCTGCTGGGCCGGGATCAGCCCGTCCTGGCTCGGGCGCGTCACACCGGCGCGCACCTGTTCGCGCAGGCCGGCATAACGCACCATGTCGAATTCATCGAGATTGCTGGCCGAAATCGACAGGAAGCGCAGCCGCTCCAGCAGCGGGTGGGCCGGATTGTCGGCCTCCTGCAGGACGCGCTGGTTGAATTCCAGCCAGGACAGTTCCCGGTTCAGGAACCGCTGCGGGGATCCCATGAGCTGCCTGATTGCGCGCTGCTGCCCGTCCGGCATCGCTCACCCCTCGTCCGGCGCGCCGCGTATCAGGCTGCGCCTTCGCCTTCTTCGCCGTCTTCGTCCAAACCTTCAAGCACGGACCGGGCCAGCATCACGCCCGGCGGCCGTCCGGTTCTGCTCACTGCCTCGCTCAGCCGGTCCATGACGGTCTCAACCGCCTCATAGGAAAGATCGAGCCGGGGCACCAGATAGCTGACCGTTTCCCGTGACAGTTTCATGAAACGCACCGCTGCTGCGGCCTGAAGCCGCGCGCTGAGGTGCGCCTCGTCCGGGCCGGCAATCTCGGCCAGCGGCAACGCGTTCAGCCGCGAGCGCAGATCCGCCGAGCCGGTCTGCCAGGCGGTCGGGGCCGTATGTGCCACCAGCAGGAGCCGCCCGCCCTGCGCGCCGATGATATTGTAGAGCGACAGAAGCAGGTCGCCGGTTCTCGCCGCGATCTGGTCGGCATCGTCGAGCGCAATCAGCGCCCCGGCCAGCCCATCCAGCGCTGAATGTTTGAGCCTTGCGAATTCTGAAGAGGTGAAAGACCGGCCATTGAAGCGCTGCGCCCAGGCCGCAGCCAGATAGCTCAGCCCTGCGCCGCGCGGCCCGGTAATGCACAGGGCGTGGGTCGCCCAGGCGTCCGGCCTGGCGGCAAGGCTTATGGCCGCCTCGTTCGGGGCGCCGATGATCAGCGCATTCCACACCGGCTCCGCCGCCGGAAAGCCCAGCAGGGGCGGCGGACCGTCTGGCGATCCTGGCGGCGCTGACGTCACTGGATACCGGCAGGCGAAACCGCCGAGCGCAGCGTCAGCTTGTCTTCCTCCCGGCTCAGCGTCACGCCGCGCTGCACCAGGTCGCTGCGCAGGCGGTTTTCATCACCAGCATAGGAAAAGTTCACGATCGCGCCTTCGCGGGCCACAGCCTTGGTGCGGAAGTCGGCGACCAGCGGCGAGCGGGCGAGCGCCCCGCGCAGCGTGTTCCATTCCGCCAGAGACGTATAGCGCACCATCGCTTCTGCTTCGGTGCGCTGCCCGCCGCGCACAATCGAGGCCTCTTTCCAGCTTTCGCTCAGAAGGCTGTTGACCGCCGACATCGCGCCCTCCAGCGTGGCCGCCGGCGGGGTGGCGCCGACCGGTTCATTGCCCGCCGCCGTGACTGCAGACACCACAACCCGCCAGGCCCCGTCCCGGCCCTGTAGGTCGGCAATCAGGGCGCGGCGCGCATTTACCGGCACCGCCTCTGCCGAGAGTTCCGGCCAGGCGCTGTAGGCGGTGTAGAAATTGCCGGTGGCTGTCACATAAGGCACCAGAGACGCATTGTTGCGCTCGCCGAATGCGCGCCGCCAGGCATCGGCCGCCCCGGCGTTGGACGTCACCGGCACCATCAGCGCCAGCGGCGCCTGGGTATCGAGATAGGGCACGCCGATCGATTGCAGATGCGCGCGCACCGCCTGCGGGTTCAGCACCACTGACAGCGTGCCGATATAACGCCCGGCCCCGGCGGTCTCTTCCTGAACATCGACCGCTGCCGTCAGCTGGCTGGCGAGAGCGGAATCTATCGGGACGCCGCCGGCGGCATTGCGATCCGAGGCCAGTGTGATCTTGTTGATCAGCGCCCGCGCGCCGGCCAGACGCGCCGCCGCCATCGCCCGCTCGCGCGCTTCGATCACGCTCGCCGCCTGCTCGTTCACATTGATATCGCGGATGGTGTAGACCTCGCGGATATCCGCGGCCGCCATCGGCGCAGCGGCGAAGAACATGAACGCAGCGGCAAGCACCCATCGAATCATGGCGGTCAAACTCCTTTTCGGGCCTTCTTCTAACAAGCCCGCAGCGGCCCGGAAACCACGGCTTTCACTTCATATCCTTCACTGGAGTTTGCCCGCCCCGCATGCTAACGCGCCGAGTCTGTCCAGTTGAGGGGCGCCGACTCCGATGAATTCTCCGTCCAAGACACCCCTTTCCTACCGCGACGCTGGTGTCGATATTGAGGCGGGCGAGCGGCTGGTTGACGCCATTTCGCCGATGGCGAAGGCCACGGCGCGCGCCGGCGTCATGGGCGGCCTCGGCGGCTTTGGCGCCCTCTTCGATCTGAAGGCGGCCGGCTACAGCGATCCCATCCTCGTCTCCGGCACGGACGGCGTCGGCACCAAGCTGATGCTGGCCTTCGAGACCGGCATCCATAACACGGTGGGCATCGACCTGGTCGCCATGTGCGCCAATGATGTACTGGCACAAGGCGCCGAGCCGCTGTTTTTCCTCGACTATTTCGCAACCGGTAAACTCGAAGGCGGCATTGCCGAGGCCGTCATCTCAGGCATCGCCGAAGGCTGCCGCCGCTCCGGCTGCGCCCTCGTAGGTGGCGAGACCGCCGAAATGCCCGGCATGTATCCGCCCGGCCATTACGACCTTGCCGGCTTCGTCGTCGGCGCTGTGGACCGCGACAAGGTGCTGCCGCGCATGGGGGATATGGTGCCCGGCGATGTGCTTATCGGCGTTGCCTCTTCCGGCCCCCATTCCAATGGCTACTCCCTGATCCGCCGCATCGTGGAGCGCGAGGGCCTGTTCTATGGCGGCCCCTCGCCTTTCTCGAATTCGGAAACACTCGGCGAAGCGCTGCTGACGCCGACCCGCCTCTATGCGCCCCTCGTGATGCCGCTGATCCGCGCCGGCAGGATCAAGGGCCTCGCCCATATCACCGGCGGCGGCCTCACCGAGAACACACCCCGCATCTGCCCGGATACGCTGGTCCCCCGAATCGACCGCGCCGCATGGACGCCGCCCCCGGTGTTCCAATGGCTGCAGGATGCCGGACAGGTCGACCTGGACGAAATGCACCGCACCTTCAACATGGGCATCGGCCTCGTTCTCGCGGCGGCGCCGGAAGAGGCGGACGCGGTGATGGCGGACCTCAAGGCTGCCGGTGAAGATCCCCGCATCGTGGGCGAGCTCGCCAAGGCATGAGCCGCCTCAGACTGGCGATCCTGATTTCAGGGCGCGGCTCCAATATGGAGGCGCTGCTCAAGGCGGCGGAGGACCCCGCCTATCCCGCAAAACCCGTCCTCGTGCTTTCCAACCGCCCGGATGCCAAAGGCCTCGACACCGCCGCTGCCGCAGGCATCCCCACCCGCGCCATCGACCATAAACTCTATGGCAAGGACCGCGAAGCTTTCGAGCGCGAGATGGACCGGGCCCTGACAGCGGCTGGCACCGAAATCATTGCGCTTGCCGGTTTCATGCGGGTGCTGACGCCCTGGTTCGTCAGCCGGTGGGAGGGACGGATGATCAATATTCACCCGTCGCTGCTGCCGAAGTATAAAGGTCTCGACACGCATCTCCGCGCCATCGGGGCGGGTGATACAGAGGCCGGCTGCACAGTTCACTGGGTGAGCAGCGGGGTCGATGAGGGCGAGATCATCGCGCAGGCCGCCGTGCCGGTCCTGCCCGGCGACACGCCCGACACCCTCGCGGCCCGCATCCTGCCGGAGGAGCACAGGCTGTATCCGCAGGCGCTGGCGAAAGCGTGCAGGCAGATTATGGCCCGCTGAAACAGGCGAGCCGGTGGGACGGGAGGCCCGCAGGATCATGACCGAGATGCAGCAGATCGTGCTGGCGGCGTATTGCGACGGGCCGCCGAAGCCCTCCGATTTCCGCCTCGAAACCCTGCCCCTGCCGGAGCCGAAGGAGGGGCAGTTCCGCGTTGCCCACGCCTGGTGTTCGGTCGATCCGGGGACGCGCTCGCGCCTCTCAGGCGGCGACTCCTATGCGGCGGCCCTGCCCCTCGGCAAACCCATCGACGGGTTCAGCGTCGGCACCGTGGAGGCAAGCCGCAATCCCGACTGGCCCGTCGGCACCCATGTCTTCTGCGCCGGCGGCTGGAAGACCCATTCGATCCAGTCCGGCAAGGGCTTCATCGGCCGGGTGACCGACCTGCCGGGCGTGCCCCTGTCCGCATGGATCGGCGTCCTCGGCGTGCCGGGCCTGACGGCCTGGTTCGGCCTCAAACAGGTCGCGAAGTTCAAACCCGGCGACGCAGTGCTGATTACCTCTGCCGCCGGCCCGGTCGGGGCGACCGCGGGGCAGCTGGCAAAGGCCTGGGGCGCCTCGAAAGTTGTCGGCATCGCCGGCAGCGACCGCAAATGCGACTGGCTGGTCCACCAGGCGGGTTTCGACGACGCGATCAATTACAAGACCTGTCCCGATCTGTCCCGCTCTGTCTCCGAAGTGTTCCCCGGCGGTGTCGACATCCTGTTCGACAATGTCGGTAATGTGATGGTCAACACGGTTCTGCCCCTGATGGCCATGAACGGCCGGATCTGCATATCCGGGCAGGTCGCAGACTATAATCTTTCGCCTGAGGAAACGCTCGGCATCCACAACACCAAGCCCTTCATCACCCACCGGGTCAGCATGCAGGGGCTGGTCGTGTTTGATTTCGCCAAGGATTTCCCGGAATCGCTCGGCACCATGGCGCGCATGATCGCCAGCGGCACACTCAAATTCCAGGAGGAACGTTTCGACGGCATCGCTTCGATGCCAGAGGCCTTCTGCGGTCTCTTCCGGGGCGAGAATACCGGCCGCCGGGTCGTCAGGGTCGGCGCGGACTAAGCTTCGCCGTCGTCTCCCTTGCCGAGCAGGCTCGACAGGACAATCCCGGCAATCGCTGCGATCACGGCCGCCTGTCGACCCCCGCCGCCAGCCCCGGTCAACGCCGACAGCATCTCCTGCCGGGCCTCCTCGCGCGCCTGGGCGACAGCTTCGGCGCGGCGCCGCTCTGCATCTTCCGCCAGCGTCCGCACCAGCAGGACACCGCCCGCCATCACCGCAAAGCCGAGCGCAATGAAAGCCGCCGCCATCCACGGGCTTGTATGTTCGGTCAGGAACAGGGCCAGCGCCGTCACGGCGGCGACATAGGCGGTCAGGACGAACAGCGCGATCACGGCCAGCAGACCGAGGCCCTTGATACCCCGGCTCACCTTCTCTTCAACATGGCTCTGCAGGAGAGACGACAGCAGCGACAACATAACAGCCTCAGCGGCGCAGCAGCAGCGACAGGACAAACCCGGCGCCGAACGCCATCAGCAGGGCCTGGAGGGGGTTGTCGCGGGTCTGCACGCCCAGCGTCTCTTCGAGGCTGGCAGCCTGTTTGTGGATTTTCTTCAGCGCCTGACGGGCTTCTTTCAGCACATCTTCACTGATTTCACGCGCCGCCACAGCCTCGGCTTCAGCGTTTTCGGCAAGGCTCGCCTGGATCTCGTCGATTTCAGCACGCAGCGCTTCAAGTCGGGCCTCAAGCGCAGCTGTATCGGCGCCGGCCGATGCCTTCTTCTTCCGGGATGTATCGGACATGGTCATTTCCCTCAGCATTCCTGGATCTCACCCGCCCGGATACCAGAGTTCCATTGTGCGCGGGTGAAGGTTAACCGGCGAATTTTTCCGGTTTCCTAGATACTTTGCAGTAACCTTCCCCTCGCGGACAAGGAAAAGCCGGAAGCGGCCTCCCGCTCCCGGCTTTCCGGAACGTCAATATCCGGGGGCCGGATCAGCCGGCGATATCGGCCTCGGAAAAGAACTGAGCGATCTCGATGGCGGCATTTTCAGCCGAGTCCGAACCATGGACCGAGTTCTCGCCGATCGACTTGGCGAACAGCCTGCGGATGGTGCCTTCGGCGGCGTCGGCCGGATTGGTGGCGCCCATCACTTCGCGGTATTTGGCAACGGCGTCTTCGCCCTCGAGCACCTGGACGACGACCGGGCCGGAGGTCATGAAGTCGACCAGTTCGCCGAAGAAGGGGCGGGCCGAGTGGACCGAGTAGAAACGCTCGGCCTGGGCGCGGGTCATCTGGATGCGGCGCTGGCCGATGATGCGCAGGCCGGCTTTCTCGATCACGGCATTGATGGCGCCGGTGAGGTTACGCTCGGTGGCGTCGGGCTTGATGATGGAAAAGGTGCGCTGCACGGCCATGGGGGCTTCCTGTAGTCTTCTGATGTTTCCGGGGATTTGCCGGGCCTATAGCGGCGCGTGCCCGCTGGGGC
>CAYQRX010000111.1:0-9475 GCA_964419865.1 uncultured Hyphomonas sp. | reverse complement strand
CGAGACCGCGTTCTGGTCTGACCTCGGGATCGAGCCCCTGAAGATCGCCCAGCAGCTCTACGGCATCTCTTCGGCGCTCAGATCCTCCCGCGTACCGGAAGAGGAGATCATCCGGCATATGACCAACATCATCACCAGGGCGTGCTCCGAAGCGCGGACGGGGGGCTGAACATGGGTGAGCAGAAGCGCCGCAAGCTCGCGCGGGACGCGAGCCATGATGAGAACGCCATCCCCGGAACGCACGGGCCGGTCCAGGAGGAAGCCAGCCGCCTGATGGTGGGCATGCTCAATACCTTTCGGGAGTGCCTGCCCGGATGGAACTTCGCCCTATTCGTGATCGAGCCGGAGGAGCGCGCGCGGGCCGAAGGCCGCACGCCCCGCTTCAACTATGGGTCTACGGTCGATCGTCCCGACATGGTGGCGATCCTCAAGGCTTGGCTCGTCCGCCAGGAGGAGATGGAGGCCATCGACAAGGCCATGACGGGGGAGGCGATGGGCAATGGCTGACCACCCCATCCTCTTCAGCCCGCCGATGATCCGCGCCCTGTTGCGCGAGATCGAGCAGCCCGGCACCGGGAAGACTATCCGCAAGATTTATTGTCGTGGAAAGGAGAATGATACAGATCATTTAGCGCAGCGTCTGGCGAATGGGATCTCCGTTTCGGGGAAAAGCGGATGCTGGGAATGGCAGAAGGCTCGGAATAATTTTGGATACGGAACACTGACCATCAATGGCCGCACACGCTATGCGCACCGGCTTTCATATGAACTGAACAAGGGTCAAATTCCCGCCGGTCTCCATGTGATGCACGATTGCGATAATCCGGCCTGCATCAACCCTGATCATCTAAGCGTCGGAACGCGATCAAAGAATATGGCTGATTGCCATGCGCGCGGAAGATCCCGCATCCCATCTCCTCGAATGCGCGGAGAAGAAAATGGGTCCGCGAAGCTAACCGCCAGAGCGGTCGACGATATCCGTGCGCTTTTGAATTCTGGACGATCTCAGCGAGAGATAGCGCAGAAATTCGGTGTGTCACAAAGCGCTATCAGCGGCATCAAGCGCGGGAAAACTTGGTCATGACTGATAAACCAATTTTGTTCTCTGGACCAATGGTTAGGGCCATTTTGGACGGCAGAAAGACAATGACGCGCAGGATCATCAAACCGCAGCCTATCGAGAATGAGAACGGCGGATGGTCTTGGGAGGGTCGGAATGGCGGATTCATTGGAGCGGCCGGGACCCACATTGAAGAAGGGTTCCCGCAGAGTGCGGCCTACTGGTCGCGCTTCCGCCCCGGCGACCGGCTGTGGGTTCGGGAGGCATGGCGCACCCTACACAAGTGGGACGATCTCGCCCCGAGGCATCTCGCCGACGACATCTCGAAGATCACCTATGAGGCGGACCCGGAGCGGCGGAACCCGCTGTGGTGCTTCGGCAAGCTGCGCCCCGGCATGTTCATGCCTCGCTGGGCTTCGCGCCTGACGCTCTACGTCGCGGCATCGCGCGCCGAGCGGTTGCAGGACATCAGCGAGGAGGATGCGCGGGCCGAGGGCATCCATCGCATCGAATGCCTGCCGTCTGGCCGGTTTGAGTTTCATGTCTACGAGAAGGGCACAAATAGCGTCACGACATCCGATCCTGTCGATAGCTATCGGTCACTCTGGGACGCCATCAACGGCCCCGGCGCCTGGGACGCGAACCCATGGGTCAGCGTCACGACCTTCGTGCCCCGCCTCGGGAACATCGATACCCTGCCGGCGACGCTCGCGGAGGCAGCATGAACGCAGTGCCTCTGGAGCACCTGTCCATCTCCGACCGGCTATCCCGGCTCGGCTACGAGCACCGCAAGTTCGGAGATCACCCATTCGCACGCTGCGTCGTGCATACGCAGTCGGGCCGCGTTATTGGGCTTCTGAGCGCCTGCGAAGCTGCGGTGTTCTGCTGGCAGGTCGAGGCGGGGGCGACTGAGGCTGAAGCGGTGGATGATATCCAATCGAAGGCACGAAACGCACTTCCGGTGAAGGAGTCCACCGATGACCTCTGACGTGAAGAATCTGGTGGAGAGGCTCGCATTGAGCCCGGGCGACATCGGAGGCCCGTCATACATGCAGATGATGCGGGAGCGCGAAGAGGCTGCTTCCCTGATCGAAGCCCAGATGGAGGAGATCGTGCGGCTTAGGAAAGCGCTCACACCGTTCGTCGAATGGGTCGACGAAATTGATACATCCCCTGGAGATTATGCCTGGCGCGATGAACAGTCGATTCTTCGTGGACTGAAGATGGGGAGCTTCCGCCGCGCCCGTGCCACCCTCAATCACGAGGGGGAGCAAGGATGAGCAAAGATCCCGAGCGCATCTGGCTCCAGAACGCTGAGGACGCAAGCCACACGCCAGAAGGTCGGTTGTGGGCCGAAGACAAGGTTTGGCCTGACGACCCGGAAGATGGTGAGCCGGTCGAGTATATCCGCGCTGATCTCGTCTCCGCGGCCCTCACAGAAGCGCGGAGAGAGGTGCTGGAAGAAGCGGCAGCAGCCGTGCGCAGGATCGGCTCCCCGGCTGGCGCCGCCGATGGGGACACTCGCATTGTGGGCACTTCAGTCGATGCTGAAGTAGCCATCCGCGCCCTCATGGAGAAGGAGCGCATCGATGCCCCGGCGTAGCCGCACCTGCCAGCCGAGCGCAGCGCAGGAAATATCAGACAAGACGCTCCAAGCCATCACAAACATCATGGGTCCTGGGGCTAACTCGGCGGCGGCATCCGCCATTGCGGAACGTGACCGCCGCCGGGCGGCCGGAGAAGATGCCGTCGTCCTTTGGGACCGCAACACCGGCGTGCTGTGGGTGGGGCCTCGCATTCCCGAGGCTGCGCGATGACCCGCGTCCTCGTCTGCGGCGGCAGAGATTACCAGGACGAGAGGGCAGTGCATGAAGCGCTCACCCGCCAGCACCAGGACTGCACCATCTCCTTCGTCATCCACGGCGCCTGCGTGGATCGGGAGGGAAACCTCACCGGCGCGGATAGGTGGGCGGAGACCTGGGCTCTCAAAAACGAGGTGCCCTATTGCGGGATGCCGGCTCGTTGGACAGCAGAAGGCCACGCCGCCGGGCCGATCCGCAATCGGCGGATGCTCGAGAAAGGGCGCCCTGACGTGGTGCTCGCAACGCTAGGCGGAACCGGGACGGAGCACATGAAGAGCGAGGCTAGAAAGGCCGGCGTGAAAGTGGTGGAGGTGACCTGATGCAATCTGACGACTTTTCCGACCGCCTAGCATCCGTCATCTCCGGGCAGGCCGCCCGTGCTCGGCGCGACCCGGAGCTTTACGCCGAGATGATCGAGCGCCTTGCAGCATCTCTCGGTATCACCATCGCGATGGCGGCGAATGGCGAGGGGGCACAGATCGACATGCTGATCGAGGGGGCCACTGCCCATGCTCATGAAGAGGCTGTGTCTTGGGCACCTCTGGCGGTCATGGCTAGGGGGAAATGATGCCGCGCTCTATCCCCTCTCGCGATCAGGTGACAGAACATGGAGGTGATATTGGGTAAGGTTTACAGCCCGGCTACCCTGGCGGAAGAATGGGGCTGCTCTGCGCAGCACATCCGCAATTTGATTAGGCGGGGGGATTTGGCCGCTATCCGCCTAGGCCCAAAGATCATTCGCATAACCGAAGAGGCCGTTGGAGAGTTCACGTGCAAGAGCCGCGCATCGTCAAATACAGAGGCAAGTGGGCCGTCGCATTCTTCGATGAAAACGGCCAGCGCCTTCGCCGCTCGCTTGGCACGGATGACCTAGCAGAGGCGAAGCGGCGCCTTCCTGCCTTCGTACGCCATATCGAACTCCCCAGCGAACTTACGGTCATGCATCTTTGGGAGGCCTACCGAAAGGACAAGGGGGCAAAGCGCATCGCCGAAAATATGGCCTATAGCGGGAAAGCAGTCCTCGCTGAGTTTGGCGGATACCACCCAGATTCAATCACCGCCGTTGTATGCCGAGCATATGCAAGGAAACGCCAAGCCTCTGGCAAGAAGCCTGGCACCGCATGGACTGAGCTAAACCACCTTCGGATCGTGCTCAATTGGGCCGCGAAGATGCGGTTGATACCGGACCGCATCTATGTGGAGCTCCCGCAGAAACCGCCGCCGCGGGATCGCCGGCTGACCAAGGAGGAGGCAGAGCGCCTGCGGCAGGCTGCTGAGCCAGAGCATATCAAGGTAGCCATTACGCTGATGCTAGGGACTGCCGCCAGGACTGGTGCTGTGCTCGATCTGACGTGGGACCGAGTCGATTTCGGACGTGGGCTCATCACATATGCGGACCCCGAGGATGGGGCTACGCGGAAAGGACGGGCGACCGTCCCCATGAACACGATGGTGCGTCGGGAGCTTCAGAAGGCCAAGCGCTGCGCCATGTCCGATTATGTCGTGGAATGGTCAGGCCGCAAGGTGGCGAGCATCAAGCGCGGGTTCGCAGCATCGGTTTCGCGCGCCGGCCTGGTAGGCGTAACGCCTCACGTCCTTAGGCACACTGCGGCTACCTTCATGGCGGAAGCGGGGCGCCCCATGAGCGAAATCGCGAGCGTCCTTGGTCATTCCGATAGTTCAATCACTGAAAGGGTTTATGCGCGGTATTCCCCCAACCATCTCCGCACGGCAACTGCCGCGCTCGACCTTGAGGATGTGCCCTTTGATGTCATTGAACCAGAGACAAGGAACAAATAGAGAATATCATTTGCCACGTTTGCAAAAAGTATGTTCCCTTTTGATGAAAATATGCTAGGTTTGTGTTAGGGTTCTTTCTTCACACGGGAGGGGTCGCAGGTTCAATCCCTGCATCGCCCACCATTCCGATCAACGGGTTATCCCGTGCTGAAGAAAGCGCCCTTTGGATCGCATGATCAGGGGTCAGCATGGAAGCCGAACGTACCACCCTCACCATTGACACCCTCGCCCAGGAAATCCGCCGGGTGGACGGAGAGAATGCGCTCGGAGCCGGGGCGCTGGCTGAAGCGTTGATGCCGTTCATCCAGAGCGCCGTCGTGGTTCCTGACTGCCTGCATAGCGAAGAGCCGGCGGCGTGGCGCTCCCGGTCTCCTGACTGGGGTACATGGCACGATGCGACCGTAAATGCCGATCAGGCCAATGACTGGCGGCGGTATGGACGAATTGTCGAGCCCCTCTATGCAACCCTGCCCGCCCCGTCGGGGGCAGTGAGTGCGGAGATCCTGAACGCCCTCGGCATGGCAAAGCGCCAGATCATCACCCTTGGCGGGGACCCGCGGGGCGATGAGCACGGCGACAAGATCCAGGCCGCCGTCCTGGATGCGCTCGACCTCGCCATTGCGGGGGCCTGATCATGACTGAGACCGACAAGACCGCGCTGGAGCGGGAGCGCTTCGATGCGTGGTGGTCCGCGCGCATCTCTCCGCCGGACCCGTCTCCATTCCCGCGACATTTCGCGTGGGAAGCATGGCAAGCCCGCGCGGCTATCGACACGGGCGCCGTAGCAGTGGACTTCGGTACTGCGGAGCTCATGTGGGCTTCCATTGAGGCGGCTCGCGCGAAGCATCATCAGATACCTCCTGATGAAGACCCGGATCGGTGCCCCATTTGTGCTGAACCGATCCGCAGCGGCGACCTCTGCTCCACTGACATCGAAATGGGTACATGCCACGCAGCTTGCTTGGAGGGGACGCCCATCGTGGACCTGGAGACTGGCGAGCCGTCTGACGGGCCGGTGACGACATTCATATGGGGGGGCGACCAACTTCCGGCCCACGCCGTGGTGGAAATGGCGACTAGCGCCGAGACCGGGAAGCGCCCCGAAGGTCTGGACGATTTCGCCTGCGCAGCGTGGTACGCGGCGACGAGCGCAGACCTTGAAGGGCTCGACATTGAGGAGAAGTACACGGTAGTCGCAAAGGCCGTGCTGGACGCACATGCGAAGACCCTCGCAGCCCCGCCGCCTCCGGCCTCTGCCAGTGCCATTGCCTAGAGGACGTGGTTCGAGGCAGACGTTGCTCTTGCTGCGAAGCGTTATGCCAAGTGGGAACGCGATAATCCGAGCGCTCAAGTCCGCAATGCTCCGGCCATCGCCAGCAAGGTGAGCGAGGCACGGCCGGCATCGGTGAGCGTGAGGCCGCTGGAGTGGACCGACGAGTTGGAGGGCGCCTACGTCCATCTCTGCGAGTGGCTTGTTGAGACCGCGCATGGGCCAAGCGAGACGCAGGTGTCTGCCTCTATCAACCTCAGCCCGCATCTCTTGGAGGCGGAGCAGGCCCTGACCCTGCTGCATGATATGGCCGTCACTGCCCCGCCCGCTCACCCCGACGCCCGGCAGGCCGCGGAGGAGATGCGGGCAAGGGCGGCGAAACTTGTCCTCGACGCCAGAGGAGAGTTCGGAAGCGTCGCGCTTGCAGAACGGATCATGGGGCTCCCGCTCCCTGGCGCGAAGGAAGGATGAGCATGGCGAAGCTGACGAAAGCACAGCGCGAACTGCTGGGTCTCCTCGCGGATGGGCGTCGCCACACCATACAGGACAGCTACAAGCCAGCACAGGCGCTTGTCGAGCATGGGTTCGCCACACGCAGCAGGCCGCTTCATTGGGTAAATACGTCTTGGATCACTATCACTGACGTCGGCCGCGACGCTCTTGCAAGGCAGTTCGGTACGGCCGTAGCAAGCGACAAGGCGCGGCGCTGATTACTCCCCCCATGCCCCGATGAAGTGCGGGATTTCTCCGCCTCCATCATGCTGTGTACCCTGCCGCCTCGGCTCGATCACGGACCACAGGTAGGCCCCATCTGCCAGGAGCCGGGCGACCTGAGAGGTAGAGAGCGGGATGCGCTCCACCGGCTGATCGGTGCGGGAGATCGCGAGGTAGGCGCTTCCGTCTGCCTCCCAGTCGAGGCGTACCCAGGTGCGGGGCTCGGTCATTTCGGCAAAGCCGGCGGCGGCCCATCCCGCCAGATCCGCGCCCACCTGAGCAGCGCCTCGCAGATCGACATCCCTACCAACCCCAGCACGAACCCGACCATCCCCTCCATGGATGCGACGGGAACATCCGGCATTGCTAGGTAGTTCGCGGCGACCTGCGCACCGATGGGTGTCCCGTATCCGGCAACTGCGGTGCCAACGATGGCAGTCGTGACATGGCGCATGATAGACCCTCCCGGATGGGTGAGAGACCGGACGAGTCCGCCCATACCCCCGGCGAGGAGGTGGGCGACCTTGAGACCGAGGATGGTCGGCTCGGGCGGCAAGTCCGCCATCAGGCCGCTGCCCGGGCACGCCAGCGCGCCCACAGTGTGGAGCCGATGCGCCACAGGACCGGCGCCAGCGCGCCGGCCGCCGTGGTCGCCACCTCGGGTGTGATCGCCTGGGAGGACAGATCCCGCAGCACCTGCATGATGACCTGGACATCCCCGGCCGTGGCTGCTCCGATGCCGGAGAGGAAGGCCAGCAAGATGGCGACGGCATAGCGCGCGAGCTGCGGCCACAGAGACTCCATGGCGCGCGGAGGCGGCAGAGCCTCGGCGATGGCATCGGCGACCTCCGGCGCAGCGGCAGGGGCCAGAGGGACTTCCGGACGCGCGGCGGCGACCGCAGCCGCCCGGGTCAGGGCGGTTTCGAGCAGGGACATGGTGCGATCCTCAGGCTTCGTTCGTGGAGACGGTGCCGCTGAAGGCGGCCTTGACCCGCTTGCCGGTCGGAGCGGGCGCGGTCTTGGGCCAGCGGGTGGCCTTGTGGCGGCTCTTGGCCACCTTGGTCACGTTGACCTTGTTCGACTGGTTGCCGCCGAGGACATGAAAATAGGTGTCGTCCTCGGAAACGTAGAACCCGACGTGCCCTCCGCCATCGCGGGAGAATGTGAGGATGGCGCCGGGCTGCGGCTCGCAGGCGATGCCGAAGCTCGACCAGTTGAGCGCGCCGAGCGGGTTGCTGGGCAGCGGCTCCTCGGGGAGCGTGGCGCCGATGCAGTGGGCCGCGAACAGTCCGCACCACGGGATATCGTCATCGTCGAAATAGCTGGCCACCCAGCCGCCGAGGGCCTTGGCCCAGCCGAGGATGGTGCCGTTGGACCTGGTGCCGGCGATCTCGGTCACGCCCTGGAGCCGGGCAGCTTCCCCGAACCACGGGAGGAGCGGGCCGGTGCCCGACGCCGCAGCGCCGGTCTTGCGCTGGTACTCCGCCCTGAGGGCCGCTTCGGTCTTCGGCCCCACCGTTCCCGGCCACTGGACATTGATCGCGCGGTGCTGCTGGAACGCCTTCACCGCGGCGACGGTCAGGCGGCCGAACGCCCCGTCCACGCCGTCCTTGTTCGGGCCGGCCATGCCCAGGTCATAGCCGAGGGCGAGCAGCATCGTTTGCAGCTCTTTGGTCTGCATAGGAGATCCTTTCAGGCAACAAAAAAGCCGCCCTGAGGCGGCTCGGTCGGACAGGATGGAGGACCACGATCAAGCAGAAACTGGAGTCCAGAATGCGCCACTGAGAGGCAGTGCGGCTGATGCTCGATTCGGAACTACAGCTTGCGCACCCGCTGGCGGCGTCGACGACAGGTCAACATCAGCGATCAACCCGGCCCGGCGGATCGGCTGCCCGAGGCTGTATCCACGATAAAGAGCCGCAACCTGGTCAGCTCTCAATGGAGTGTTCCAAAGCTGGCAGGCGGTAAATTTATGGTTAAACGGTATATTTCCGCCTGACGCAGTACCAGCCCATGAAACCTGTGTAATGGAATTGGCATTGTCTGTTGTCGTGACAAACGTGCCGTATGCAACGCCATCCACATATAGCGCAGCAGTTGATGTTACCTCATTCCATGTCAGAACTATGTCATGGAAATTATTGTCAGTATCCACGTACACCGTCGACGCAATACGTGTATTATAGTCCTCGCAGAATTCGAATACGTGGTTTGTTCCACGAATACGAAAAGGCTGCGTTGATGCCCCGTTAAACGCGAGAGCAAAATATATGTCTTGGTAGCTAGTGCCAAGGTTTGCTACGCGTGCGCGGCATGTGAACGACCGCAGCGTAGATTGGAGACCTTGCGTCGTACTCAGGAGTAGTCCTGGGGTTCCGGATCCATTGAACCCGCTTGTCGTTTGCCACCCTCCGTTGATCGTCGCTCGATCATAGGAGTGCCCCCGAATGAAAATGTTGGTGTCGATGCAGTTGTGGAGAACGAGCTGAGCCGAGTCCACGAAGTGGATACTATCCGTCGTATTGCTTGCAGAGTTTATAACCTGACCTGTTCCGTCATCAAACACGTTCATGTGGTCGATAATCGGACAACCGTATAGCTCAAGTTGGGCCGCGATGGCCTTCTGAGCTGCATAGTTTGCAGCAGTCATTTCAGACCCCGTAACTGGAGTCGAAAGACGAAGCACCGGAACCGCTCCGATCGAGCGCGTCATCCTCACCATCTCGGCCCAATGAGGCAGGATGTCATGCGGACGATATCCGTCGTTGC
>CAYQRX010000110.1:0-9511 GCA_964419865.1 uncultured Hyphomonas sp. | reverse complement strand
CATAGGCGAGCAGGTCCTGCCCGCCCTTGATGGCATGGATGTTCAGCCTGCGGTATTTCTTGAGCATCGGCTCCTTCAGCATGCCGTCATCGATCAGGCGCTGGACGAAGGCGATGGCGCGCAGTTCGCCGATGAGCGAGGCGTTGAAGGTGATCTCGTTGAGGCGTTCGGAGATTTCCGCCGCGCGGCGCGGCGTTCCGGGGCGCTCAAGCGGGTTCAGCATGACCAGCAGCACATCCTGCGGCGCGCCGGAATAGATCAGCGGGAAGAGGCTGGGATTGCCCATATAGCCGCCATCCCAATAGGCCGCGCCATTGATCTCCACCGCCTGGAAGGTCTGCGGCAGGCAGGCGGAGGCGAGCACCGCCTCCAGCGTGATCTCCTCGCGCGCAAAGACGCGCACCCGGCCGCGCTCCACATCCGTCGCCGAAATGAAGAGTTTGAGACCGGCCCGGTGGACCGCGTCAAAGTCGACCTGACGCTCCACCAGGCGGCGCAGCGGATTGAAGTTGAAGGGGTTGAGATCATAGGGGCTGGCAAAGCTCTGCCAGGCGGCCGCAAGGCGGAAGCCGGCCGCGCCGAACACATTCATGCCGGCGCTGGCATCGGAAACGGCGCGCCAGAGCGATTCGAGCGCGGCGCGGGCGCCTTCCTTGCCGCCGGCAGCGAGGCCGGCGGCATAGGCAACCGCATTCATTGCCCCGGCGGAGGTGGCCGAGATGGCCTCGATCGACAGTGATGGATCTTCCGAGAGCCGGTCCAGCACGCCCCAGGTATAGGCGCCGTGCGCGCCGCCGCCTTGCAGGGCGAGGCTGATCGGTTTCGGCTTGCCGTTTGGCTTGCCATTCGCCTGGCCGCTCTCCGGCGTCGTCGTGTCGGTCATGTCGCTTGTCTCCCGCGGCGCCTTCCGGCCCTGCTGCGTCCCTGCTATCGGAGGAGCAGCCTCGCCGCCAGCCCCGGAGACCGGATGCCCTTGCCCGCCGCCCCGCCTGCCTCACCGATGCGCAGTTTAACCATCGATCATATCGGCGCGCAGGGCGACGGGCGCGCGATGGTGGATGGGCGCTGGGTTTCCGTGCCGTTCACTCTGCCGGGCGAGACCGTGCGCGTGAGCGGTGAGGGGGATCGGCTGACGCTTGTGGCGGTGGAGACCGGGTCGCCGGAGCGGGCGGCGCCTGCCTGCCGGCATTTCGGGCGCTGCGGCGGCTGCAGCCTGCAGCATGTGCAGCCTGCGTCCTATGCGGCCTTCAAGCGCGATCTGATTGTCCGTGCCCTGAAGGCGCGCGGGCTCGAGGCGGACGTGGCGGAGACCTGGGTGACACCGCCCGGCTCGCGCCGGCGCGCCGCGCTGGCTGCGCGCAAGGCGGGCAAGGGCGTAACGCTCGGCTTTCACGGGCGAAAGAGCCATGAGCTGATCGCAGTAGAGGAATGCCCGGTCATGCGCCCGGCGATGGCGGCCGCGCTGCCGGGACTCAGGGAGATTGCGGCGCTGCTGCTGACAGGAAAGGAAGAGCTCACGCTCCTGGTCACCGAGACGGCGAGCGGGCTCGACCTGCATGTGACGCGGCTGGCAAAGGAGACCGGACGGCGGGCGCGGCTGCGCTTCGGGCCGGATTCGCGCGGGTGTCGATCGAAGGCGAGGATGTGCTGACCGAGCGCGTGCCGCGTGTGCCGGTCGGCAAGGCGGCCCTGTTACCCCCGCCCGGCGGATTCCTTCAGGCAAGCGCCGAAGCCGAAGCCGAGATGGCGCGGCTGGTGATGGCGCATCTGGGCGGCACGCGGGCAGGCGCCGATCTTTTCTCCGGCTGCGGAACATTTGCGCTGCGCATGGCGGAGCATTTCCCGGTCTATGCCGCCGAGAGCGGGCGGGCCGCCGTGGAAGCATTGCGGGCGGCGGCAGCGGCCGCGTCCCTGCCCTATCCCGTCACGGCGGAGATGCGCGACCTGTTCCGCCGGCCGCTCAGCGCCGCCGAGCTTGCGCGCTTTGACGGCCTGGTGCTGGACCCGGCGCGGGCGGGTGCAGCGGCGCAGTCAGCCGAGATCGCGAAATCGCCGATTCCGCGTATCGCCTATGTCTCCTGCGATCCGGCCACGCTGGCGCGCGACCTGCGCACGCTGGTGGATGGTGGCTACAGGATCGTCCGTATCCATCCCATCGACCAGTTTCTCTGGTCGGCGCATGTCGAAGCCGTCGCCCTCCTGGAGAAGCCATGATCGATGCCCGCCCCCAGCCGGCCGTCGGGACGGTCTGTTTTCGCGGCGCGGATGTGCTGCTGATCCGGCGCGGCACGGCGCCGCTCGCCGGGGACTGGTCGCTGCCCGGCGGGCGGATCGAGTTCGGCGAACGCGCCGAGGCCGCGGCGCTGCGCGAGCTGTCGGAGGAGACCGGTGTGACGGCGCGGATCGCCGGGCTTGTCGATGTCGTCGATGCGATCTTCACGTCGCGCAGCAGCGGGGCCGTTGCGCGGCACTATGTGCTGTTCGACTATGCCGCCGTCTGGGTGAGCGGCGAACCGGTGGCGGGCGATGATGCCGGCCATGCCGAGTGGATTTCTCCGGCGCGGCTGGCGGAGCTGCCGCTCTGGGAGGAGACGCGGCGGGTGATCGAATTGGCACGCCAGGTGGTTGCGTCCGCCGAAATCCGGCCTTGACCGTCCCTCGCGGAAGCCCTGTGTAGACGGGCGGTGAAACAGTGAACGCTTCAGGGAGGATAGTTTTTCATGGTCTACAAACCCTTCGATCTCAGTGGAAAGGTCTGTGTTGTCACGGGCGGCAACAAGGGCATTGGCCTCGGCATGGTCGAGGCGCTGGCCGCCTCCAACGCCGATGTCGTGATCTGGGGCCGCAAAACGGCAGACAATGATGCCGCAGTGAAGAAAGCCTCCGCGCTCGGCACCGGCAAGGTCAAGGCCTGGGCCGTGGATGTCGGCGAGGAAGACCAGGTCGTCAAGGCGATGAAAGAGGCCGAGGAAGAGTTCAGCCGGATCGATTGCTGCATCGCCAATGCCGGCGTCGGGCGCGGTTCCGCCGGATTCGAGACCATGACGCTCGACACCTGGCGCTACAATCAGCGCATCAATTCGGAAGGCGCGTTCTTCACGCTGCGCGAGGCAGCCAAGTCGATGGTGGCGCGCGCCAAGGCGGGCGATCCGGGCGGCAGCCTGGTCGGCACGGCCTCGCTGGCGGGCATCGAGGGCGCCGGTCGCAACCAGGCCTATGCCCATACCAAGGGCGGGCTCATCGCCATGATGAATGCCTGCGCGGTGGAATATGGCCGCTACGGCATCCGCGCCAATTCGATTCTCCCCGGCTGGATCGCCACCGACATGACCGAGGGCGCACAGGGCCAGGAAGTGTTCAACACGAAGGTGATCTCTCGCGTGCCGATTCGCCGCTGGGGCGAGCCAGAGGATTTCGGCGGCATCGCGGTCTATCTCGCCTCGGACGCCTCGAAATACCATTCGGGCGATACGCTGGTCGTCGATGGCGGCTATGCGAAATTCTAAAACGCGCCTGAACTGAGCACCAAAGAAAAAAGGCCGCTTCCCGAGGGAAGCGGCCTTATTCTTACCGGTCAAAGCCGGTGGAAGATCACTCTTCCGGAGTAGCTTCTTCGGCGGCTTCTTCAGCTTCGCCAGCAGCTTCTTCGACAGCTTCGACGACTTCGTCGGTCGCTTCTTCAACGACTTCAGCGGTTTCTTCGTAAGCTTCGACGGTGGCGTCAGCAGCTTCTTCAACGACTTCTTCAACCGCAGCCGGCTCAGCAGCCGGAGCAGCCGGCTCTTCGCTTGCGCCGCAAGCGGCCAGAACGAGCGCAGACGCGCCGATCAGGAACAGATTTTTCATATGATAGTACCCCTGTTGTGTTCTTGCGAACGGCCGGTGACTTACCACCGTTGCCCCGTTACTGAAAGTTCATTCTTCAGATACGGGAACGCCTTTCGCGGCCTGTTACAGAAAAACCCCCTCCCGAAACCGGGAAGGGGCAACTTCTGACGAAGATGCACGATTACTCGTCACCTTCCTCTTCAGCTTCTTCTTCTTCTTCAGCTTCGTCGTCGCCGGCTTCTTCTTCCGGCTCGGCATAGGCCTCGACTTCAGCTTCGGCGTCGCCCTCGGCTTCAACAGCCTCGATCGTCACTTCTGCTTCGGCGGCTTCGGCTTCGACCGGCGGCTCGCCTGCAATGGCAACACCGGCGAAAAGAGTAGCAGCGGCAACGCTGGCAAACAGTTTGGTCATAAGAGCTTCCCCTCTTTGATATGACACCCTGCCCACACGGCCTATTCCGGTGGGACGCGGCGAAACTGGCGGCGGATCGCGGCCAGATTTAGGCAAACTGGCGGCAAAAGTGTCTTTTTTACCATGACGGCTGCCCTCTTGCGTTGACGCTGGGGCCGGGCGTTAGGGGGTCAAGTCACTGACTCATAACGCATACAGGAACGATCCAAATGGCCATCCAGACACGCCTGACCCAACTGCTCAAAATGCAGCACCCGATCATGCTCGCCGGCATGGGCGGCGTCTCCTATGCCGAAGTCTGTGCGGCCATGTGCAATGCGGGCGGATACGGCGTCCTCGGGATGGCCGGCACGGCGCCGGACTTCATTGCGGAACAGATGAAGAAGGTGCGCGCACTGACCGACCGGCCCTTCGGCGTCGATCTCTTGGCGGCGAGCCCGGAAAGCCTCGAAGCCTCGGTGGATGTCATCATCAATGGCGGCGCCGATTCCTTTGTCGCGGGTCTCGGCGTGCCCATGCCGATCATGGACCGGCTGAAGAAGGCGGGCGTCAAGGTGATGGTCGTCGGCGGCGCGGTGAAGCATGCGGTCAAGGCCGAGCAGGCCGGTTGCGACGCGGTGATTCTCCAGGGCGGCGAAGGCGGCGGCCATACCGGCCTTGTCGGCACGCTGCCGCTCGTCGCGCAGGCTGTTGAGGCGGTCAAGATCCCGGTGGTTGCCGCAGGCGGCATCTATGACGGGCGCGGGCTTGCCGCCGCCCTCGCCCTCGGCGCCGAGGGCGTGTGGATGGGCACCCGCTTCATTGCCTCGGCCGAGGCGCATGCCGCGAACATGTACAAGCAGGCTGTGGTCGAGGCCGGCGACACCGACACCACCCGCACACGCTGCTATTCCGGCAAGCCGATGCGCTGCCGCACGAACGACTATATCAATGACTGGGAGAGCCGCCCGGAGGACATCAAGCCCTTCCCCTTCCAAGCCATCCATTCGCACCAGACCGGCGTCATCGGCGGGATCGGCGGGATCACCGACGAATCGAAACTGTCGATGGACAAGTCCTGCTTCGCCATGGGCCAGTCGGCCGGCGGGGTGAAGGAGGTCAAACCGGTGGCCGAAATCGTCGCCGACATCATGCGCGATGCCGAAGCCTCAATCGACCGGATGAATACGCTGCGGGTGAAGGTGAGCGCCTGAGAAGCTGGCAGGCGACGTCCGGCCCGGCCGCAGGTCCGGCCGGGCGCACTTGCCGATGGGCTCAGTCCAACTGAGGCGGAAGCAGGTCTTCCAGGAAGAACGCGGCGAGTTCATTGCGCCCGGCCAGCCCGCTCTTGCGGTAGACCGAGCGGGCCTGCTCGCGGACGGTGCGCTCGCTTGTCTTGCGCAGGTCGGCAACCTCCTGCAGCGACAGCCCCTTCAGCAGCAGGAGGCCGATTTCACTCTCCGCTTCGGACAGGCCCCAGGTCGCGAACTGACCGGAAATGGCAGCCCCGAGACCCTGGACCAGTGAGCGGTTTTCTTCCTGCCAGCGGCGCGCGTCCTGGCGGGCTTCTTTCAGTGCCTCGCTGAGATGGCTGATTCTCCACGCCCCGAATCCGAGGCCGATGAAGGCCATGATCAGCTTGATGGTTTCGACGATGAGGTGACCGGGCGTCTCGCCGTTTACAATGTCGAGCACAATATCGAGCACAACAAAGGCGGCGATCGCCCCGAACAGGAAAATCGTGGCCCAAGAGCCCCAACGCCCGTTTACGTCATCTGACATGTGCCGCCCTCTAACCTCTTGATTCCCCTCGACCCGTCAGATGACGGATAGATCGCACTGCGCACTCCCGGCATCTGGGGAGATGACCTGCAGGACGAGCCCAAGCCCGGACCTGGCGGCTCCCACCCGCGTCCAATCCGATGCTTGTTGGCGTCCCCCACCGGCTCTGACTGCAGGTCGTCACTTCCCCGCTCCACCCGAAAACCGGTTCAGCCTGGTGTCCATTCCGCCAGTGCATTGTCGAGCACGCCAATCGCATCGCGAACGTTGGATTCGTCGATCACCAGAGGCGGCGCAAGACGCAGGACGTTGTTTCCAGCAACGCCGGTCAGCAGGCCTTCGTCGCGGCAGAGTCCCTGCAGGCCCTTGGGGTCAGCTTTCAGTTTCAGTCCGGTCAGCAGGCCCTTGCCGGTGACGCCCTCGACCTTGTCGGAATGGCTGTCGGCAAGGCTTTTGAGGCCCTGGGCCAGCGTGCCGGAAACCCGGCGCACTTCGGCGAGGAATTCCTCGTTGGAGATGATGTCCCAGACGACATTGCCGACGGCCATGGCAAGTGGATTGCCGCCATAGGTCGAGCCATGGCTGCCCGGCTGCATCGGGGCGCCGACCGCCTCGGTCATCAGGCAGGCGCCGAAGGGGAAGCCCCCGCCGATGCCCTTGGCCGCGCAGAGGATGTCCGGCTCGGCGCCATTCGCCCACTGATAGGCCCAGAGCTTGCCGGTGCGGCCCATGCCGGACTGGACTTCATCGAAGATCAGCAGAATGCCGTGTTCATCGCAGAGATCGCGCAGCCCTTTCAGGCATTGTTCCGGCATCGCGCGCACGCCGCCTTCGCCCTGGACCGGTTCGACGAGGACCGCCGCAGCGGTGGGCTCGGCGGCCGCTTTCTTCAGCGCGTCATGGTCGCCCCATTCCAGATGCACGAAGTTCGGGAGTTTCGGCCCGAAGCCTTCGAGATATTTCGGATTGCCGCCGGCATTGATGGCGCCGATGGAGCGGCCATGGAAAGCGCCGGTGAAGGTGATGATGTCGAGGCGCTCCGGGCGCTCGTTCGCCCAGTGATACTTGCGAGCCGCCTTGATGGCGCATTCGATCGCCTCGGTGCCGGAATTGGTGAAGAAGACCCGGTCGGCAAACGTGTCCCGGCAGATCTTGTCGGCAAGTTCCTCCTGCCCCTTGACGCGGAACATGTTGGATGTGTGCCAGAGCTTGCCGGCCTGGTCGCGCAGCGCATCGACCATGGCCGGGTGGGCATGGCCCAGCGCGTTAACCGCAATGCCGGCGATGAAGTCGAGATAGCGCCGGCCGTCCTCGGTGTAGAGATAGGCGCCCTTGCCCTCGACGAACACTTCCTCCGGCGGGCGGTAGACGGGGAGAATGTGCTGGCGGGGATCTTCGACCATTTTCGTCCTCTGGCATCGGCGGTGGCGGGAATAAGAGGGGCCACGGATGCGGCGGGCGGACGCGCAAGTCAACACAGGCAAATGGATTACAAGGATTTAATCGAAAAACGATAAAAGTGCTTGACGTTTATCGATAACTGCATATTGTTATTCATGAAGCCGGGACCAGCCGCGCGGCGATCGACGCCCCTCGACTCCCCCTGAACCGCCGCATCGGCCTGGTCCCGGCCTTCCTCTCCCCGGAAGTCCCAGAAATGAAAAAGAGGCGTAGCCCCGTCCCCGGTTGCTACGCCCCTCCACCGTTTGCAGCGTTTCCTCCCAGAAACTTGCCTGTGCATACGGCAACGATTTCGGACATGTGTCAAGAATGTGTCCGAAATATTTTTAAAGTGGGCGTTTTGTCCCTGTGCGGGGCTGCCGCAGGAGGGCGGCCATGATAGCGTCCGTGCCGCCGGATGGCGGGGCGCGGGTCGACCGGGTAAAGGCCGCTTCACTGTTCAGGATCACCCCGTCTGCAAGGACCTTGAGACCATTGGCGCGCAGCGTGGCGCCGGTGGTGGTGATGTCGACGATGACATCGGCGCTGCCGGTGGCCGGCGCCGCTTCGGTCGCCCCGGCGCTTTCGACAAGGCGGTATTCGCCGACCGATTTCTGGGCGAAGAAGCGCCGGGTGATGCGCAGATATTTGGTGGCGACCCGCAGGCGCCGGTGATGCGCCTTGCGGAAGGCAGCGCCGGCGGCTTCGAGGTCCGCCATCGTGTCGACATCCAGCCATGCCTGCGGCACGGCCACGACGACATCCGCGCCGCCGAAGCCGAGACGCTGCAGGACTTCGAAATCGGACGGACCGTCCGGGGAAAGATCATGCAGCAGGTCTTCCCCGGTGATGCCGAAATCGAGGCCGCCCTCGATCAGACCCTGCGCGATCTCGCGCGCCGAGAGGAGGCGGACTTCCGCGTCGAGCCCTTCGATCTCGGCAGTGTAGCCCCGCTCGCCGCCAATCTGGCGCAGCGGATGACCCAGAGAAGCAAGCCAGCCCTCGGTCTGCTCCTTGAGGCGGCCCTTGGAAGGAATCGCGATCGTCACCTGGCTCATGCCGACATCCTCCTTGCACGCACCATCCGGTCGGGCCGCACGACGCCGCCGATGCCATTGGCCGCAAAACGCCCGCCCGAGAGGTTGGCGATGAGGCCGTCATAGCGCCCGCCGGCCGCGACCGGCTGGGCCGGCGAGAGGCCATCTGCAAGAACTTCAAAGACAAAGCCATCATAATAGGTAAAGCGGCGGCCGAAACCGGTGCGGAAACGCGCCGTTTTCTCCGCCTGCGGAACCTGCGCAAGCAGCGTTTCGGCGCGGGCAGAGAAGGCGGCGATGGCGGTATCCGCGCCGGTGAGGCCATGCGCTTTCGCCAGAGCGGAGAGCGCGCCGGCTGCGCCAGCGAGCGGCACGTCGACCTCGCGCAGCCCCAGCAATACCGCGCGGGCCGCCGGGCTGAGGCCGCCCGCCTCGATCGCAGCGCGCCGGGCCCTCAAGCCTTCCACGATCTCAGCCAGGCTGCGCCCGCCGGCAAGCGGGATATTCCGTAGAGTGAGCACTTCGGCAAGAGCCGCTTCGGGGTCGGCCGCCTCCAGCGCGGCGGCGGCATCAGCATCCAGCGGGCGGGCAGCGGCATCAAGCACCGCGCCGACACCGCCTTCCTGACGGAAGGCCCGCTTCAGCAGGTCTGCCGTCACGCCCGGAAGGCCGAGCGCGTCGATGAAAGCGGGGAAGATGGCGAGATCGCCCGTGACGATACCGGCGGCCCGCACGCCGCAGGCCTCCACGGCGCGATGGACGAGGGCGAACAGGTCCGCATCGGCGGCCGGACCGGCCTCATAGCCGAAACGTTCGACGCCCACCTGCGTGAATTCCAGCTGGTCGTCCGGCGTTGCCGGAATGCGGAAGGCGCGCGCGGCATAGGTGTAGGTCTTGGCTCCCGGCTCGCCAGCGGCGCGGCGGCCCGCCTCATGCTGCGCAACCGGCAGGGTCAGGTCCGGCCGCATCGCCATTTCGGCGCCGCGATAATCCTGGAACACGCAGAGACGCGCGCGCACCGCCTCGCCGGAGA
>CAYQRX010000109.1:0-9535 GCA_964419865.1 uncultured Hyphomonas sp. | reverse complement strand
GTGCGTGGACGGATGACTTTTCCAACATTCCCGGTGCGATCTGGGACCGGCTGGTGGACAAGAAGCGCTAGGGCGGGGCCGTCACTCCGCGGCGGCTTCTCCGGCCTGCTGCTGGCGGCGCAGTTCGCTGGCGCGGACCTTGACGCTTTCGGAGCGCAGCTGGCCGCAGGCGGCGAGGATGTCGCGCCCGCGCGGCGTGCGGATGGGTGAGGCATAGCCGGCCCGGTTGAGCACTTCGGCGAAAGCCTCGATCGTCTCCCAGTCCGAACACTCATACTGCGTGCCGGGCCAGGGGTTGAACGGAATGAGGTTGATCTTGGAGGGCACGCCTTTCAGCAGGCGGACGAGATCGCGCGCCTCGGCAAGCGTGTCATTGACGCCCTTCAGCATGACATATTCGAAGGTCACGCGCTTGGAGTTGCCGAGGTCCGGATAGGCGCGGATCGCCTCGAACAATTGCTTGAGGTCATACTTCCTGTTGAGGGGCACGAGTTCGTTGCGCAGATCGTCATTCGTGGCGTGCAGCGAAATGGCGAGCATCGCGCCGGTGCGCTGGCCGAGCTCCGGGATCTTCGGGGCAACACCGGCGGTGGAGACGGTGATGCGCCGCCGGCCGATGGAGATGCCGTCACCATCGGAGATCGTGTCGATGGCTTCGGCGACATTGTCGAGATTGTAGAGCGGCTCGCCCATCCCCATGAAGACGATATTGGTGAGGCGCCGGTCTTCATTCGAGGACGGCCATTCGCCAAGGGCATCCCGGGCGATGATGACCTGCTGGACGATTTCCGGGGCGGTCAGGTTGCGTACGAGCGCCTGGGTGCCGGTATGGCAGAAGGTGCAGTTGAGGGTGCAGCCGACCTGTGAGGAGACGCACAGCGCGCCGGCCTTGCCGACATCGGGGATGTAGACGCTCTCGCCTTCGATCCCCGGGGCATAGCGGGTGAGCCATTTTTGCGTGCCGTCGCGGCTGACCTGATGGTCGGCGATCTCCGGCCGGTCGATCACATAACTTTCGTCGAGCCGTGCGCGCAGGTCTTTGGCGATGTCGGTCATCGCGGCAAAATCGGTGACGCCGAAATGGTGAATCCAGCGGCGCAACTGGCGCGCACGCATGCCGGCAGCCTTCGGCTCAAGGCCGAGGCTTTCCATTTCCGACTGGAGCGCCGGAACCGAGAGGCCGGTCAGGCGTTTCTTGCCGAGTGAACGGTTATTGCGGCGGCTGAGGTCGAGGGTCACAGACATGGGCGGGCCTATAGCATGGCCGAGGGATTCAGGGAAACGGCGCAAACATGGACGGAATGTAACGCGCCAGAGTAGGAAAAACCCTGCATTTTAGAGGGAATAGACAATTCGGATCGTCTGGTTGGGCTCTGTTCAGTTTGCTCATGCCAAAGGCGGGCCGGGAACTTCAACAAGGGAGCCTTCCTCATGAACAAATCAGCTCTGTTTCTGGCTGCACTGGCGCTGCCGCTTGTGCATGCCTGCGAAACCGGCCCCAGCCAGCGGGTCATGACGACCACTGCGGCGGGCGCCATTCTCGGTGCCGGCGCCGGCATGATGGCCGGCGGCGATGACCGCCGGAACGCCGCCATCGGCGCCGCTGTGGGCGCCATCGCCGGTGCGGGCGTCGGCGTCTATATGGACAAGCAGGAAGAGAAACTGCGCCAGCAGACTGCCGGTACGGGTATCGAGATCGAGCGGCAGGGTGACCAACTCGCGCTGACCATGCCGTCCGGGATCACCTTCCGGCAGGGCAGCGCCGAGATCGATCCGGGCTTCTTCCAGGCCCTGAACAGCGTGGCTTCGACCCTCGTCGAGTATCCGTCGACGGCGGTTGACATTCGCGGCCACGCCTCCTCGGAAGGCAACCGCGACTTCAACCAGCGCCTGTCACAACAGCGCGCCGATGCCGTGCGCAACTATCTGGCCAATCGCGGCGTTCAGGCCGTGCGAATGACCTCCATCGGCATGGGTATCGACTATCCGGTGGCGGACAATTCGACGGAAGCCGGCCGGGTCCAGAACCGCCGCGTGGAAATCATCCTGACCCCGGTCAGCGAGTAATTTCAGGTCGTTCCAGAGCGGAACACACTAGCGGGCGGCGGTCGAAGGATCGCCGCCCGTCTCTTTTCCAGATGCGATCGTCCCGCAGAAAAATATGGCATTCGAAGCCGAAGCATCGCCTTTATGCGGGATGAGCAATGCCAAGGGCAGCAGGTCCAGAGGATCATTCGGGCGGAGCGCGCCGTATCGGGGCGTCTGGTCAGAGGCCGTCCGCGGAATCTCCTGGCTGTATCTGAAGGCAGCTGGCTGGCATGTCGCGTCCGACTGGCCGGGCATTCCCAGATCCGTGATCGTTGCCGCGCCGCATACGTCAAACTGGGACGGGCTGGCGATGCTGGCCGTGGCCGGCTGGTACCGGGTGAAGCTGAGCTGGATGGGCAAGGCGGCGCTGATGCGCGGTCCGTTCGGCTGGGTGGCGCGGCGGGCGGGCTGTGTGCCGGTCGAGCGCTCGCGCTCGCATGATGTGGTCGAGCAGATGCGGGCGGCGTTTGCCGCGCGGGGCGAGATGCACCTTGCCGTCGCCCCGGAAGGCACACGGGCGGCCAATGCAGACTGGAAGACCGGCTTCTACCATATCGCACGCGCGGCCGAGGTGCCGCTGCTGATGGCGGTTCTAGATTACCGCACCCACATCCTGCGGCTGGACGGGCCCATGGGTCTCACCGGCGACATGGCGGCGGACATGACCCGCATCCTGGAGAGCTACCGGGAGGCAGACGGAAAGCGTCCGGGCCAGTTCGTCCTGCCTCGCTGACGTGCAGACCGAAATGCTGTTTCAGCGGCAGGCTTCGGCGGCCTTGTCGATGGCCGCAGCCGAGCCGTTCAGCGAGAAGCGGTAGGTGACATTCGTGCCGCGGGCCGATTGGGCCGTGACCTGGAGGGTTGAGCCCTTGCGCAGCGCATCGACGATGCGCGGATCGTCGGCGTCGTCCGCAAAAGCTTCGCCGCCGGCGGTAAACATGGTCCAGGAGGAGCGGCCGACAGACGTTCGCGGCGCCACATCGGGCTTCAGATCATAGGTGACTTTCAGGCTGGGCTGATTGCGCGCCTGGCCGGATTTCCAGCTGGTCACATAATACCAGACGTCCCCGTGGCGGACCGAGGAAGGCGCCTTCGAGCTGGCCTCAACAGCGGCATAGCAGATGAGGTCGCCATTTCGTTCCTCGGTGAAAACGGACCAGTCCTTGAACCGGCCGATGGCTTTCGGCTCGGCCGCCGCGGCACCGGCAAGGGCGGCTGCAGCGATCACAAGCGCGAGAGGACGAAGGGGGTTTGCGGTTTTCTGTTGCATGTAGTATAAAATACTCTCACAGTGATTATCCAACTCCCGGAGGCATACACCGGGCGAGAGTTCAGGCAAAACACCTTAGACGGGTAGAGCGGGGAATTACCAAGCGCCATGGTTGCCTTGAAGATCGGAACGACAGACAATGGCCGGCCGGTTACCCGAAAGGCGCAGCGCGTGTTCGACCATTCCGTCCGCAGTGCCGATCCCGATCTGAGGGACCACCATGCCGACTGCATGGCGTGGATCGCCGGCGAGCGATCTCGCGAAGCCTTTGCGGAACTGTTCAGCTATTATGCGCCGCGCCTGAAAAGTTTCATGCTGCGCCTCGGGGCAGGTGAGGGCGAGGCGGAGGAGCTTGCACAGGAGGTGATGGTCACCGTCTGGCAGAAGGCGGCGCTGTATGACCGCCAGCAGGCCTCAGTCTCGACCTGGATATTCCGGATCGCGCGCAATCGCCGGATTGATGCGCAACGCCGGCGCCGGCCGGACCTGACGGCGGATGACCCGATCCTGCAGCCGCCGCCGATCGAAACCCCGGATGACACCGTTTCGCGCGGCCAGATGGACCGGGCGGTGCGCGAGCGTCTCGCCGAGCTTCCGTCCGACCAGCTGATCCTGGTGCAGGCGGCCTTCTATGACGGGCTCAGCCATTCGGAGATCGCGAAAGCCTTCAACCTGCCCCTCGGCACGGTCAAATCGCGTATCCGGCTGGCATTCCAGCGACTGCGAGGTGAACTTGCCGCGTCCGTCTGACCCCCGGTGCTGCAATCAGCGGATGTGTCCGCTTGACCTTGGCGGCCTGCGAACAATGTCTCGCAGATAGACAAGGACCTGCCTGCCCCAGATGACAACGACCCCACCCAATCGGTTCAGCGAACTCTACAGCGCCTATGCGGCGGGCTGTATCGATCCCGCCTTTGCCATGATGGTCGAGGCGCAGGCGCTTATTCGCCCGGACATTCGCGCTTCAGTCGAGACCAGCGAAATGATCGCCGGCAATTTCCTGGATGCGGCGCCGCAAGCGGCGATGAGCGACGGCGCCCTGGACCGGGCGCTGGCGGCGATCGATGCCCTGGAAGCGGCCCCGGAAGTTGAGCGCCGCGCCGGCGAGGCGGCCGCCGGCGCGATCAGCGAGCTTCTGGATCTGCCCGCACCGGTTCGCGATGCGGCGCTGGAGGCGGCCGGAAAGCGCGGCTGGCAGAGGCTGACGCCTGGCCTGAAGCGGCTGAAGCTCAATGCTGGCTCGGCGATGGAGGTGGAACTTTACCGCATCGAGCCGGGCTCAAAGATCCCGCGCCACACGCATGGCGGAAACGAATTCACGATGGTGCTGAGCGGCGGGTTTACCGATGAGCGCGGCAGCTATGGTCCCGGCGATATCAGCATGAACGGGCCGGCGGATGTCCACCAGCCCGTCGCAGATGAAGACGGGGTCTGTTTTGCGCTGGCCGTGCGCGATGGCGGCCTGCGCTTCACCGGCGCGCTCGGTGTGATCCAGAAACTGTTCAGCGCGGGCTGACGGCGCTTCAGGCGCCGGACTTGCGCCTGTCCGGACCCGGAACATGTTTCCGCTTGCGCGGGCCGTCCGGTCCACCGGGCATAATCGGCTTCGGTCCATAGCCGCCCATCGACAGGTGCCGGTCATACATCACCAGTGCGCCGGCCAGGCTGACATTTATGCAGAACCGGGTCGGGATCTTCACGACATGCGCGCAGCGGGCGATTGCGGCGGGGGAGAGGCTGCCCTTCTCCGGGCCGAGAATATAGGCCGCCTGCGGAGGATGTCGGAAGACCGGAAGCTCCACCGCATCATCTGTCAGTTCGATACCGACCAGCTGGCAGCCGCGCGGCAGCTGCATATCGTCGAGGGTGTCCCACTGATAATAGGGGATCTGTCCGGCGGATTTCGAAGTGTCTGCGGCGTAGGCTTCCTTCAGGTTCTTTTCCGCATCGATGGAGAAGACAAAGCTCGCCCCGAAGGCATGGGCGGTGCGCATCAGGGCGCCGAGATTCATCGCCTTGGAGATGCGCTCGGCGCCAATGGCGAAATAACCGCGCATGTCAGATTGCCCCCAGCGTGAACCGGCCAGCCAGCACAACGGCGAGCAGCAGGAGCGGGGCAATGAGTGAGACGCGGCGGGCAAGGGCGAGATGGGCCAGGGGACGGGGATACTCCGCCTCGAGGTATCGGCCCGCTTCGCTATCTGCCGGCCCGCGGCCATAGGCAAAGATCGCGGCGCGGTATTCGGCGTCATTCGGTCCGCCGCCGAATTTTGCGGCGAGCGCCCGGCGGAGCACAATGGAAATCATCATCCGCATCTGGGCGGCCAATGCGATGGCGAAGGCAAGGATGACGGCGAGCGCCCAGAAAACGACAGTCACAGGAAGGTTGCCACTTCAAATCGGCCTTTCCAGTCGGCGAGGCCGCGTTTCAGTCCGCTGGAATTGAACCCAGCCGCGAGATCGCCATTGGCAGCAACCCCGATCATGCCGCCATTGCCGCCAAGGCGTTTGACATCATCGAGCGCGCCTTTCAGGGCCGGTCCGAGCGCCTCGCCGCCATAGCGGATACGGGCGGAGACATCGGCGGCGGCGTTTGCGCGGATGAAATACTCTCCCAGGCCGGTGCAGGAGATCGCGCAGCGCTCATCGGCCCAGGTGCCCGCGCCGATGACCGGCGTGTCGCCGAGGCGCCCCGGTGTCTTGGACAGGACGCCGCCGGTCGAAGTGGCCGCCGCCATGTCGCCATAGATGTCCAGCGCAACCGCGCCGACCGTGCCCATCTGGACGCTGCCATCCTGAACCGTGTCTTCATCGACGGCGCCATAATAGCTCGCCGGATCGCCGATGCGCGCGAGGCCGCCGGCCCCTGCGATGGCTTCGGCGCCGGGCCCGACGATCAGCACGTTCGGCGTTTTCTCCATCACGAGGCGCGCGGCGCGGATCGGGCTTTCAAAGCCCCGGAGCGCGCCGACCGCGCCGGCATTGCGGGTGCGCCCGTCCATGATGGCGGCGTCGAGTTCCCATTCGCCTGCCGTGTTGGGGCTTGCACCCTTTCCGGCGACATAAAGACCGCTGGTTTCCATCTCAATCACCATGGCCTCGACCACATCGACCGCAGCCTCGCCGCCTGCGAGGGCATCGGCGCCGCGCCTCAGAAGGCCGGAGATGTGCGCCTCTTCCGGCCCATAGTCCCGGCCCGGGATCGGCCCGGCGCCGCCATGGATGGCAAGGGCCCAGATTTTCGCCATCTTGATTGGTCCTTTTCCTTACGTCAGGCTTGGCGCCTGCCTGCCGCATGGCTACCGTCTGGGCCTTCAAACAACAAGGCCGGAAGGGAGAGGCATATGAAAGCCGTTCTGTCGAAATCAGTGGGCGGGCCGGAGACGCTGGTGATCGAGGATGTGCCTGTGCCCTCGCCTGGGAAGGGCCAGGTGCTGGTCGAGGTGAAAGCCTGCGGCGTCAATTATCCCGATGTGCTGATCATCCAGGATCTCTACCAGTTCAAGCCGCCGCGGCCGTTTTCCCCGGGCGGGGAGATCGCCGGCATCGTCTCGGCTGTGGGAGAGGGTGTGACCCATGTGAAGCCCGGCGACCGCGTGCTCGCCTCGACCGGAAATGGCGGCATGGCGGAGTATGCCCTCGCTGCGGCCCACGGCGTGATGCCGATCCCGGAGGGGATGCCCTACGAGGAAGCCGCCGCCTTCCTGATGACCTATGGCACTTCCTATTATGCCCTGAAGGATCGCGCGGACCCGAAGCCGGGCGAGAAGCTGCTGGTGCTTGGCGCGGCTGGCGGGGTTGGCATTGCAGCGGTTGAGCTTGGCAAGGCGATGGGATTGGAAGTGATCGCGGCGGCCTCGAGCCAGGAGAAGGTGGATTTCTGCCTCTCCAAGGGCGCCGACAAGGGCCTTGTCTATGCCCGCGAACTCGACCGCGACGGACAGAAGAAGTTTTCCGACGACATCAAGGCCGTCTCGGGCGGTGGTGTCGACATCATCTATGATGCGGTCGGCGGCAATTATGCCGAGCCGGCGGTGCGGGCGATGAACTGGGAGGGGCGCTTCCTCGTCATCGGCTTCCCGGCGGGCATTCCGAAACTGCCGCTGAACCTGACGCTCCTCAAAAGCTGCGATGTGCGCGGCGTGTTCTGGGGCGCGGCGGTGGCGCGGGACCCGAAGGCGCATCAGCAGAATGTCAGTGAGCTGTTCGATCTCTATAAGGCCGGCAAGATCCGTCCGCACGTCTCCAATTCCTATCCGTTGGACAAGGCGGCGGATGCCATCCGTGAACTGCAGGACCGCAAGGCGCAGGGCAAGGTGGTTGTGGTGATGTAACACTGTCTCCCCTGGCGCCAGGGGAGGTGAGTGCCTCAAATGAAGAACCCCGCCGGAGCGGTCCGGCGGGGTTCTTTGTTCATGGCGCGAT
This sequence comes from uncultured Hyphomonas sp., assembly GCA_964419865.1. GTDB lineage: Bacteria > Pseudomonadota > Alphaproteobacteria > Caulobacterales > Hyphomonadaceae > Hyphomonas. The sequence continues at coordinate 1,752 of CAYQRX010000109.1, read as the reverse complement.
GTTGCGGCGTTATGCGCGTTTCTGGTCGTCGACTTCCTCGAAGTCGGCGTCGACCACGTCATCACCGGATTGGGCCGGGCTGGCCTCTTCGCCTTCGGCGGCGCTCTGGGCCGCATAGATTGCCTCGCCAAGTTTCATCGCTGCGCTCATCAGGGCCTGATGCTTGGCGGCAATGTCGGCAGCATTGTCGCCGGCCGCGGCTTCCTTGAGGTCGGCGATTGCCTTTTCGATCTCGCCCTTCACCGCGTCAGACACTTTCGAGCCATGCTCTTCGAGTTGTTTCTCGGTCTGATGGATCAGCGCTTCGGCATGGTTCTTGGCTTCGACCAGTTCGCGGCGAGCCTTGTCGGCGCCGGCATTGGCTTCAGCTTCGGCCATCATCTTCTTGATGTCAGCCTCGGAGAGGCCGCCATCTGCCTGGATGGTGATCTGCTGCTCCTTGCCGGTGGCCTTGTCCTTGGCCGAGACCGAGACGATGCCGTTGGCGTCGATGTCGAACGTGACTTCGATCTGCGGCAGGCCGCGCGGGGCAGGGGCAATGCCTTCGAGGTTGAACTGGCCAAGCTGCTTGTTGTCAGCGGCCATTTCGCGTTCGCCCTGGGCAACCTTGATGGTCACGGCCGGCTGGTTGTCCTCTGCGGTCGAGAAGACCTGGGACTTCTTCGTCGGGATCGTCGTGTTGCGTTCGATCAGGCGGGTGAAGATTCCGCCGAGCGTCTCGATGCCGAGCGAGAGCGGGGTGACGTCGAGCAGGACCACGTCCTTGACATCGCCCTGCAGCACGCCGCCCTGGATGGCCGCGCCGATGGCGACGACTTCATCCGGGTTGACGCCCTTGTGTGGTTCGCGGCCGAAGAACTTCTTCACCGCTTCCTGCACGGCCGGCATACGGGTCATGCCGCCGACGAGGACGACTTCGTCAATGTCGGAAGCCGACTTGCTGGCATCCTTCAGCGCCTTGCGGCAGGGCTCGATGGTGCGCTGGACGAGGTCCTCGACCAGGCTTTCGAACTTGGCGCGCGTCAGCTTGATGTTGAGGTGTTTCGGGCCGGTGGCGTCTGCCGTGATGAAGGGCAGGTTCACTTCGTATTGGGTGGCCGAGGACAGCTCCTTCTTCGCCTTTTCGGCTTCTTCCTTCAGACGCTGCAGGGCGAGCTTGTCGGTTTTCAGGTCGATGCCCTGTTCCTTCTTGAACTCGGCTGCGAGGAAGTCGACGATGCGCAGGTCGAAATCTTCACCGCCAAGGAAGGTGTCACCATTGGTGGAGAGCACTTCGAACACACCGTCGCCGATTTCCAGCAGCGAGACGTCGAAGGTGCCGCCGCCGAGGTCATAGACGGCGATGGTCTTGTTGCCGCCCTTGTCGAGACCGTAAGCGAGGGCGGCGGCGGTCGGCTCGTTGATGATGCGCAGGACTTCGAGACCGGCGATCTTGCCGGCATCTTTTGTCGCCTGGCGTTGAGCGTCGTTGAAATAAGCCGGCACGGTGATGACGGCCTGCGTCACTTTCGAGCCGAGATAGGCCTCGGCCGTTTCCTTCATCTTGGTGAGGATGAAGGCGGAGATTTCCTGCGGCGCGTAGTCCTTGTCACGGCCTTTGACCCAGGCATCGCCCGTCGGACCCTTCACGATCGCGAAGGGGGACATTTCCTTGTCCTTCTGGGCCGTCGGGTCGTCATAAGTGCGCCCGATCAGGCGTTTGATGGCGTAGAAGGTGAAATCCGGGTTGGTGACGGCCTGCCGCCGGGCGGG
>CAYQRX010000108.1:891-9537 GCA_964419865.1 uncultured Hyphomonas sp. | reverse complement strand
AGTACGTCTTCGATGAGGAGCTGGAGCGCGCCGGCGTGCCGACGGTGACGCCGATGGGTGTCATCTATGTCGGCCCGGTGATCTACACTTTCGGGTCGGAGGCGCAGAAGAAGCAGTGGCTGCCCGGCATCCGCGATGGCAGCACGGGATGGGCGCAGGGCTATTCCGAACCGGGCGCCGGTTCCGACCTTGCCAGCCTCGAATTCTCCGCCGTGCTGAAAGACGGCGTCTATACGCTCAACGGCCACAAGATCTGGACCTCGGCCGCCCAGCACGCCGACTGGATCTTCCTTCTCGCGCGCACCAGCCGCGGCGAGAAGAAACAGGAAGGTATCAGCTTCATCTGTTGCCGGATGGATGCGCCGGGCGTGACGGTGAAGCCGATCATCACCATCGACGGGGCGCATACGCTGAATGAGGTGATCTTCGACAATGTCACCGTGCCGGAGGCGTATCGCATCGGTGAAGAAGGCAAGGGCTGGACCTATTCGCAATACCTGCTCGGCTTCGAGCGCACCTCCTATGCGCGCATCGGCGGCAAGCGGGCGATGCTGCGCCATGTCCGCGCGCTCGCCGCCGCCTCGCCCGAGGGCAGCAATGAGCGGCTGATTGATGATGCCGGATTCGCCGCGCGCCTTGCCGCCGCAGAGATCGCCGTCGACGGGCTGGAGATGACGGTGTTCCGCATCCTGTCGGCGGCGGCCTCGGGCGGTTCGGTGGGTGATGCGGCCTCGACGGTCAAGATCCTCGCCACCGAAACCCATCAGCAGATCACGGAGCTTTTCCTCGATGCCGCCGGGCACCATACCGGCCATCGCGGGCCGTCATCGGGCGCCGCCCCGAAGGATATCGCCGCCTATCTCGGCGGGCGGGCCCAGTCGATCTATGGCGGCACGAACGAAATCCAGAAGAACATCATCGCACGCAAGGTGCTGGGGCTCTGACAATGCGCCTGTTCGCGCGCTTGCGGCGGCCGCGGCGGCCTATGCGCTGCGATAGTTGCGGAAGGTGAGGGTCGCGGCTGCGAAACTGGCCGCGGCCAGCCCGGCGGAGACCACGCCGTTCCAGCCCGCCATCGACAGGCCGAGGATATAGAAGGGCGCCTCATTGCAGGCCGGCAGGATGAAGCGCTGGTCGAGATCGCCCATGGCGAACGGGTCGACCCCGGCCCCGACGGAGCATCCGGCCGGCGGCGGGAAAATCTTCCACTCCACCCCCGCATGATAGGCGGCCACGATCACGCCGGTGAGAAAGACGAGGCCGATCAGGACGTTGAGCGCCACCAGGAAGCGCCGTTTCGGCACCAGGCGCCACCAGACGAGGCCGACCACCGTCATCGCGATCAGCGCCCAGTAGACCTCGCGCTGGCGCAGGCAGAGCGGGCAGGGATACATGCCGAACACCTGCTCGAAGACATGCGCGGCCGCCAGCATCAGCGCCGAGGCGCCAAGCGCGATGGCCGGCCAGCGCCAGCCGGTGAGAGCCGTTCGGATCAGCTGCATGCGCGAGACCTTCGGCGCCAAAGCGCCCGGCGCGCAATGCGGCGCCATGTCACGAGCCCAGGAGCGCCGATGAAATATTCGTGATGACATTCACGCCCAGGATCGCCCCGGTGACCAGGGCGCTGACCCAGGCGGTGCCGAGGATGAGGCCGGCGGTTACCGCCAGCCCGTCCTTCTGCATCAGGCCGAAAGCGGTCACCGCGACGGCCATGCCCGGCACGGTATTGGTCATCGGCAGGGGCACCAGGATCGAGGCGCAGAAGACGAACAGGAAGGCCCCGATCACCCGTTCGGAGCGCCGACCGGTGATGAGGCTGAAGCGCGGCCGGATGATCGCCTCGATCCAGCCGAACCATTTGCGCCCGCCGCGCGCCATCTGGGTGAGGCCCTTGCGGTCGATCTTGCGGGCGCCGAGCCTGGCGGGCAGCCAGGGCTCCTCCCGTCCGATCACCATCTGGAAGGCCAGCGCCAGCATCGGCAGCGCCACGATCTGCGGCACGCCATAGAGAAACGGGATGCAGCAGGGCAGGGCGAGCAGGAACAGGCCCGCCCCGAAGGCGCTTTCGTCGAGATGGTCGAAAATGTCGCGCAAGGAAAAGCCCTCTTCCGGCGCCCGGTCGGCGAGCACTTCGATGGTGCGCAGGAGGGTGTGTTCGGGATTGGCGGTGACCATGGTGGCGTTAGCTCCTATCCGGCTTTGCCGCGAGCGTCGAGAGATTGACAGGCGGGTGGCCCGTACTGCAGGAGGATTGCCGCCCGCTTGAGGCGCCTCTGTGGCGGAATTGGTAGACGCGGCGGATTCAAAATCCGTTTCTGGAGACAGAGTGCCGGTTCGAGTCCGGCCAGGGGCACCATCGGGCAGTTTCAGACGTTTCGGATGGATCGGGCGGCCTGGCGGCTATCCCGGGCGGTGGCTGGCCGGTTCGGGTTCAATGCGGCGCGCGTCCTCGTCGCCGGGCAGGGCGCTCGGCAGCAAAAGAGTTCGCAGCCACGCATGGGCGCGGATCAGCAGGCCGCCAGCGACGACGACGAGGGGGAGCAGGGCAAAGGCAGGCCAAAGATATTCCGACTGGCTCTCGATGAGGCGAACGCCCGCCACGCCGAGCCAGAAAGCCGCAACGATCAGGCCTGTGACAACGCCTGCATAGATCAGCCACAGGATCGTCCCGAGCGTGAACAGGCCGACCTTCTTGAGAGAGACCGGCGGCAGCGTTGGCAGATCTTCCTTCACCGCATGGATCACAGCGCGCCGCCAGCCTTCACGGGGCGCGCGCACATAGGGGAAGCGATCAGGATAGGTCACGCCGCCAGATTGCGGCGGGTAGGGCGCAGGGTAAATATGGCGGCGCCTGAATTTCTCGTAATGTCGGCTTTGGCCGCGCCGCCCGGGCCGCCGCCTGCGGGCGCAGATGAGGCATGCGCGGGCGTGGCTTGTGCGGGTCGGGTAGGGCGGTCAGGATGGACGCTATGAAGCGCCTGCCGGTCTCCCGCCTGCCCCTGCCTGGCCTGCCGTTTGAGGGCGGCTGCCATTGCGGCGGTGTGCGCTACCAGGTCACGGCCCGCCCGCTTGCGGTCAACGCGTGTCATTGCGGGGACTGCAAACGCCTCGCCGGCGCGCCGTTCGGCCTTTACCTGCATGTGCCGCGCGAGAGTTTCGATGTCCGGACCGGACAGCTTGACATGTTTCGCCGGACCGGCGGCAGCGGCAATCAAATCTCGATCCTGCGCTGCCGGGCCTGCGGGACGCGGATGTGGCTTGCGCCGGATGTGGCGCCGGACCTCATCATTCTCAGCGCCGGCACGCTCGACGCGCCCGGCTGGGCGATCCCCACCTCGCACATCTTCATCGAGGAGGCGGCGCCGGACGCGGTCGCAGCAGACGATGCGCTGACGGTGGAGGCCTTCAACACGACGCGCGCGGCGCTGTGGGCGCGGTTTGATGAGATCTACGGGCTGACCCGGCCGGCATAGGCGGCAAGGCGCGTGCGCCAGGCTTCGGCGAGGCGCATCTGGGTTGCGGCGAGGGGGAAGCCGTGGCGGGCGACATGGCCTTGCGGAATCTCGTCCCAGCCGCGATGGGTGACGGTGACGCGGGTTTCCGCGCCGACCGGCTCGAAGGCAATCTCGACTTGGGTGAGTTGGTCCGGTGTGAAGGTCGCCTGGCGCCAGTCGAAGGCGAGGCGGCGCCCGCGCTGCCAGGCCGTGACCCTGCCGATCTCGAAGACCTTGCCGCTGGCGAGCGTGGTGATCAGGCGGGTCTCGCCGTCGAAACTGAGCGTGCCATCGCCGCGCGGGGTGATCTGGAAGAGGCCGCTCGGGCGCCACCACAGGCCGATCTCGCCGGTGAAGATGTCAAAGGCTTCTTCCGGCGAGACGGCCACGCGCAGAGAGACGATGACGGCGCTCACGCTTTCCTGCCGCGCGTCTTGCCCTCGGCATGCGCCTTGAAGGCGGCGAGCTGACTGGCCCACAGCTTCTCGGTCTCGGCGAGCCAGTGCTTGAGGTCGGCCATGGCGCCCTCCTTGAGCGAATAGATGCGCACGCGCGCATCGAATTCCGGATGGGTCTCCTCGGCCAGCCCGGCCTGTTTGAGCAAGCGCAGATGCCGGCTCATCGCCGGGGCGGCTAGGCCGAGGGCGCCGGCAAGCTCGCCCGCGCTGCGCGGGCGCTCACCGATGAGTTCCACCGCGCGGCGCCGGTCCGGATCGGCGAGGGCGGTCAGGACAAGGTCAAGGCGGGCGCTCATGCGGGGCGATGCTGCGTGCCGGCGCCATAGGTCAGAGCGAGCAGGCGGCCCGGCGCGCGCACCAGGGCGCGGTGCCAGACCCCGGCGGGCACGATCAGCGTCGTTCCCGCCTGCATTTCGGCGGTGCGCTGGCTGCCCCCGTCATCCAGCAGCATGTCGACATGGCCCTCGAGCAGGACCAGCACTTCATCGCCGGCGGGGTGCATCTCCCAATGGGGCCAGTCGGCCTTCACCGGATAGACCGCCATCAGCGAGCGGGTGGCGGCCGGCGAGGTTTCGATCCGGGCCCAGAAATCGTCTGTGACCGGAAGTTCGGTAACCGCGCCCTTGCCGTCGACTGCCAGATAGGTCGTCTCGAGATCGAATGTCATCGGCTTAGTCCAGCCGGGTCTGTGTGCGCAGCGCGCCGCCGGTGGCGGCGTCCCATTCGGACGGGCTCTTTTCCTCGACGGTGACACCGAAGGTCCAGATATGGCCTTCCGGGTCGCGGGCGCGGTAGGTGCGGTCGCCATAGAACTGGGTATCCGGCTCGGCGATGATCTCCGCGCCGGCCGTGCGGGCCTGGGCATAGTGGGCGTCGATGTCCTCGCCGCGCGCCAGCTGGACATGCACGGTCTGGGTATTCTTTCCGGCGAGATTATTCGGGCTGCGATGATGCTCGCTCCACTCGCTGCCGACCATAATGACACTGTCGCCATACTTCATTTCCGAATGGGCGATCTGGTCCTTCTCATCGAGAATGACCATCAGCGGCTCGAAGCCGAAGGCCTCTTCCAGCCAGCGGAAGGCGGCGTTGGGGTCGGTATAGCTGACGGCGCTGGAGAGGCCTTTAGGGCGGTAATAGCCGGACATGATTTTTCCTTCCCTTGTTTGAGAATATTTCTACAAATTTGCAAATATCGAGTCAACCCGTTCCAGGCTCGGCGCAGGGGAGGCCGGCGGCCTGAACGAAAAGGCCCCGGCGCTTCGGAGCGTCCGGGGCCGGGGCGGCTGCTGGGAGGAGGACAGCCGCGCGCGCCTCGTGGCGGGTCAGGCGAAGCGGCGCCGGCGGATCGCCCAGGCGGCATCGGAGCGGGCTTCGTCCATCTTGTCCTCAATGATCGAGGGGATAAGGAAAAGGTCGAGGAGCCACCAGACGAAGCCGATGAGGATGAAATAGCTGAAGATCTGGAGGATCGCGGTCACCGGCTTGCCGAGATAGAAACGGTGCGCCGAGATCCAGCCCAGGAAGAACCAGAGCAGATAGGCCGCGCCCGCACTCTTTTTCTCATTCGCCACGCGCTGCTCGATCAGGATCATGTCTTCGGTGGTGAAGCTCATCTCGGGCCTCCTTTGTCTTATCGATTATCATATAATAAGACCGGGGCCGGTTTCCAGAGTTTTTTATCGAAAAACGGCAAATTTTTCGCAGGCACAGAAAGGAAGGGGCAGGCACGTCTGTGCCCGCCCCTTGGCGCCGATGCGGCCTGGATCACATCCAGTAGGGCTCGACCTTATAATAGGAATAGGCCGCCTCGCGGGTCTCATGGCCGTCATTCCTGGTCAGCTGGTCGATGGACTCGGCCGGCGCCTTTTCCAGCTGTTCCTTGGTGAAGGGGACGACATAGCCATCCTTGTCCTTGTTATAGTCGAGGGTCGACCAGGGAATCGGGTGGTATTTCTCACCCATGCCGAGGAAGCCGCCGAACCCGACCACGGCGTAGAGGATGGAATTGTCCATCTTGTCGAGCATCACGTCCTCGACTTTGCCGATCTTTTCGCCGGCGGAATTGTAGACCGAGGTGCCGATGGTGCGGCTGGCAGGGATGGCGGTGGTGTGGCCAGAAGGTGTAGGCATGGAAAAGCTCCTTTCCTGAGTTGGGGATACTCCACCAACGCGGGCCCCGCCGCTAGGCTCCATTAAATATTCTTGAGACGTGACGCGGGCGGGGCGGCGTGCCAGTGTGGCAGGCACCGGTCATGGGGAAGGGAGACCCTGGGATGGCAGACGGCCCGGCAGAGACAGGCGCCCGCGCGCTCGACCCGGCGCTTTATGGCGATACGGAGGTCTTCCGCCTGGAGCGGGAGACGGTGTTCACGCGCGCCTGGCGTCTGATCGGGCATGAGAACATGCTGGCCGGGGCGGGTGATTTCTTCACGGATGATTTTGCCGGCTGGTCGATCCTCGCGGTGCGGGGGAAGGACGGCGCCGTGCGGGCCTTCCACAATGTCTGCCCCCACCGGGCCGGGCCGCTGGCGAGCGAGGCGATGGGCCATTGCGACGGCGCGATCACCTGCCGCTATCATGGCTGGCGCTTCACCTTCGAGGGCCGGCTCCAATCGGCGCGCGATTTCGGCGCGGCGGCCGGCTTCGATCCGCGCGAGCATGGCCTCACCCCGGTTCGGCTGGAGACATGGCGGGGGTTCCTGTTCGTCACGCTCTGCGATGCGGCCCCGCCGATCGGGGAGATGATGGCGCCGGTCGAGGCGTCGTGGGCGGAGGAAACGGTCCAGCCCTTTGCGCTTCGCCGCTCGCACATGATCCGCTGCGACTGGAAGGTCTATGTCGAGAACTATCTTGAAGGCTATCACGTCCCCCTGATCCATCCGGACCTCGATGCCGAGATCGACTCGGCCCGCTACACCGTCGAGATGCAGGGCGACATTGCGGTCCACCGCGCGCCGGCGCGCAAGGCCGGCAACGTCTATACCGGCTACTGGGCATGGGCCTGGCCCTGGCTCGGCATCAACATTTATGAGCACGGGCTGATGATGGAGCGGATGACGCCGGTGAGCGCCGGCGAGACGCGGCTCGACTATCTCTATTTCTTCGACCCGGCACGCGAGGGCGAACTCGCCGAGATGCTGAAACTCTCCGATCTGGTGACGGCCGAAGACCTCGACATGTGCGAGATCGTGCACCGGAACATCACCAGCGGCGCCTATCGAGCCGGGCCGCTCTCGCCGCGCCATGAAGGCGCGGTGGCCTGGTTCCAGCAGCGGCTGCGCCGAGATGCGGGCTATCCTGCTTGAGCGGCGCGGCGCGCCAGATCGGACCTGGCCTCGCCACAGCGATTGTCGCCGGCAATATGATCGGCTCCGGCGTGTTCCTGCTGCCGGCGGTGCTGGCGGCGACGGGGTCGGCGAGCCTCATCGCCTGGGGCATGGCGGCGCTCATCGCCATCATTCTGGCGCTCGTCTATGCCTGTCTCGGAACGCTGCGACATGAAGGCGAGACGCTGACGGATTATCCGGGCACAGCCTTTCATCCCGCACTCGGCTTCATCGGCTGGATGGCCTATTGGGTCGCGGGCTTTGTCGGCAATGTCGCGATTGCGCTGGTGGCGGTCGGCTATGGCGCGGCCATCTTCGGGCTCGATCTCGGCGCCGGAACACGGCTCATCATGCTGATCATTGTGATCTGGCTGCTGGTCGGCTGCGCGCTGGCGGGCCCGCGCTTTGTCGGGCGGATGTCGTCTGCGACCCTGGCGATCGGGCTGGCGCCGATCCTGGCCGCCATCGTCATCGGTTTTGCGGGCTTCAGCCCGGATGTCTTCGCCGCCTCCTGGAATGTCACGGCCCGCCCGCTTGCCGAAGCCCTGCCGCCGACGCTGCTGACGATCTTCTGGGCGTTCCTGGGCCTTGAGAGCGCCAATGCGATTGCCCGCTCCGTGCGCCATCCGAAACGCAATATCGCGATTGCGGCGGCGGGCGGCGTGGCGATTGCGGGCATCGTCTATGCCCTTGCCACGGCGGCGCTGTTCGGCCTGGTGCCGGCGGGCGTGCTGGCGGCTTCCTCGGCGCCGTTTGCCGATGTGATCGGCGGCGTCGTCGGCACATGGGCCGGCGTGGCCGTGGCTGCGGCCGCCTTTGCCCGCACCATGGGCTGCACAGCCGGCTGGATCCTCGTGGTCGGCGAGACGGCGCAGGCCGGCGCGCGGCGGGGCTTCCTGCCGAAATTCGTCTCCAGCACCGGGGAGGGCGCACCGCCCGCGCGCGACCTCATCTTCACCGGCGTGCTGATGAGCCTTGTCGCCCTGCTGACGGTGACACCGGACCTCGTCGCCCAGTTCAGCCTGATCGCGGATTTCTCCGTCTATCTGTTCCTCCTGATCTATGCGCTGTCGGGCGCCGCGCTGATCCGCTTTGCCGGCGGGTTCCAGCAGGACTGGCTACGCTGGAGCGCGCGCGCCCTCGGCCTCGCCGGGGCGGTTTCATCGGTGTGGATTGCGTGGGCGGCGTTTGCGGGCTAACGGGCACGCCCATGTACCAGATCACGGCAAAAGGCCCGCGCGGGCCGGTGGAAGCAGCATGGGACGCGCTCGCCTGGGCCGACCCCTCGCCCGCGGGTGCGGTGGATGCGAAGGAAGATGCGCGCGGCGCCTGGCGGCTCGACGCCTTTGCCGAGACGCTGGAAGA
>CAYQRX010000108.1:0-881 GCA_964419865.1 uncultured Hyphomonas sp. | reverse complement strand
AGGCCGAAGACTGCGTCGCCATCATTGAAGACGCCGCCCCGGAGCTTTCCCCCCGGATCGAGGAAATCGTCGAGCGCGACTGGGTGGTGATGTCGCTGGAAGGCCTGCCGCCGGTCAATGCGGGGCCCTTCGTGGTCGCCGGCAGTCATGCACTGGCGAAATCATCGCCGGGCAAGACCTCCGTGCTGATCGAGGCCGGCCCCGCCTTCGGTACCGGCCATCATGGCACGACCCTCGGCTGCCTGCTGGCGCTGGCCGAGGCGAACCGCTATCGCCGGCCGGGCCGGGTGCTGGACCTCGGCACGGGCTCGGGCGTGCTGGCGATTGCCGCGCTGAAGACCGGGGCAGAGCTCGCCTTCGGCACGGATATCGACCGGGACTCGGTCTTCGTGGCGCGCGAGAATGCGAGGAAAAACCATGTCAGCCGCTTCTTCGGCCTGCATGTGCGCGGCGCGAACGATCCGGCGATCCGCCGGGCCGGGCCCTATGATACGGTCTTCGCCAATATCCTGATGAAACCGCTGATCGGCCTCGCGCCGGAAATCGAGCGGCTGTCGGCGCCGGGGGCGGTGATCATCCTGTCCGGCCTTCTTCACCATCAGGCAGCCCCAGTCCGCGCGGCGTTCGAAGGCCACGGGATGCTGTTCCAGAAACGCATCAAGCGCGACGGCTGGTCGAGCCTGGTGTTCCGGAAAGCGGGATAAGCCACCCTCTTTTCCCTCCGGCCCATCCCGGGAAGGGGATGGGCGAGGAGGGGATCGCGCCGGTGCGGGGAGGAGGGACGCGTGGCCGGGCGATCTTCAGCTGCCGCCCCCGATGGGAGGGTCCGGGGCGGCAGGAGGCGTATAGATCCGGGAAGGGATCAGGCGCGGGCGGCGCGG
>CAYQRX010000107.1:0-9578 GCA_964419865.1 uncultured Hyphomonas sp. | reverse complement strand
CTGATCCGGATACTGTTGGTGCTTAGAGAAACAAACCCGATGGCGGCCGTGGCGAACACGGCGAGCGCCACCATGGTTTCCAGTAGCGAGAAGCCTTGCTCACCGGACATCCGGCGTCTCCCTGACAATCACGCCATCCGGCAGCGCGGAGAAACGGGTCACCGCCGCTCCGCGGACCAGATCAAGTTCAGCAAGGCTGGAATGGCCGAGCGGGTCGAAGACAAAGATGGGCTGGTTTTCCAGTTGACCTGGTTGGGCTGATTGGTTTCCGCTGGCGGCGGTGAGCACCATACCGGCCGGTAGCGTCCGGCTCGCGCCCGGCACGGTCCGCCAGGCACCATCCTGCCAGATCGCGGCGGCATAGGTTCGCCCATCAACGAGAATCGCCGCCGGCCGCCCCGTTACGAGCGAATTACTGGCGATCTGTTCCAGCATCGCTTGCAGGCGTTCACTTTCGCGGGCATGTGGCGGCGGGCCCGAAAGCGTCAGGGTGATGATCGTCGTCGCAAGCGCAACAATCGACAGGGCTACAAGGACTTCGACAAGCGAGAGGCCCGCCTGTGCCTGCCCGGAGGGCATCAATCTGTGCTCATCGCCTCTGCGCTGCACGACCGCCTTAGTCCCAATTGCCGATATCTGCGTCGGGGCCTTCGCCTCCGGGTTTTCCATCTGCCCCGAAAGAGAACACGTCATACCGTCCTCCGGACCGGGTGCCAGGGAACGTATACTGATAAGGATTTCCCCAGGGATCGTTCTGTACGCGCCTGATGTAGCCGCCGGGTCGATAAAGCGTGGTATCGATCCCGGACGGCGGGGCCGAGAGGGCTGCAAGACCCTGCTCCGTAGTCGGATAGGTATACAGGTCCAGACTGTATTGTTCGAGTGCGCTTTCCAGATTGGCAATGTCAGCACGGGCCTTTGTGATCCGGGAGCGGTCACCGACGGGAGCAACATTGATGATGATCAGCGTCGCCAGCAATCCCATGATGAAGACGACCACCATCAGTTCGACAAGTGAAAACCCGGCCTCACTGTGGCGGTTCTCCGGTTTCAGCTGTTTTGCGTTTCGCATGAAACACTCCTTTATCCGAGGGCGAGCGTGTTGAGTTGCATGATGGGCAGCATGATCGACAGGACAATTGTCCCGACGACAAGACCAAGCAGAATAATGATCACGGGTTCCAGCAGGCCGAGGGCCACATTGGTTGCAGTTTCAAATTCAGCTTCGAGGAAGTCGGCGGCCCGGTTCATCATTGCGGGAACATTGCGCGCGGCTTCTCCGCTGGCCACCATATGTGTCATCATCGGTGGGAAGGTGCCGGTTGCCTTCATGGCTGAAGACAGGGCACCGCCGCGTTGTACGGTCTCCAGTATTTGATCGGCGGCGTCTCGAAAGACGAGATTGCCCATGGCGTTGCGTGCGCCGGACAGACTTTCCAGCACGGTCGCGCCGGCCCCTGACATCGTTGCGTGAATCCGGGCGAAGCGGGCGGCGGAGACTTTCCGGGCCATCTCGCCGAAAAAAGGCAGGGTCAGCAGCGTGCGATCCCATCGGCGTTTCCAGGAAGGGATTTTCAGGAGCCTATGGCTGGCGATGCCGGCGGCGACAACCCCGATGAGAATAACCAGCCCCCAATCGCGGACGAATTGGGACAGACCGATCACAAGCTGCGTCAGTGCGGGCAGCTCTGATGTTCCGAGCATGGCGAACTGTTCGATCAGTTTCGGCACCACCCAGACCATGAGCGCCACAACCATCAAGGTGGCCATCGCGGCAAGGATGGCGGGATAGATAAGCGCGGATCTGACAAGTGTGCGCAGGCGATAGCTGCGCTCGAGATGCCCAGCGAGCTGATCAAGGACGAGCCCGAGGCGCCCCGAGGCCTCGCCGGAAGACACCACAGCTCGGTAAAGAGGCGGGAAGGCGTGCGGGGCGCCGCGCATGGCATCGGCCAGGCTGACGCCCTCCATTACCTGCGAACGCACGGCCAGGAGAAGCGCGCGGGGGGCACCTTTGCCATCGTCACCCGCTGCTGCAGTCAATGCCTGCTCGATCGTCATTCCGGACGAAACAAGAACCGCAAGTTGGCGGGTCAATAGGGTCCGTTCCTTGTCCTTGAGCCGGCCGGCGCCGGACAGGCCACCGGCCTTCTCGCCCTTTGCCTCTGTCAGCGACACCGGCGTCAACTGACGCGCACGCAGTTCCCGCCGCGCAGCGCGCGCAGTGTCGGCTGAAATCACGCCCGACATGCGCCGTCCGTCGGGCGTCAGGGCCTTGTACTCAAACGCTGCCACCGAACCATGCCTCCCGGCGGCAAACATGCAGCAGCTCCTCGGCGCTTGAGTCACCGCTCAACACATGCCGCAATCCATTCTGAAACAGCATATCAGATTTCGCAAAGGCCGTCCGTTCAATCTCTTCTTCATTTGCGCCGTCATGGATCATCCGCCGGATGGCCGGATCGACAACGAGTAGCTCGTAGACGCCGAGCCTGCCTTCATAGCCAGTATGGCCGCACGAGGCGCAGCCAACAGGGCGTTGGAGTTTTACGTCGGCTTCGGTGGGCAGTCCGAGACGCTCAAGCAGGGCAGGTGGTGGCGCGTATGCTTCCTTGCAGTTGGGACAAAGGCGTCGCAGCAGGCGCTGTGCCAGGATTGCGCGTAGCGTTGAGGCCAGAAGGAAGCTTTCGACCCCCATGTCACGCAGGCGTGTAATCGCGCCTGCGGAGCTGTTTGTGTGGATGGTCGAAAGGGCCAGGCGCCCTGTTAGGGCAAATTCGAGTGCAACTTCGGCAGTCTCCACGTCGCGGATCTCACCAACCATGACAATATTCGGATCATTTCGCAGAATGGAGCGGAGTGTGGCCGCGAAGGTCAGGCCGACCTTGTGATCCATGGGGGTCTGGCTGATTCCGTCGAGGCCATACTCTACCGGGTCTTCCAGCGTCATGATATTGACGCGGCCGGTATTCAACTGCGACAGCGCGGAATAGAGGGTGGTTGTCTTGCCCGATCCGGTCGGGCCGGTGACCAGGATGACGCCGTTCGGCTCAGAAAGCGCAGCGCGAAAACGCGCTTCAGTGTCTTCATCCATTCCCAGTGTCTCCAGGCCCATCAGGGCCTGACGGGTGTCCAGGATACGCAGGGCGACCCGCTCGCCATAGCGGGTCGGCAATGTCGCCACCCGGACATCAAGCGCCCGCCCCCCAAGGGTAAGCGAGATGCGACCGTCCTGCGGCATTCGCTTTTCGGCAATGTCGAGACGGCTCATGACCTTGATGCGCGACACAAGTGGGGCGGCAACGCGGCGCGAGGCGACGAAAACCTCCTGCAGTTCGCCGTCAATCCGGTAGCGTACCGAAAGCTTGTCTTCAAACGGATCAATATGTACATCGGACGCACGGCGCCGGATGGCATCCTGCAGCAGCCCGTTGATAAGCGTGATGATCGGTGCGTCCGTATCGCCGGCGAGGAGGTCCTCGGTTTGCGGAAGGCCGTCGAACAGGCTCTCGAGGTCTCCGCCCGCGCCGGCGGCGGCCTCGGCAGCCCTGCCATCAAGCCGCGACTGACCGAAACTGTCGGACAACTGGCGTTCGAATTGCGGCGGCGTCATCGAAACAAGCGCGGCCGGCATGCCGGCAACGCGGCGTGCTTCAAGTATGGCTTCAGGTTCCGCGCCCTCGCGCACAGCGAAAGTCCGCTCTGGTAGGCCGGGAATGACGACGACACCCTTGTCTCTGGCGAAAGCGTAGGTGACCTGACCGCGGAACATGAAATTACTGCTGTGGCTCGGTGGCTTGCGCGCCCGGCCCGCCATTGCCCAGGACTTCCCGGACAAACTGATCAATTGAACCGCCGGCCATCGGCTCACGGAGCAATTCCTGGGCCTGGATGTAGAGATATTTCTGATCCGTCGCGGCCTGCGCGTCAGACCGGCTGCGGACGATTGTCGGGCGGATAAAGACCATGAGGTTCGTGCGCGTTGAGCCCTTTCCCTCTGAGCGGAACAGTCGCCCGACAGCGGGTATGTCACCCAGGACAGGTACTTTCGTGTCGCGGATCGTATCGGTCTGCTCGATCAGGCCGCCGAGGACGATGATGTCGCCATCATCGGCCAGAACGCTGGCCCGGATCTCCCGCTTGTCGAGAATCAGATCCGGCGTGACCGTTCCGACGCTGCCAAACACGCTGGACACTTCCTGGCGGATATCCAGGCGAACCGTATTGTTGTCCCCAATCCGCGGTGTGACCTCAAGCTGGATGCCGACATCCTTGCGCTCGACCGTGCGGAACGGATTGGTATTCGCATCTCCAAGTACCTGGCCCGTCGTCACCGGTATTTCCTGGCCAACAATCAGGGCTGAAGTGGCGTTGTTCAGGGTCATACCGAACGGCGTCGAAAGGATGCGCGAAGTTGTATCGTCCTGGACGGCATTCAAAATCACACCGAACAGATTGTCGCCCGATGATCCGCCGATTCCCAGTGTCAGGCCGGACGTTCCCGTCAGCGAACTGATGGCCGCGTCACGGAACGGATTGCTTTCTGACGGATCATCGAAGGCATCGGTCACCAGCGCGCCAGTGAGGGCAAGCAGGTTCGGTGCTGCGCGGGAGAAATTTGTCGATGCGAATGGCACATCCGAGCCGCCTGTGCCGGCCAGGAGGAACTGCAACCCGAGTTCCCGGGTTGCGTTGTCTGACATCTCGACAATTATGGCTTCCACCATGACCTGCGGCCGGCGGATATCGAGCGCTGCGACGACCTTTTCCATCGCAAGGATCGTTTCCGGGTTGGCGCTGATGATGAGTGAGTTGGTCGGTGCATGATGCGCAATCGTCTGCGCAAGCGGCGCCGTTTCGGAAGCGGCCCGCTGCATGGCCATGCTGTTGGCGACGCGCTCCAGAATTGGAACGACTTCAGCCGCGTCCGCATAATTCAACGTCAAAACACGAACATGATCGCGCTGCGGATTCGTTGCATCAAGTTCCAGAGCAACGCGTTTCGCACGCTCAACGGACGACGGGTCTCCCCGCAGAACGACCGCATTGCTTGTAAGCGAAGCGACGGCCGACAGGCGCGCCGAAACCTGTCCCTGCTGGCCTGTCGGCTCCCCCTGCAGGCGGGTGAGGATCGTCTCCATCTCCGCCGCAGGCACATTCCGCAGCGAGACAGTTTCGACGATGGTCTGGTCCCGGTCGACCACTTCGATAATGCGGCGCACACGCTCGAGGTTTGAGGCATAATCGACAACAACCAGGGTATTGGTGCTTGCATTGGCAACGACTTGTCCCTGAGTGTCGAGGATCGGCTTGATCATCTGAGCCGTTTCCATAGCATTCGCGCGGTCAAGCTTGATCACTTCGGTTATGAAGGCGTTGGCGCCAGCCCCTGAGAGCGGCGCTTCCGTGGCTGCCATCATGCGCGGCACGATGCGATATGTATCCTTTCCGGCCGGGACAGCGGCAAACCCCTGTATACGGAGGGTTGTCAGGAAGACTTGAAAGAGCTCCGGCGTGGTCATGGGTGTCTGTGAGACGACAGAGACACGGGCGCGCCGTACATCCGGATGCGTGATGAAAGTATATCCTGTGAGCGTTGAGATATCTTCGATCAGTGTGTTGAGCTCGACGTCGCTGAGATTCAGCACATGGCGATCCTGCGATTGGGCTGGTACCTGCGCGAATGCACTCTGCGAGGCAGTGAGGGCCGCTGCGGCCGCAATTAGAAAACGGTTGTTCATTGAGCCAGGCCGGAGTCCGGGGATATGCGCAGGCGGACAATGGCCCCGCTGCGGACGACGTCGAGGGAAATGGTCTCGGAAGCCATTACGGCGGCCTGCAGGGCGTCGGGGCTCATCCCCTCCACACTCTCTCCATTGATACGCAGCACCAGGTCGCCCGGCTCAAGGCCGGCCTTCTCAAAATGTCCGTTGCCGCGTGGCGACAGGCGATAGCCGGTGACCGCACCGCCGCGCAGGTCTGGCTGCAGGATCACGTCGGTGGCCAACTGTGCCGGGGTTGCCTGATTTGCTGACGGAGCGATCGCTGCGCCGGACGCTGGAAGGGGCGCGCCCGATGCCTGGGGGGATGCGAGTGACCCGCCGCGAGCTTGCAAACGCAATTCCTCAAGCTTCCCGTTAGAATGAAGGAAAATGCGATCTACGGCGATCGTGTCCAGCACTGCGCCATCCACGATATGATCTCCGGGAGAGAGCAATTTCTGGGTGCCATCAGGCAGCACCACTATGGCGCTCCCGCGCTCCGCGCCGCCGTCAGCCCAACGGAGCCCGGTAAGGCGCAGGTTGAGCGAGGTGGGGACCGCATCCTCATACTGCGTCGGCGGGAGAGCCGCTGCAGCGAAAAGGTTGTGTTGCGCCAGGGCATCCTGGGCATTGTTGGGCCGTATATCTGCCGAGTTGATCGGCAGCAGGCGATGATTTCCGCCATCAAGGACGGACGGTTCAACCGCTAGCCACACGAACCGGGCCAGGAGAAGGCCGGTGAGAAGGGCCAGACCAGCCTCCAGCGTCCTCCGGCTCATCAGGCCGAGCCGACCGGGTAACGGGCTTTCCATTCTGAAAAGTCGCATCCGCCTTTACTCCCCGGACGATGTTCCACGCTTAAGCATACTTGTGCGACACTTCTGAGACGTTCTGGCCGCGAATTGCACTTTCTGCGCCCGCTGCCGGGAAAACTACAAGGGCGTGTAGTGTCAATCCATCAAAATCTTGGTGAAGCAACGATGCGCGCGGCGGGGCACTTCCGGCCCGCCGCGCACGCTCCCAGCTATTATGCTGGCTAGAGACCCGGCCCTCAAAACTCCGCGCTCAGGCCGACGGAGAAGGTTGTCCCGATATCGTACTGGTTAATCCGGACATAACCGCCGTTTCCTGTCTGGAACTCCTCAAAGTCCTCTCCCAGGAGGTTCTGGGCCTTGAAGTCGAAGGTGAAGTCCTTGCCGCGGACACTGAACCCCTTTTTGAACACAAGGTCGAGGTTGATGCCCGGATCCTGGATGAAATCGGGCTGACCGGCCGGCGCGCGCGCAGAGACGCGTTCGCTTGCGTATGTCGCGAGCAGCGTGAGCTGAGAACGTGCCAGATCATCCTGCCAGCCAATCTGCAGGTTGGCGAGGTGTTCGGACTGCCCTTGCAGCCTCGTCCCATCCAAAATGAAATCCGTTGCGGGACGGGGCTGACCGGCGGCCTGCAGCGGGAATACGACATCGCCCGGGCCCGCCTTCACTTCGGAATCGGAGTAGGTGTAGTTTGCCTGGAACAGGAACTCCTTGTTCCCGAAGAAGGGGCCCTCAAACGGGCTGTCGAAAATTCGTTTGAACTCGAACTCTGCGCCATAAAGGATTGCTTCGGGTGCATTGAGATAGGACTGGAAGACCGAAGCGCTTTGCTGGACAACAACCGCTTCGACGGGCCGGTCCAGTTGTTTGAAGAAGACGCCGGCCGTAAATGCCTGACCCCGGTCGAAATAGAACTCGTAACGAGCATCCAGGTTCAGGATCTCCGTATCGACCAGATAGGGGTTGCCGATGAAAATGCGGCTGCTTTCCGGATCAAAGTATTGCTGCGGCGCCAGTTCGCGAAACTGCGGGCGCCCGATGCTCTGAGAAGCACCGAGACGCAGTTGCTGGTTTTCGGCAAAGTTCCAGGTCAGCGTGGCGGCCGGGAGGAGATACTGGTTCTCAAGTGAAGGCGGCGCCTCAGGGCTGGCCTCGGCCGCAATCAGCGACAGCGGCGCCACCGATTGAACCGCGTCCTCAAAACGTATGCCCACTGCCGTCCGGATCAGTGGCAATATTTCTGCGTCGACCTTGGCGTAAGCCGCGAACACTTCGAGATCAGCGTCATACGCCGCTGCGCCCGCCGATCCGGTTGTCTCGCGGAGAACGAACACATCCGGATTGATGTTGTAGTTGGCGAACAGGAAGTCGGGCCGCTGTTGAGTGATCAGGAAATCCAGAGGCGGGCTGCCGACAATGAAGCCAAACACGCGGGTCTGAGCCGCACGTTCGTTGCGATACGCCTCGAAGCCTGCCGCATACTCAATATCCCTCGCAGATGACAGCGCCTGTGTGTACTTCACATCAGCGCCGGCGCTGATGACCTTATCATCCAGATAAGAAAAGCTGATGCTGTTGGACGAGCCCGAGCCGGCAGGATCGTAAACATAGTTGTTTACGATCGGGTTGAAGACGTATCGGATTGCGCGTTCATATGGCGCGTCACGCTTCGTCTGGGAAAGCGCTGTGCGCCAGTCGAACGTCCAGGGACCGCGATAATGCCGACCGTTCAGCTGTGTGCTGTAGAGTTCGCGCTCATACCAGCCGGTGCGGTCGTCGCGGACGTCGCGGCTTGCCAGATCGTCGAAGCCTTCACGGATGTAGGCCTGTTTCGTGGTGCGGCGGATATAGAGATTGGTCCAGTCGATCTTGTCGTCACCAAAATCGAGGCCAAGGCCGAATAACGCATCCCATCCGATATTGTGATCCGTGGACAGGTAGGTGTAGTTCGACGTCGTCTCGAGATCGCCGCCGAGGATTTCGCCGGCCTCCTGGATTCCGGCGCGGGTGCGCCAGCCATTGCTGTACCCGAGAACGCCGATGACCCCCAGTTCAAAGCTGCCGAAGTCGAACGAGGTGCCACCGGACGCCTCATAGCTGCCATTGACAGGGATGCTGTCATTGCGCTGGATCAGGTTGATCGGCGCATTGACAAAGGATTGTCCGATCGCCTGCAATTCGCTGTCCGAAAAATTGCCGCTTTGGATACGTTGGCCCGTTGCCATTGCCTTGCGGACAGCGACCGGAAGTTTTCGTGTACCATCATCGAAGCCAATGACGTCGGTGTCCGATCCGTAATAGGTTATTCCATCCTTACCCGTCGTTTCGGTATTGTAGCTTCCGCTGATGCTCAGTTCGAGGAAGCTTTCCTTGGGAACGTTGAGCGTGCGCAGGTCAATAATGCCGCCGCCGAACTCGCCAGGATACTCGGTGGAGTAAGTCTTCTGGACAAGGACGTTTTCCAGAATCTTGGTGGGGAAGAGGTCCAGCGGGACAACCCTTTGCAGCGGTTCGGGGCTGGGGAGCGGGGATCCGTTGAGGCGAGCGGCGGAATAACGCTCGCCAAGACCACGTACATAGACAAACCGGCCTTCGGCGATGCTGAGGCCCGTCACGCGGGCAAGCGCGGCGGCGGCGTCTGAATCGCCCTGGCGCGCCAGATCTTCAGGTGCCAGAAATGCGGCGACCTCAGACGTACTGCGCAGAACTTCGGGGATGTAACGGCCGAGGACCACAACTTCCTGAAGCTTCAGGTTGTCGGCGTCGGACGCCGCCTCGGTTTCGCTTTCGGTGCTGGAGCCGGGATCGGTCTGAGCCGATGCGATAGCGGGCGCGAGGATCGCTGTAGAAGCGATCAGCATGGCGCGGAGGGTCAGCGTGCTGAATTTCATTTGATGAGATCCCAAGTGGAGTCTGCTGATCTGGAAAAGATGCAGAGGCCCCAGGCTGGGGCCTCTGCTTTCTCGGGGGGTTAGTGACAGCTGGGCTGGGTCGGCAGGCC